>JAEXCN010000509.1 GCA_023402175.1 Pseudomonadota bacterium | reverse complement strand
CGGGATCTCCTTCTTCTCGTCGTCGACGGAGACGGCGAGGATCTCGAGCCCGCTCGCCTTGTACTTGACGTAGAGCTCCTGGTACTTGGGGAACGACTTCTTGCAGGGCTCGCACCACGTCGCCCAGAAGTCGACGATCGTGACCTTGCCCTTTTCGATCGACATCTTGTTGCCGCCGTTGACGGACGACAGCGTGAACGTCGACGCGTTCTTGCCGACTTCGGGCTTGCCCTTGCAGCTGATCTCGCTCTTGCCACCGCCACCGCCTTGGCTGTCGCCGCCCTTGTCCGCCGACTTGTTGTCGGAGTCCTTCGAGCTCACGGACGACGGGTCTTTGGCCGGCGGGTCTTCGCCGCACGCCGACAGCACGACCAGCGCCGTCGCCATCAACGAAAGAGCAGTTCGGATTCGCATGCGGTCGAGTCTACTGAGAAGTTCCTGCCTTGCGAAGAGCATCGACGAAACCGAGCTCGGCCGGTCCGGCGGCCGCCGTGGCGCCCGGCGACGGACGCGACGCCGCGGGCAAACCGCATCCGCGGCCGCCGACTGGACCGGGCGCCGCGCGGCGCGATTGGGGGCCGGCGAAAGGTGCGTTTTTGACTCGCTCGGAAGCGAGGCGATAAGCTCGTCTCTGCCCATGATGCGCCACGCCGCCCACTACGACTGGCTCAGGGCTGCCCGGACGGACCCGTGCAGCTTCGCGTAGTCGGCTGTCACGGAGGTGAGACTCCGAAGCACCGCACGTGTGCCTTCCTCTTGGACGAGAGGCTCGCGATCGATGCTGGCTCGCTCACGAGCGGGCTCGATCTCCCGCTCCAGTACAAGCTCGAGGCCGTCCTCGTCAGCCACTCGCATCTCGACCACATCCGAGACCTCGCGACGATCGCGGACAACCGCGCGCAACACGGCTGTGCGCCGCTGCAGGTCGTTGGAACGAAGCCGACGCTCGACGTCCTCAAGAAGCACTTCTTCAACGACCTGCTCTGGCCGGACTTCACGGCCATCCCGTCGAAGAAGGAGCCGACGATCGTCTACAAGGCGCTCAAGCCCGAGGTGCGCACCGAGATCTGCGGCTTCGGCGTCCGTCCGATCGCGGTCAGTCACACGATCGACACGAGCGCGTTCATCGTCGACAAGAACGGCGCTGCCATCGCGTACAGCGGCGATACCGGCCCGACGGATCGCCTCTGGGAGCTGCTCAACGAGGAGAAAGATCTCCGCGCACTCCTCATGGAGGTGAGCTTCCCGAACGAGGCGCAGCGAATCGCAACGCTGAGCGGCCATCACACGCCGCAGACGCTCGTGAAGGACCTCGAGAAATACGCGCGCCCGAAGGACCTTCCGACGCTGCTCTATCACATCAAGCCGGCCTTCCAGCGCGAGGTCGAGAAGCAGTGCGCGAAGCTCAAGGGTGTGGAGCTGACGGTCCTCACACTGGGCGAGCAGCTTCTGCTCTGAGTCGAGCCTGCGAGATGCGCATGGAGTGTGCTAAGTCAGCACGTTCCCGTGAGTGACGTCGTCGAAAGCACCCTGACAAGAGCGCCCGAAGAGCTCGCCCCCATCCCCGGTCTCGAGAACGACGAGGACGGCACGCGGGTCGTGCGTGAAGAGCTTCGTCTGCTCGAGGTCGTCCAACGCGCGCTCGGCGCCGCGGACGGGGCGAACGCGTCGGGCGAGAGCCCGAACCATACCTCACAGCCTCCGCCTGGAGCTCTTGCGGAGGCGCTGGCCGACGACGATCGTCGCCTCGTCGAGCTCCGCGATCTCGCCGCCTCGGCGAAGCCCGAAGACCTGCCGGCGCTGTTCGAGCAGATGCACAACCTCGGCGCGCTGCGTGCGCACCGCGGCAAGGGCACGACCGGCGCTGTCGATCGGAAGAGCCCGTACTTCGGCCATCTCCGGCTCGAGGAGACCGTCCTCACCCGCGGTGGTCGCGGTCCCGGCAAGGAACGTCGCCGTGACGTCCTCGTCGGCTCGCGGCAGTACCTCGATCCCGGCGCGGGCGTGCGCATCGTCGACTGGCGCAACGCGCCCGTCAGCCGGATCTTCTACCGCTACCGCGAGGGCGACGGTTACGAGGAGACGCTCGGCGATCAGCCGGTCGAAGGTGTCGTCGTCTCGCGCCGCACGGTCGCGATCGTCGACGGCGAGCTCCGGAAGGTGACCGCGCCGCAGGGCACGTTCGTGAAGGAGGCCGACGGAACCTGGCGCCGCGCGGCCGCGCACACCGCACGGCTTCGTTTGCCTTCGCAGGCGGGCGAGAAGTCCGCGGCCGCAGCCGCGGCCACCGCGACGACGCAAGACGGGCGGACGCGGTCGACGTCGGCCGATCGTCTCCTTCCGGAGATCGCGGCGATGCTCGACAAGGAGCAGTACGACCTCATCACGAAGCCCGGGACCGGCCTCGTCGCCATCCAGGGCAGCGCCGGAAGCGGCAAGACGACGGTCGGCCTTCATCGCGTCGCGTACCTGCACGCGAGTCAGCCGTCGCGCTTCCGACCGAACAAGATGCTCGTCATCGTGCCGAACGAAGCGCTCGTCCATTACACGAGCCGCGTCCTACCGAGCCTCGGCGTCGAGGGCGTGCCCGTCATGACGTTCCACCGCTGGGCGGTGCGCGCCATGTTCGACATGTTCCCGAGGCTGCCGACCGCAATCAGCGACGAGACGCCGCCGCTCGTCTCGCGCGTGAAGAACCATCCCGCGATGCTCGAGGCGGTCGACGCGATCGCGGCGGAAGCAATGGGGCGCATCGACGCGAAGATCGCGTCTGCGATGCCGCGCTGGCCCGAAGGCGAGCGCGTGCTCGCAGCGTGGAAGGTGACGAAGGGCGCCCCCGATCGCCGCGTGACGCAGCTCGCGCAGTGGATCGCCGGCAAGCGCGATCTCGCCGGAACGAAGCCCGCCGCCGACCTCCCGCAGGTCACGCGGGGCGCGGTCGAAGCGCTGGGGCAGGAGCTCCGGACCGAGGCGCGGAACGTCGTCGGCGCGTGGGACGAGATCGTCACGAGCCGCGAGCGTCTCGATAGGTACTTCGGCAAGTACTTCGGCAGCGGTCAGCTCGATCAGGTCCACGAGTGGTGCGTGCGACAGGCCCGCATCCGCGCGGAAGGGGAGCGAGACGGCGACCTGCCGAGCCTCGACCTCGAGGATCGCGCACTTCTCCTCCGCCTCTTCCAGGTCCTCCGCGGTCCGCTCCTCGACGGCGAAGGCCAGCCGGTGACGCTCGCGCACCTCTTCATCGACGAGGTCCAGGACGCGAGCCCCGTCGAGCTCAAGATCCTTCTCGATGTCGCGGCGGGCTCGCGCGACGATCGCGCCGTGTCCGAGCTTTCGGTCACGCTCGCGGGCGACGTCGCCCAGCGCATGCGCGAGGAAGAGGACGTCCACGTGGCGTTCGACTGGGACGAGACGCTCAAGGAGCTCGGCGTCCCGGGCGGCGCGGGCATGATCGAGCCGCTGAAGGTGAGCTATCGATCCACGGCGGAGATCACGTCCTTCGCGCGCGGCGTGCTCGGCCCGTACGCGCACGAGGCCGAGCCGATCGCGACGCGTCATGGTCCTCCCGTCGAGCTCTTCACGTTCGCTTCGGCGGGCGAGGCGGTTGCGTTCCTCGCCGATGCCCTGCGCGATCTCGCGGCGGCCGAGCCGGAGGCGAACGTGGCGCTCCTCGCGCGCTTCCCGCAACAGGCCGAGGTCTACTACGACGGCCTCGTGCGCGCAGAGGTCCCGAACGTGCGCCGCGTGCGTCGCCAGGACTTCACGTGGGAGCGCGGCTTCGACATCACCGACGTGCGACAGACGAAGGGCCTCGAGTTCGACGAGGTCATCCTCCTCGAGACGACGGCTTCGAGCTACGCGGACACGGCGCAGGCGCGGCACGCGCTGTACGTCGGTGCGACGCGCGCGGCCCATCAGCTCTGGTGCATCTCCAGCGAGGCGCCGTCGAAGCTCGTCGGCGAAGGCCTCGACGCGCAAAGCAAGTCGACATCCTGACCGCATCGGCGGCGCAGACCGAGGAGCATTCGCGTATCCTCGTGGCGTGAAGAAGTCGGTTGCCGTCATCGGTGCAGGGGCGTGGGGAACGGCGCTCGCTGCCCATGCTGCGCGTCTCGAGCACGACGTCCGTCTGTGGGCGCGTGAGCCTGACGTCGTACGCGACGTCAACGAGCGTCACGAAAACCGCCTGTTCCTGGAAGGAGTCACGCTCCCGGCGTCGATCCGCGCATCGTCCGACCCGGCAGAGGTGCTCGAGGGGGCGGGCGTCGTGCTGCTCGTGCCACCGTCGGCGTTCCTGCGCTCCGTTGCTGGGCTGGTCGCGCCGCACCTCCCCGCGAACGCGCGGATCGCGGTCGCGACGAAGGGGATCGAGAACGACTCGCTCCTCCTCATGCTCGACGTGGTCGCGGAGGCGTTGCCGAAGGTCGATCCGAGCACGCTTGCGGCGCTCTCCGGTCCGAGCTTCGCGCGCGAGGTCGCCTCGGGGCTGCCCACCGACGTCGTCGTCGCGGCGCGCGACGAGGCCGCCGCGCTCGATCTGCAGGCGGCGCTGCACTCGCCGTTCTTCCGCGTCTACACGAGCAAAGATCCCGTCGGAGTCGAGGTCGGCGGCGCGATGAAGAACGTCCTCGCGGTTGCGGCGGGAGCTTGCGACGGCCTCGGTCTCGGGACGAACGCACGCGCGGCGCTCGTCACCCGCGGCCTCTCCGAGATGGCACGGCTCGGTATCGCGCTCGGCGGCGAGCCGCTCACGTTCATGGGCCTGTCCGGGGTCGGGGATCTGATCCTCACGACGACAGGCGCCTTGTCGCGCAATCGCGCGCTGGGCCTCAAGGTCGCCGAGGGCGTCGATCCCGCGACGTATCTCGCGTCGCAGCGGACGGTCGCCGAGGGCTATCTCACTGCGAAGGCGGCGTGGCAGCTCGCGCAGCGGCACGGGGTCGACGTCCCGATCACCGAGCAGGTGTATCGCGTGCTCCACGAAGGACTGCCGCTCCTCGAAGCGATGAAGCAGCTGATGACGCGCGCCCAGAAGGAAGAGCTGTGGGGCATGCGCTGAGCGCGCGCGCAGCGGCCAAGCGGCCGAGCGGCCGGCGACGGACACGGCACAGACGAGCCTTGCAACCGGGAGCCGCGCCGCGATATTCGGTTGTCCGATGAAGAGGGTCCGCTGGGCTGTCGCCGCGCTCGCGGCGTCGATCGTGCTCTCCGGATCGCGTCTCGCGACGGCGCAAGACTCACCGGCACCGCCGCCGCCCGCGCAATCATCCGATTCTGCCGCGACGCCGGCGATCAGCGAGCAGGCGAAGCAGCACTTCAACGCCGGCGTCGCCCTCCTTCAGGACCCGGAAGGGGAGAAGGTCGAGGAGGCGTATCGGCAGTTCCGGACCGCATACGACCTCTCCGGCTCACCGAAGATCCTCGGCAACATGGGCTTCTGCGCGATGCGCCTCGAGCGCGACGGCGAAGCCATCGACGCCTATTCGCGCTACCTGCGCGAGGTCTCGGAGATCGATCCCGAAGAGCGCGCGCAGATCGTCCGCGACCTGCAGACGCTCACCGTCGGCGTCGCGCGGATCACGCTCGAGGTGAGCCCTCCGGGCGCGATGATCATCGACGAGCGCGTGCCGGTGCGCGGCGCTCGCGTGACGAACGCCTACGGCCCGGTCACCAACGGCAAGATCACGATCGGCATCCGTCCAGGCCATCACGTCATCACGGCGAAGCTCTCCGGGCGGGAGGACGCGACGTGGGAGGTCGAGGCGTACGCCGGGACCAAGGACGAGCACACGTTCTCCCTGAGGGAGCCGGTGAGGACGCTGCCGCCGGGCGCGACCTCGGCCCAGCCCGAGAGGCCCTCCGCGGTCGGGCCCATCATCGTCACCGCCGCAGGGGGCGCGATGCTCGTCGCGGGCGGGATCACGGGAATCGTCGCGCTGAGCAAGACGAGCGACATCGCCGCTCGCTGTCCGAACGACGTTTGCCCGCGCGGCTTCGATCTCGACGGTCAACGTTCGAGCGCGCGGACGTTCGTTGGTGTGACCGATCTGCTCCTCGTGCTCGGAACCGTGACGGCGCTCGGTGGCCTCTACTGGGCATACCGCGTGTCGACCGCGACGCCCGAGCACAAGCCCGCGCCGGCGCCTGCGAAGGCGAGCGTGCTCGGCGACTGGAGGCTCGCGCTCTGATGGGTGCTCGGATCGCTCGTCTTCTTCTGGGCGTCGCGTTCGGCCTCGCGTCGAGCTCGTGCTTCGTCGTCACCGATCTCGATCGCTTCGAGAAGGCACCTCCTCTTGCGCCGTCGAACTTCTCGGACCTGCGTGTCACGGTTCGCGGCATGACGTCGCATGTCAACGAGCGTTTCGAGTACCGCGTCGTCGACGGCTCGAACGTGATCCAGTCGCGTGGGCTCATCATCCCGCTCGGTGGGCCTGCCGCGTCCTTCTTCGTCGAGGGGGCCGTTCCGAAGCAGAACGGTCCCTTCCGGTTCGACTTCTACGCCGATCACGACTCGTCCGGCGACTACGACCGGCGGCCGGACACGTTCCTCGATCACGCCTGGCGGCTCTCGCTCGACGACAAGATGCTCGACGAGAACGGCACGTACGTCGTCGTCTTCGACCACAACCAGTCGTTCACGAACCTGAACACGCCGAGCCCTGCGAGGGAGTTCGGAAAGCCAGCCACCGTCCACATGAAGGCGATGGGGCCGTTCGCCAACAGCCGCGTCGAAGTGCGTATCGGCGACGCGAGCACGAACCGCGTCGTCGCGACGTACCGAGTGCCGGTCCTCACGGCGACCGACTACGACGCGGTCGTTCCCGGGATGATCGAGACCGGCGTGACCTATCGCGTCGAGGTCTACACCGACGACGGTAACGGCGGCAGCGTCCGCGCGTTCCGTTTCGAGCAGCTCGCCACGGACGTCGGCCTCGAAGCGACCTTCCAGGGAGACCGGCCCACGGAGACGCCGGGTGTCGCACAGGTCACGGACGCCAAGCCACCCCAATAACGCGACCAGCGACGCAACCAGCGACGCGGACGCTGAACCGCGCGCGATGTCATCCGCTTGGAGAGTGACGCGCGGACGGTGCCCGAGCTAGGATCACGAGATCCTCGTGCCGACCGCCATCGAGCCCGGAGCTGTCGTCGACGGCAAATACCGCGTGATCCGCCGCATCGGCGAAGGCGGGATGGGCACCGTCTACGAGGGCGAGAATGTCCGAATCGAGCGGCGCGTCGCGATCAAGGTGCTCCACGAGCACGTTGCGTCGTCGCCCGAGTTCGCTCAGCGCTTCGAGCGCGAGGCGCGTGCCTCCGCGCGCATCGGCTCGCCGCACGTCTGTGACGTCCTCGACCTCGGGGATCTCCCGAATGGTGAGCGCTTCATCGTGATGGAGTTCCTCGACGGCGAGAGCCTCGACGAGCGCCTCGCCAAGGGCAGGCTCACCTCGGCCCAGCTCGCGCCGATTGCGTTCGAGATCCTCGAGGGGCTCGGGACGATGCACCAGGCCGGTGTCATCCATCGCGACCTCAAGCCCGCGAACGTCTTTCTCGCGCGTGGTCCACGCAAAGCGGAGGTCGTGAAGATCCTCGACTTCGGCGTCGCGAAGATCGTTCCCCGAGCGGACGAGCCGAGCGACATGACGTCGACCGGCATGATGATGGGGACGCCACTGTACATGTCACCCGAGCAGGCACGCGGCGCGCGCGATGTCGACGGGCGGACCGATCTCTACGCGGCGAGCGTCATCTTCTACCGTGCGCTCACGGGAGAGCTGCCGCACTCTGCCGCGAACCTCCACGAGCTGCTCTTCAAGATCGTCCTCGAAGAGCCGCGGCCGATCCGCGAGCTCGCGCCCGACGTCGACGAGACCTTCGCGGCGATCGTGATGAAGGGCCTCGCGCGCGATGCCGACCAGCGATACCGCTCCGCGCGCGAGTACCAGGAGGAGATCGCGGCATGGGGCGCCGCGCAGGGGAGGACGAGCCTGCAGTTCACGATCTCGCTCCCGAGCGAGCCGCCTCCGCTTCGTCGCTCGAGCGGGAGCTTCCCGGCGGCGCTCGTGAAGGCGCAGCCGCCGATCACCGGACCGCAATCTCGGCCCGAGAAGGTCGGCCCGCCGACCCCGGCCGTCGCGAGGACGCTCGGCAGTGACGACGCGCCGCCGACGAAGCAGAGCGGCGGGACTCCGATCGTCTGGTCGGAGGATGCTCCCGAAGTCGCGAAGCGCGCGCTCGCGGAGCTCGAAGCCAAGAAGGAGAGGCAGCGCGAGAAGGCGAACGCGAGGGCGGGCAACACGCAGGTGCTCGACGGGAACGCGTCGCCGGCCGAGGCTCGCGCGCCGAGCGAGCCACCCGCGGGCAGTCCGCCGAAAGAAGAGCGCACTGCCCTGGACGCGCTCGACTACGAGCGCTCGCCTTCGGGCGCGGGCAAGTCGCGTATCGCGATGAGCGCAGGTGCAGTCGTCCTCGTCGCCGTCGCGGCGATCGGGCTTCGTCTCGCTGGCCAGCACGGCTCGACGGCGGCGACCGCGACGACCAGCTCGCTGGCGAGCTCGCCCGCGGCGCTCGTCACACCAGAGACGGCGACGGTCGACAGTCCGGTACCGACAGCGTCGTCCGCCGCGGCGCCGGAAGCGTCTGCTCTCACGGAGCCGACGCCGGGCGCCGCGCCCGCAGCGATGCCGAAGCCCGTCGCATCCGCGGCGGCGACCACGCCGGCGAGCGCGCGGACCTCGACGGCGGCCCCCGCGCCGACGGCACCGAAGGTCGTTGCTCCGGCCGCGAGCGCGTCGACGACGCCAGCTGCGCCCGTCGCCAGCACGACGACGGCTCCGACGACGAAGGCGCGGAAGTTCAGGACGAACCTCGACTGACGAGGGCAATCCGGCCCGGGCGAGATCGACAGCCCTCGCGGCGAGGGTCAGCCGGCTGATGAGCAAAAGCCTCATCAGCGGCACGGATCGATCACCGTTGGCGCCGCGCGACACGAGAGAGCGAACGCATTTTCTCGGAGGAGATCGAGGCACGCGTCGTGCAGCAACGGTCTCCCGCATGCTGCCGAAGCGCGAAGTGACGTTCGATGGGTTCGAGGTCATTTGTACCCCGGTTAGTCGCGGTGCCACCGCTTCAGGGGTCCTCTCCGACGTGGCCGTCGCCCCCGTCGACGGCATCGGAGCACCGGGCGCGATCGCGCTCGCGTCGATGACGCGCAAGCGGCGCACCGAGCAGGAAGAGGTCTGGGCCCAGCTCTTCTTCGACGGCGAGTTCGCCGATGTCGGTCGCGCGACGGACGTCGACTCCGGGCTCGATCGTTCCGAAGTCACCTTCATGGCGAGGTTCGCGATCCCGTCGTCGTACCTCGATGGCGGTACGCACCGCGTCCGCGTGTGCTTCGTCAGCTCCGTGTCGCGCATCGTGCCGCGAGGCGAAGGCAAGGTCGTCGCTCAGAGCGATCTCACGCCACAAGCGATCGCCGAGACGGACTTCGTCTGGCGCCCGGTCTCGAACAGCCGGATCCCAATTAGCGGCTGACGCGAGGCGAAGCTGCCGCTGCGAGCGCCTCGGTGCGGGCGCGCAGCACGTGCTCGATGATCTCGTCGACTCCGTGGCCAACGTTGCAGCGCGCGAACACGACCGGGCCGCCCTGACGCATGCGCTCGGCATCTCGCGCCATCACCTCGAGGCTCGCACCGACGTGGGGAGCGAGGTCCGTCTTGTTCACGACGAGGAGATCGCTCTGAGTCACGCCGGGGCCGCCTTTGCGCGGGACCTTGTCGCCGCCGGCGACGTCGATGACGTAGATCGTGAAGTCGACGAGCTCGCGGCTGTATTGCGCGGCGAGGTTGTCGCCGCCGCTCTCGACGACGAGGACCTCGGGAGCGCAGGCGCGCATCAGGTCCTCGAGTGCATCGAGGTTCGGCGTGATGTCTTCGCGGATCGCGGCGTGTGGGCATCCGCCCGTCTCGACGGCGCGGATCTGTCCGATCGGCAGCGCCTCATGACGCTGGAGAAACTCGGCATCTTCACGGGTGAAGATGTCGTTGGTCACGACGCCGACACGCATCCGGTCACGGAGCTTGCGGCAGAGCGACAGCACGAGCGCCGTCTTGCCGCTTCCCACGGGACCGCCGATGCCGACGGTGAAGGCGCGACCACCGAACGACCGCGGTCGCCGCGGCGGGCGGCTGCGAAACAGCCCGGGTCCGCTCCAGCGCTCGTGCGTGTGCCCGGCAACGTGATCGTGGACGTGATCGTGACCGTGCCGGTGCGTGTGACTGTGCTGGTCCTCGGGGGAATGCGGATCGTGGCTCATGACTGGAACATCCTTCCGTCGAGGCGCTCGTGGAGCGCCGCATAGATCTCGAGGAGCGGCGCGGTCTGTGCCGCCTGGACCGGCTCGAGCGGACGTGCGCTGTCGAGGATCGCGTCGAGCAGCGCAGCGCGTTCGGCGTGGAGGCGCTGCGCCTCGAGCGGTCCGAGAAGCCCGAGACGGACAGCGGCCGAGAGGATCCCGCGCGCGGCGCCGTGGAGGTAAGCGGTAAGCGTCTCTTCTGGGGCGATCCCGAGCGTGCCGAAGATCGCGCCGAACATCGGAGCGTGGTGACCGGGGCCGATTCGCGCGTGCTCGGCGATCGGTGCGAGCACATCCCAGATACGTGAGGTGGAGCTCGCGAGTGCACGCCCCTGGGCACGACTCGAACGATTCGGCCCCGACAGAGGCAGCGTGGCATCGAAGCTCTCGTCGAGCTCCGCGAGGCGGGTCGGGTCCGCCGCGGCCGCTCGGACGAAGGGCAGGGAAGCGCGCCCGACCTGCCGCAGGCTCGCCTCGAGGAAGCTCGCGGTCGGATCGCTCGCCTCGGCGAGGCCTCCGAGGACGCTCGCGGCTTCGAGCCCTGCGGAATGTGCGAAGCCGCCGCTCGGGAACGTCCCGTCGGCGAGTTGGAGGAGGAGCCAGGTCTTCGGCGCCATCGTTCGAGTGAGCTCGATCAGAAGAGTGAGTAGAGGCGTGCAAGAGCCACGCGCGAGGCAGGTGACGCCCGGAGGAGCGCTCCGTCGGCGAAGACCTCGTAGGTCTCGGGATCGATCCGCATCGCCGGCAGCGCGGAGTTGAGGCGCATGTCCCTCTTGCCGATCCCGCGGCAGGTCCGCACGGCGTAGAGCTTCTTCGTCAGGTCGAGGGCCGCGACGGTTCCTTCGGCCATCGCACGCTGCGAGACGAACGCGATGCTTGTCGCGCCGATTGCACGACCGTGCGCTCCGAACATCGGGCGCAAGTACGAAGGCTGCGGCGTCGGGATCGACGCGTTCGGATCGCCCATCTGCGCCCACGCGATGAAGCCGCCTTTCAGGACGAGCTCCGGTTTGATCCCGAAGAACGCCGGCCGCCACAGGACGAGATCGGCCCACTTGCCGACCTCGACCGACCCGACCTCGTGCGAGATCCCGTGCGCGATGGCGGGATTGATCGTGTACTTCGCGACGTAACGCCGGATGCGGAAGTTGTCGTTGTTGCCGCGCTCCTCGGACAGCCTCCCGCGCTCGTCCTTCATCTTCGACGCCGTCTGCCACGTCCGGCAGATGACCTCGCCGACGCGTCCCATCGCCTGGCTGTCGCTCGACATGATGCTCAGCGCGCCGAGATCGTGCAGGACGTCCTCCGCCGCGATCGTCTCTCCGCGGATCCGGCTCTCCGCGAATGCGACGTCTTCTGGGATCTTCCAGTCGAGGTGGTGACAGACCATGAGCATGTCGAGATGCTCGTCGAGCGTGTTCTTCGTGAAGGGACGCGTCGGGTTCGTCGAGCTCGGGAGGACGTTCGGCTCCCCGCAGACCCGCAGGATGTCCGGCGCATGCCCGCCGCCGGCGCCCTCGGTGTGGTACGTGTGAATCGTCCGCCCCTTGAACGCAGCGATCGAGTCGTCGACGTAGCCCGATTCGTTGAGCGTGTCGGTGTGGATCGTGATCTGAACGTCTTCTTCTTCCGCGACTCCGAGGGCGGTGTCGATCACGCTGGGCGTCGTGCCCCAGTCCTCGTGGAGCTTGAGGCCCACGGCGCCTGCGCGGATCTGCTCGAGGAGCCCAGCGCGGTCCGACGAGTTGCCTTTGCCGGTGAGGCCGATGTTGATGGGAAAAGCGTCCGTCGCGCGGAGCATCAGCTCGATGTTGCGCACGCCCGGTGTGCACGTCGTCGCGTTCGTTCCGGTCGCCGGTCCGGTCCCGCCGCCCACGAACGTCGTCACGCCGCTCGCGAGGGCCTCGTGGATCTGCTGCGGGCAGATGAAATGGATGTGCGCATCGATGCCGCCCGCCGTGAGGACGAGTCCCTCACCGGCGATCGCCTCGGTCGTGACGCCGACGACCATGGCGGGACTGACTCCGCTCATCACGTTCGGGTTGCCGGCCTTGCCGACGCCGACGATGCGTCCGTGCTTGATGCCGACGTCGGCCTTGCAGATGCCGGTCCAGTCGACGATGAGCGCGTTCGTGATGACGACGTCGAGCGCGTTCGCGTCGTCGACGCCGGGCATCTGCCCTTGTGCATCGCGGAGCACCTTGCCGCCACCGAACTTGCATTCGTCGCCGTAGACGGCGAAGTCTCGCTCGACCTCGGCGACGAGCCCCGTGTCGCCGAGCATGACGCGGTCGCCGACCGTCGGTCCGTACATGCCGACGTACGCGCGGCGGTCGATCTGGCTCACGACGCCGATCCCTTCGGAAGCGCCATCGCTGCGCGCTCGTGCTCGGAGGCGACCTCCTGCGGCGAGAGCGCGCCCTCGATCACGGATGCCGCGCTTTCGACGAGCGTGACGGTGCGGGTCTCGCCGGGCTCGAAGCGCACGGCGGTGCCGGCCGGGATGTCGAGGTGTTTGCCGACCGCCGCTGCGCGATCGAACTCGAGCGCGCGGTTCGTGCGATCGAACGGGTAGTGGCTTCCGACCTGGATGGGACGATCCCCGCGGCTCGTCACGTGCAGGGTCACGCGCGGGCGTCCTGCATAGAGCTCGATGGTCCCTTCGCGCACGTCGATCGCGCCGGCGTTCGAGCCAACCTGCGCCACGTCGGTCTCTCGCTCGAACGCGGTCAGCTCGGGGACGGGCAAGAACGAGCCGTGGAGAGCGAGCGTGAGGTCGCCGTGATCGAGCTGGATCGGATCGTGGACCGTCACGAGCTTCGTACCGTCGGGGAACGTCCCCTCGACCTGGACTTCGCGAATCAACCACGCGACGCCGGGCAGCACTTGCTTCTTGCCGAGCATCGTTCGGCCGATGTCCATCAACTCCGCGACCGAGCGCTCGCCGTCGCGAATGAGCTCGAGGAGCTGTGACGCGAGGAGCGCGACGGACTCCGGGTAGTTCAGGCGGAGCCCCCGCGCGAGACGCTTCTGCGCGAGGAAGCCCGCACCGTGGAGAACGAGCTTGTCGATGTCGCGGGGGGACAGATGCATGGCGGCTCAGTACCGAGAACCAAAGGGGTCCACGGCATCGATGTCGGGAAGGCTTCGCAGACGCGAGCGCGCCGCCGCGAGCGCTTCCGCCGGGCTCGACGCGGCGATCCGCACGATCGCCCCCGGCACGCCGAGCGACTCGGCACGGGGAAGGGGACTCGCCGCGACGACGAGCTCGTTCGACGGCGGTGCGATCGGGTCCCGGATGATCGCGTCCGTCACCGGCTGCGCCTTGCGACCGACGGACACGAGCGTCGCGAACGCCTCGAAGCGGCCAGCTCGATCCGCGATCGCTCCGTCTGCCGAGTCGAGGCGAAGCGCATCGCACAGAACAGTCTGGCCGCCACGGGCGATCGTCGTACGGAAGTCGAGCGCCGTCATCGCCCAGCGATCGCCGAACGCGGCTCGGCCCGAGGTGAAGCCGTCGAGGACGACGCACGCTCCGTCCTGCCCGAGGGTCACGTCGATCCGCTGCGTGTAGCGAGCGCCAGCAAATGCCGAGACCGGGTCCGGCAGCATGACGAGCGTACCTTCCACCTTCGCGCGCAGGACCTGACGAGAGGACCCGCGAAACACCTTCGTGGACGACTGCGTGAAGACGACGAGCGTCGCGCCGGACTCGACCTCGACATCGAGATCGACTGCGTCGCCACCGACGAGCCCACCGCCGAACGTGACGAGGCAGACCGCGGCGCAGCTCGTCCCCGGGAACGTGGGGCGGACGAACTTCAGCGGGCTCTCGGCCCTGGCCGTAGCAAGGATGGTTCGACCTTGTACCGAGCGCGCCACGAGCGCGCCTCGTCCGGAGCGCCAATCGAGCGGCGGGCTGCTCTTCGGAGGCGGAGCCGCGCTCATGAGAGCTTCGCCTTCGGCGTTCATCGCCCTCGGCGAGCTCCTGTCTTCCTTCGCGTGCGCGAGCATCGGGGGCACCGTTCACGATGCTCGGCGTCCAGTCAAATGGCAGTCGGCGATCCATCATCACGATCGCGCGGAAGCTCGCCACGGCGCCCGCGATCGATCCGCGGAACCGCTGCGCGACGACTGGGCTCCTCACTGGAGCTGCTCGATCTCGGGCTCCGTCGCGTAGTCCTTCACCTTGAGCGCCTGGACCTCGAAGCGGATCTTGTTCGTCCGATCCGTTCGCTCGATGCGCATCACGGCCCAGTGGCCCGTCCAGGACGAATGGTGACGGTCCGCATCGCATCCGCAGCGACCGTCGCGAAGCGTGACCTCGGTGACGCCCTCGGCCGCCTTGGCCACGTCGACCATGTACCCGAAGCCGGCGACCTCGCAGTGCGGACCGGTATCGCCGCCGCAGCGGGACTTCGTGCTCGGGTCGAAGAGGAACCAACCGACGTTCTTCGGAGCCTTGTCGGAGTAGAGCAGCACGTAGCTGGCCCCGGGGTCCGCGTCCTTGATCGTGACGGTGACGTCGTTGCGCTGCTGACGGGAGTTCTCGACGGAGAAGAGCGCATAGCCGTCGGACTTCATCGTTCCGTCGACCGACGCGCTCTCTTCGTCGTTCACGCAGCCCACCGCACCGAGGCTGGTGGTGGCGACGAGGATGGCAACACCGAGGAACGAGCGAGAAACTGAGAAAGACATATGGGTGCGCCCCGGCAGAGCAAGGCCCGAGCCGTCGCGCGCACCCGGCGTTTTGCCGAAGGATCCCCGCGGTTTTTCTTCGAGCCTCACCGCTCCGCGTACGGCCGTGAACGGGCCGACCGAGAACGGCGGTTCTCGGCAGCGGATGCCGGCGCGGCGCCCCCAATGCCCCCGAGCCCGCAGTTCACGAGCTCGGCCTTCTCACGAGGCGCGGTGCTTCGGCCGCTTCTCGTGCGCGAGGCGCGCCGACGAGCCGCTATCGGTCGGGACGAGCGGCGCGGTGACTTCGGGCTTGGCCCTCTGCACGTGCGCGAAGTCGGTCGCGAGCATCTGGTCGATGAGCTCGACGACGCCGGCTCCGCGTGGCTGGAGCATGACGAGATCGGCTCGGTTCTTCAGCGCCGGGACCGCGTTCGCGACCGCCACGCCGAGCCCACACGCCCCGAGCAGCGAGTGATCGTTCTCGGCGTCGCCGACGCCGACGACCTCCTTCGGATCGATCCCGAGATCGGCGAGCGCTGCGCGAAGACCGCTGGCCTTGTTCACGCCCGACGGCAGCACCATGACGGCGCCTTTGTTGAAGATGACCTCGAGCTCGAGGCCCATGTCGTGGATCGTCTCGAGGACGACCTTCTGATGCGGCTCCCACGTCGCGACGATGATGCGCCCGCTCGAGATCGGTCCGACCCCGCGCTCGATGAGCGTCTGCGCGAACTCCGGCGGCGGCGGCGGCGCCAGCGGGCGTTCGCGAGGCGGGCGCGGGCAGGGCGTGTAGAGGAGCGCGCCGTTCTCCGCGACGATGATGTCGAAGACGTCGACCTCGGCGAACGTCCGCATCAAGTCCTCGAGCTCGCGGCCGGTCACGAGCAGGAGCTTGCGGCCGGCCTTCTTCGCACGGCGGAGCGCGGCAAGAGTGTCCTTCGAGACCTTTCCGTCATCCGCGAGCGTCCCGTCGTAGTCGGTCGCCAGGGCCTTGAATCGCAGTTTCTTCGCTGGAACCGTCGGTGCGGCACCTCGGGCTGAAGGCTCGTGCGTGGGCATTGTGACGAGCGGCTGCAACGCACATTCCGCACGTCTTGCTCGTGGTCATCGGAGGCGCGTCTGTCCGTCCGAGCGCTGCTGTATCGGACGCCTGGCTGCCTGGCTGAGTGAGTGGTTTGCGGCCGAGACTCGCCCCAAGCCCGGAATTCCCTGGGATCCCCGTGCCGCGAGTTGACATAATGCATCTTATGCGAAATTCGAGGAGGGCCGCGGAGTGGAGGGGATTCCGCCCCTGCTTCCCGTCATTCCGGTCGTTCGGCGGACGAACGGGCCCTTCC
>JAEXCN010000506.1 GCA_023402175.1 Pseudomonadota bacterium | reverse complement strand
CTGCGCTCTTCGCCGACGAGCTCGAGGCGATCGCGAGCCCGCCGCGCGGGCGCTTGATGGACCTCGTCCACATCCGCGTCGCGCGGGTGCTCGACGTGACGGAAGCCGAGGCACGTGCGCTCGTCTTCGGTCCGGTGCGCCGACGTGCAGCGGCCGGTGCGCATCGAGGCCGCCGGCCGACGCGATCGTCGTGAAACGGTAACTGCGCGCGGGCTACTTCGCCGTGCTGCTCGAGCCCGAGGAGCTCGACGCAGGTGAGCTCGACGACGAGCTCGCGTCCGACTTCGCGGCAGACGAAGTGGTGCTCTCGGACTTCGCGCTCGACGAAGTGCCGCCCGACTTGGACTCGCCGCTCTTCGGCGTCGACGAATAGAGGTCGGCGTACCAGCCCCCGCCCTTGAGGATGAAGTTACCGCCGCTGATTTGGCGCTTGGCCGTCGATTTCCCGCACTTCGGACAGACCTGGATCGGATCCTCGGAGATCTTCTGGATCTCCTCCCATTGATTCGCGCAGTCCGAACAGACGTACTCGTACGTAGGCATGTGTTTTCACGGACCCCAATGGTCTTCCCTAACCCTCAAGTCAAGGGTTCCGACCTTGGTTAGCGAACAGAATACGTTACTTGCCGCCATCGCGCCTCCAGGACCTCGCCGAACAGATCCTGGATGAGCCGTCAAGTTCCGGTTTTCACGTGAAAATCCGCTGAACGGATTTTTCCTGCTTGCTTGAGCGTGCGTTCAGGCGTAACCACTGAACACTGACCGTATGTGAGGTGACGTTACGTCCTGCCTATGGTCGTTGTTCAATCCTCGTTCGCCGAAGAAGCTGTGGAAAAGCTGGGTAAAGCCAGCTGGCGGGATCGCTTTGGGCGCGGTACGCCCCGGTGATCGAGCGAGAGCGTATCGGCAAGGCGTCCCCGAGCCGATGGAATAAGCACGGGCCGCGCAAGCCCGGTGAGGATCGACGCAGAATGAAGATCAAGCGCCTCGAGCTCAGTGGTTTCAAGTCGTTCGTCGACCGGACGGTCGTGAACTTCGACCACGAGGTGATGGGCATCGTCGGCCCCAACGGATGCGGGAAGTCGAACATCGTCGACGCGATCCGCTGGTGCATGGGCGAGCAGAGCGCGAAGCACCTCCGCGGCAAGAGCATGGAGGACGTGATCTTCAACGGGTCGGAGTCGCGGAAGCCCGCCGACTACGCCGAGGTCACGCTCACGTTCGAGAACGACGATCCGACCGACATCCCGCTCGAATACAAGGACTACGCCGAGATCGCCGTCACGCGCCGTCTCCATCGCAGCGGCGACAGCGAGTACTTGATCAACAAGACGCCCGTCCGCCTGAAGGACATCACCGACTTGTTCCTCGGTACGGGTGTCGGCTCGAAGGCTTACTCGATCGTCGAGCAGGGCAAGATCGGCCTCATCGTGAGCGCCAAGCCGGAGGACCGGCGCCTGCTCATCGAGGAGGCGGCAGGCATCACGAAGTTCAAGAGCCGCAAGAAGCAAGCGGAACGCAAGATGGAGCTCACGCAGCAGAACCTGCTGCGCGTCGGCGACATCATCGGCGAGCTCGAACGCAGTCTCAGCTCGCTGAAGCGCCAGGCCGCGAAGGCGGAGCGGTTCATCTCGTATCGCAACGAGCTCGAGGACCTGCAGCTCTACGAGGCATCGCACAAGTTCCTCGAGCTTCGCGGGTGGATGTATCTCGAACGCTCCGAGGTCGAGCGCCTCACACTGGAAGCCGAGGAAGCGAAGACGAGCCTCGCGACGCGCGAGTCCGAGCTCGAGACCGCGCGGCTCGAGGCGCACACCGCGGAAGAGAGGCTCGAGCAGACGAACACCGCGGCATTCGCGGCCGACAACGAGGCCCGCGCGGAGGAAGCTGCGATCGAGCGCGCGAAGGACCGCATCGAGGCGCTCCGCCGTCGCGCAGCGCAGGCCGAGAGCGAGCTCGCCGAGATCTCCGCGCAGGCGAACGCCCTCGCCACCGAGCGTGACGCCGTCGCCGCGGACGTCGCGATCCTCGAGGAGGGCGAGACCGGCGTGGCGACGGCGGTCGCCGCGGAGGAGAGCAAGCTCTCCGAGCTGATGGCCGCGCACGAGGCCGCGGACCGCGAGGTCGTCGAGTTCCGGAACGCGGTGAGCCAGGCGCAGCAGGCGATCGCGAGCACCGAGGCGAAGCTCGAAGGCTTCGATCGACGCAAGGACGAGATGCGTGCCCGCGAGGAGAAGCTCGTCGCGGAGCGCGAAGAGCGGGAAGGCAACCTCCTCGAGCTGCGCGCGCGCACCGAGCAGCTCGCCCTCGCGATCGAGGACCTGAAGAGCGGAAAGATCACGAGCGCGGAGGAGAAGGCGCAGATGGAGGAGCGCCTCGGCGAGCTCCGTCGCGCGATCGCCGAGAGCGAGCCGCTGCTCGAAGAGGCGAAGGCCGAGGCGAGCAAGAAGCGCTCGCGCCTCCATGCCCTCTCCGAGATGCACGCCCGCCGCGAAGGTGTCGGTGCCGGCGCCAAGGCTCTCGTCGAGACGAAGGACCAGACGCTCGCGGGGCTCCTCGCGGACCGCGTCGAAGCGCCCGCGGATCTCACCGGCGCGCTCGCGGGGCTCCTCGGCAGCCACCTCGAGGACGTCGTCGTCGAGGATCTCGATCGCGGCATCTCGCTCCTCGCGGACCTCGCGGCTGCGCGAAAGGGACGCGCGACGATCATCGGGCGCCATCCGGCGTACGTCGCGGGCCGCGCGACGGCTCCCCTCCCCGTCGCCGAAGGTCTCATCGGGCGCCTCGTCGATTCGCTCCGCTTCGCGCCCGAAGACGAGGCGCTGGTGCGTGCCGTCGTCGGCGACACGATCGTCGTCGAGGACGTCGCTGCCGCGCTGAACGTGCGCTCGCTCCTCCCGGTCGACGCGGCGCCGATCGTCACCCGCGACGGCACGGTCTTCCACGCGGACGGTCGCGTGTCGGGCGGCACGGGCCAGGAAGCCGGCGCGCACATGCTCGACGTCCGGCGCGAGATGCGCGAGCTCACCGACGAGGTCGCTCGGCTCGACGCGCTCCTCGCCGAGCGGCTCGCGACGCATCAGACCCTCCGCACGCAGATCGGCGAGACGCAGGGCGCGCTCGAGCGCGCGCGGCAGCAGGCGCACCAGAGCGAGCTCGCGCTGGTCCACGCCGAGAAAGATCACAAGAACGCCGAGGCCGAAGGCGAACAGCACCAAAAGCGCATCGAGGCGCTCGCCATGGAGCTCGAGGAGCTCCGTCGCGCCATCGTCGAAGCGGACGAGGAGCGCGCCGCGGCGCAGCAGGTCCTCACGCAGGCGCGCGAGGAGCTCGAAGGCGCCGCCGCCGAGATCGGCGAGGCCGAGGCACGCGCGACCGAGTGGCGCGAGCAGGTCAAGACGCAGCAGGAGCTCGTAATGGAGCGCAAGGTCGCGCTCGCCGGTGCACGCGAGAAGCTCACCGCCGCGCGCGGCACGGTCCAGCGCCTCACGCGGAGCGAGGCGGAGCTCTCCGAGCGTGCGCGCCGACTCGACGGCGAGCTGTGCGAGGGCGCACGCGAGCTCGGAGAGACGGCCGCCACGTTCGTGAAGCACAAGGAGCGCCTCATCGAAGCGCTCGAGGCGGCGCGCATCGCTCAGGAAGGTCTCGCCGAAGCGAAGACGGTCTTCGAGGCGTTCCGCACGAGCCTCCAGGAGCGCGAGGCGGGTCTCAAGGATCTCCGCACGCGCGCTCAGGTGGCCCGCGACGCGCTCGCGCAGCACGAGATGACCCTGCGCGAGCGGGAGATCGCGATGGAGCACCTGCTCACGAGCGTCCGCGAGAAGTTCCGCGGCCTCGAGCTCGGTCGCGTCGTCGGCGACTACCACATGCGTCCGCCGCCGGACGGCGAGACGCGGTCGCGCATCACGGAGCTCTCGGGCCTCATCGACCGAATGGGATCGGTGAACCTCGACGCCACGCGCGAGTACGAGGAAGCCGAGAAGCGCTACGAGTTCTACACGACGCAGAAGGCCGACCTCGACAAGGCCCTCTCCGATCTCGAGCGCGCCATCCAGCAGATGAACCGCGAGAGCAAGAAGCTCTTCACGGACACGTTCAACGCGGTCAACAAGCGGTTCCAGGAGCTTTTCCCGAACATGTTCCGCGGTGGTCGGGCCGAGCTCCGGCTGACGAACCCCGACGACATGCTCGAGACCGGTATCGACATCGTCGCGCAGCCGCCGGGCAAGAAGCTCTCGAGCATCGAGCTGATGAGCGGCGGAGAGAAGGCGCTCACGGCCGTCTCGCTCATCTTCGCGATCTTCTCGATCCGCCCCTCGCCGTTCTGCATCCTCGACGAGGTCGATGCACCGCTCGACGAGGCGAACGTCGGTCGCTACTGCGACGCCATCCGCGGCATGACCGACCGCTCGCAGTTCATCCTCATCACGCACATCAAGAAGACGATGCAGATGGTCGACATCCTGCACGGCGTCACGATGGGCGAGCCGGGCGTATCGCGCCTCGTCAGCGTGAAGGTCAGCGAGGCCGCGAAGGCGGGCAAGACGGTCTCGAACACGGGCGGCGGCCAGGTCGCAGTCGCCTGAGGATCAGCGACCGATCGAGGGCGACATGCATCACGCGGGGAAGACTTTCCCCGCGCGTGACGTAAGCAGGTCCGACGCCCGTGCGCCCTCGCGCGCAGGTGCTATAGGCCCGCCGTGTCGCCCCGATGGCTCGCATCCGTTCTCCTCTGCGCCGCAGGCACGGCGAGTGTCGCGGCTTGTGGCGAGCTGAAGACAGCGGACGTGAGCGGAGACGCTGGAGCATCCTCGAGCGCAGATGGGTCGACGGGCGCGCTCCCCGACGACCAAGCGAAGGGCGACGACGCGAAGGGCGACCAGGCGAGGAAGGACCTACCCCCGGGCTACGGCCCCGGTCCTTTCGGCGCGCTCCCGAGCGGCTACTGCTGCAGCGACGACTCGGAGTGCCGCAGCCGCCATTGCGAGGATCTCGGCGGCGGCAAGATGTGCCGCGACATCTGCTTCTCGAATTCGATCTGCACGCGACCGCCGGACTTCGCGTGGACCTGCGACAACGGCGGGACCCCACACGAAGAAGGCCTCTGCAAACCGAGCGGCGCGTTCACGTGCATCCCCGCCGCGAAGTTCGAGCGCGGAACGCGGTCCGCAGGCGACTGCTGCAGCGCGACGGGCGACGGCTGGGCCGGGCTCGAGTGCATGGGCGGCCGATGCATCGCGATCGGCGACGGCCCCTACGTCTGCAATCACATCTGCGTCCAGCCGAAGGACTGCCCGAGCGGCTTCGTCTGCGAGCAGGTCACCGAGACGCGCAAGGAGTGCATCCCGGCGAACCGCCCGTACGTGTGCAAGTGAAACGCGCCCGTAGATGCGTTCGTTCAGGCTCGCGAGAAGGACGACTCTCTCGCGACCGGACCGAACGGCGGCGGCAGCGCGCGACGGTCAGCTCTTCGAGAAGACGACGACGCCGGCGCAGCCCTGACCGCGCATCTTCACGTCGAGCGGGGTGCCCGGCTTCATCTCGAACTCACGGCTGTCGCCTTCGAGCGGCACGTCGCCGCCGACCTTCGGCAGCGAGATCTTCGCCGGTCCGTTCGTGACCTCGCTCTTGTAGTGCGAGCGCATCGTCGTCGTCGGCTGATTGCCAGCGAGGACGTCGAGCGAGATCTCCTTCGCAGCGAGGGCGATGACGTGCACCTCGGTGCCCTTGCCGCTCAGCGTGAGCTGCACGCCCTTCGCGGCGTCGGACAGCGAAAGGGTCCGCTTCGTGAACGACTCGATCTTGAGCGGCTTGCCGTCCTCCGTCTTCGCGCGGACGCTCGCCTCGATCTCGTCGAGGAGCTTCTCGAGGGCAGCCTTGTGGTCGCCATCGCAGCTGCCGGTCTTCGACTCGTCGGCAGTGAGCTTCTCGAGCGCGGCGGTGTCGAGACCGCCGGCGCTCTTCGCGGACGTACCGGCGTTGCCACCTTCGGCCGCGGCGGGCGTCGAAGTCGGCGCCGCCGGCTCCTTGCCAGCGGTGCTCCCTCCGCCGCAGGCGACGACAGACGAGACGACGAGACCGGACGCGACGAGCAGATGAGCGAAGCGCATGACAGCGTTTCACAACAGCTCGGCGCTCGTTGCAAGCGTTCTCGACGCCCGGTCCGACGGCTGGGCTCGATGCCTCGATGCCTACTTGCAGTAGCCGGCGCCCTGCATCGTCGCGAGCGCCTGCTTGCAGGACGACTCGTACGTCGCGGTCGACGCGCCCTGCTTGGTGGCGTCCTCGACCGCCTTCCGCGTCTGGTCGCACGATCCCGCGAGCGACGGCTGTGCCTTCGCGATCTCGTCGCAACAATCGAAGTACGCCTCGCACTCCGGTCCGATGCTGCTCGAGCTCTTGTCACCGGCGGCAGGATCGGTCGAATCAGCGGACTTCGAGGGGTCCGACGACCCCTGCCCGTCTTTCGATGCCGGAGCGGACGTGCCTTCGTCCGAATCGGAGCCGCCGGAGCACCCGACGACGGCGGAGAGCGAGAGAGCGACGAGGACGACACCGAAGATCGAACGAACCATGCTGAGACTCCTTGAAGTGCGACGCTCCGTGCGTCACATCCCCAAGAGCCGGCAGCTCGGCAGGTGTCGCAAGAAAAGAGGCTGCCGAGCACGTCTTCGTCGGCGCGTCCTCCGCTCCCGTCACGGAAGGGCGATCACGGCCTTCGCGACACCATCCAAGCCCGCAGTGCCGTCGGCGCCCGTGCTGCTCGCCGGCGCGGACGTCTCTGCAGCCTCGCCGCCGAGGCCCAGCGCCCCTCCTGCTCCTGGAGCACCGAGCGTGACGAAGGACAGCGCGTCCGCTGCCGACGTGCTCGTGCCGTCGATGACCGGAGCCGGTCCCTTGTAGAGGATCCCAGCGGACAGGCCGCCCGCGCCGCCGCCGCCGCCGCCGCCGCTTCCGCCGGCGCCGCCGAGGCCGCCCGCGCATGCGTTCTCGCTGTTCGGCGCTCCTGCCTTCGCAGATCCGAGCTGCGCGCGCTGGCCCTTGCCGCCCTTGCCGCCCTTCCCTGCGTCCTTGGCGATGAGCGTCGAGCTCTCGACCGTCACCGCCGAGTCGAACACGAGCAGCGCGATGCTCGAGCCGCCCGCCTTGCCGACGGCTCCGCCGCCGCCGCCGCAACCGCCCGGTCCACCGCCGCCACCGATCCCGGTCGCCGCGATCATTGCGCCTCCGCCGCCACCTTGCCCGTCGCCGCCCTTTCCACCCGGCTGGCCGTCGGCGCCCTGCCATCCCGTCGTGTCGAGCACGCCGAACGCGGCCGCGCCCACACCTTGTTTGCCGGCCGCTCCATACGAGCCGCTGATGCCCGCGCCGCCGGAGTTGCACGCGGCCGTCGCGACTCCGCCAGCCCCGGTGTTCGCGTCCGGGAACGGCGGCGTGATGGAGACCTGACCCGGACGGCCATTGGACGCCTCGTCGCGTCCGCCCGCGCCGCCGATGCTCGCGATACAGCCTGGGTTCTGCCTGCCCTTTCCGGGCTGCGCAGGATCGTCGCCGGCATAGCCGTCGGGGGCGCTCGTCGGTGCGTAGTCGCTCGCATCAACGGCATCTTCAGCGGCGACGCCCGCGCCCGCGCGGATGCTCATTCGCCGGAGCGTCACCTGCGAGGATCGCGTCACGAAGGCCGCGATGCTCGATGCGCCGTTCGCCGTCGCGTCGACGGCCTCGAGCGCGAGATCGGTGACGAGAACCGGTTCGGTGACGAGCGCGACCTGCAGCAGGTACCCGGTGTCGTTCGGCGCGAAGCGCGCCTTCGTCCCGTTGTACTCCCAGGTCTTGCACGCGAAGCCTCCGTGAACGGAGAGCGGCTTCGAGATCGTGATGTGCTCGAAGTAGTTTCCTTCGCAGAGGAAGACGCGCGTCTTGTCCCCGAGCTTCGTGAGCGCGGCGCTGACGCTCTTCACGGGGCTCGCCTTGGTGCCGGGGTTCGAGTCTTCGCCGTTTTCCTTGTCGATGAAGACGCCGAACACATCGTCGACGCACTCGGGATGATCCTTCGGGTCCGTTCCCGGATCGCAAACCGGGCCGGAATCCTGCACGTCGTTGCCGGCATCGACGGGCCCGGCGCACGCGGCGCCGCTGCACTCCGAGCTCGAGCATGCGAGGACGGCGCCGGAGCCGGCGCCGAGGGCGCTGGCGAGCAAGAGGAACGAGCGAAGCAAGGAGGTCGGCTGCAGGCCGGGAGTGCGCATCGGTTGCGTGATCTTTCCGGTTCGGGTTTTCGTGGGTCCCCGACCAGGCAATCGCCGCAGCCTCGCCTCAACCATCACTCGGCGAGCATTTTTCTTCCGAACGGGTCGATTCTTGGGCCGATATGTGACGAGACGTCGCACTGCGCGCACGCGAGCTCAGCCGATCGCGAGCGCGCTTCCACCCGTCCAAGCTCGGCCGGTTCGGCCGTCGTGGGTGTCTTCCCGATCAACGCAGCTCGCGCACGATCTCCTGCGGGACGGCGAGCGTCACCTGGTAGCTCGAGTTGAACGGATCCATATCGTCGATCGCCGGCATGAGCGACTTCACGTCGACGACCTGGCCGCGGGCATCCCGAGCGATGCGGATCCACGGCGTCGCCATCCACTGCCGCTCGAACCCGCGTCGAAGGTTCTCTGCGGAGACCATGAACGGCTTGCGCTGCCCGTTCTCGTTGGCCGGGCGATACCAGTTGTTGTGATAGATCCACACTGTCCCGTCGGGATCGGTGTGGCCGATGAATCCGACGTGTTGATCGCCCGGGTTGCTCGTGCGCGTGTTCATTCCGGCGACGAGCGTTCCGGCCGGAATGTGGCCGCCGTAGATCGTCGCGAGCTTCGCGATGAACGCGCTCTTCGATTGCGGCATCTTGAAGGTGGAGCCGCCTCGCCCGCTCACGTCGGCGATCAGGTTGCGAACCCCCTCCTGGTCGTAGCGCGTGATCCCCGAGAGGAAGAACACCTTCGAGACGTTCGACGCGCACATCCGTGGCTTCGGATAGCGCGGGCTCCCGTCCTGGGCGTCCATCCACCAGTGCGACGCGCGCATCATCTTCGTGCCGGTCGGCGTGAGATTGTCGAACACGAGGTCGCCGAGGTCCTCGCTCTGCGCCGCTGCGCGCTCCGCCTCGGAGGCCGAGGTAAGCGGCTCCTCGGCGCCGTCGACGCTCTCGACGTCGGGCTCGACCTCGGCCTGGCAACCTGCGAGGACCGGGGCGATCGCGAGGGAGAAGAGAAGCGTGAGCCGCAAGGGAAGTGAGCTCGAATTCATGGCGAAGGGATCTCCTCGTCGTTGGCGTCGACCAGCAGGTAGTCGAAGCGTGAACCTGTCTCCGTCGCGAGTCGGCGGATGCCGTCCGCGTCGAGCACCTGACATCCGATGGCCGGAGGCGCGCCGGCGCCAGCCTGGTGGAACAGAACCGCGGTCAACACGTCACCGCGCGACTCGGACGCGGCGCGTTCCGCGGCCGAGTAGGCATCGTCGTGATCGGTGTTGCGCCAGCCGGGCAGACGATCACTTCCCGCGGCCGTCGTCACTCGATACGTCGGTGCGCCGGCGATGTTGCGGCTCGCTTCTCGCCGGACGGCGACGTACTTGCCGGGACGGATCATGCCGACGTCGCCGCGGCCGTCGCGATCGACGTCCGGGACATCGGAAGCTTCGGTCTCCCACGGATGGGTCGACACGGCGAGCACGACGGCGCGCTTGTCGGGAGTGAGGACGACCAAGGTGTCGTCGAGCACGCGCGCGACCTGTGTATCATGCAATCGTCCTTTGACGTCGCGGCCACGGATGCCGATGACGAGTGGACGATCGGCCTTCGGCGGCATCCCGTGGCGCGTCGCGAGCGCCGCGTACGTGTCGTAGCTGCCCGTCAGCGCGTCGCTTTCGGTGGCGGCCTCCAGCGCCGCGGCATCGGCCGCGCACCCGAAGAGGAGCCCCGCGGCGAGGACATATCCGAGATGGTACACGCCCACCTTATCGCACACGGTGTGCCAGAGCTTGAAGCCCCATTTTTCCGTGGCTTCGTCGTCAGCCCTTCACCCAACGCGCCACCGGTGCCGGTGGATTGATCCAGCCCCACGGGACGGACGACCGGTACTCCGGAGGCGTTCGGCGAGTAGTACCGTGGCGCCCTCATGCTTTCGCTGCTCGGCGTCCTCGTCGTCGTCGTCGGATTTGCGCTTCGTCTCAACCCACTGCTCGTCGTCCTGACAGCGGGCCTCGTCACCGGGCTCGCGAGCGGGATGGACGTCGTCGAGGTCGTTGCCGCGATAGGCAAGGCCTTCACTGCGAACCGCTACCTGGCCGTCGGCTGGCTCGTGCTCCCGGTAATCGGCGTCCTCGAGCGCGCCGGGCTGCGTGAGCGTGCCGAGCAGCTCGTTCGCTCGATCCGCGTCGCGACCGCCGGACGCGTGCTCTTCGTCTACTTCGTCATTCGGCAGCTCTCGGCCGCGCTCGGGATGACCTCGCTCGGCGGACACCCGCAGATGGTGCGCCCGCTCATCGCGCCGATGACCGAGGCCTCGGCCGAGCGGCAGCTCGCGAAGCCGCTTCCGCCGAGCATCCGTTTCTGGCTGCGCGCACACGCCGCCGCCGCGGACAACATCGGCCTCTTCTTCGGAGAAGACATCTTCATCGCGATCGGATCGATCCTGCTGATGAAAGGCTTCCTCGCGCAGAACGGGTTCGACATCGAGCCGCTGGCGTTCGCCGTCTGGGCGATACCGACCGCCGTTCTCGCGCTCCTCGTCCATGGCGCACGCCTCTTCCGTCTCGATCGGCAGCTCGCATCGCGCGCAGCGGAGACGGACGTTCGATGATCGGGCTCGAGCTCGTCTTCAGGCTCGCCGGCATCGTCGTCGCGATCGTCGCCGTCCTCGACCTGCGCGATCGCACGAATCCGAAGAGGTGGAAGAACGCGATCTTCTGGGGCGCGTACGCGGCGTCCTTGCTCTTCGGATCTCACCTGCCCGACTTCGTCAACGGGTGCCTCGTCGTGGTGCTCGTGCTCGTCGCCGGGATCGGCGGGCTCGGTCGTGGTGAGCCGGGCACGACCTCGGAGGAGGAGCGCATCGAGAGCGCGCGGCGGCGCAAGAATCGCCTCTTCGTGCCGGCGCTGCTCGTTCCGGGATGCACGCTGCTGGGGACGGTCGCGTTCCGTCACGTGACCGTCAACGGCTCACCTCTGGTCGATCCGAAGAACGTCTCGCTCGTCGCCCTCGCGTTCTCGGCGATGCTCGCGCTCGCTGTCGCGATGACGATGCTGCGCCAGCCGCTCTTCGCGCCTGCCCGCGAGTGCCGCCGGCTAATGAATCTCGTCGGCTGGGCAGCGGTCCTCCCGCAGATGCTCGCGGGCCTCGGGGTCCTCTTCGCTCAGGCCGGCGTGGGCGATCGCGTCGCAGAGCTGTTCGGCCATTTCGTCCCGCTCGATAACCCGCTCGCGGTCGTGGCGGCGTACACGATCGGCATGGCGCTCTTCACGGTCGTGATGGGCAATGCGTTTGCAGCTTTCCCGGTGATGACGGCGGCCATCGGCATCCCGATCATCGTGCGGAAGCTGGGCGGGGACCCCGCTGTCACCGCCGCGATCGGCATGCTCTCCGGCTTCTGCGGGACGCTCATGACCCCGATGGCGGCGAACTTCAACATCGTGCCCGCCGCTTTGCTCGAGCTACCGGACAAGAACGGCGTCATCCGAGCGCAGCTGCCGACCGCGCTCGTCCTGCTCCTCGGCAACACGATCCTCATGTACTTCCTGGTCTTCCGCCGATGAGCCTCTCGAGCGACACAGCCTCCGCATTCGCGCGCATCGCCCTCGGGCACGTCACGCGCGAGTACCCGAACAAGCTCGATCACGTGCTGCAGGGGCCCGAGGACCTCGCCGGGCCGCGTGCGCTGCACCCGATCTTCTATGGCAGCTTCGACTGGCACTCGTGCGTCCACGGCTACTGGCTGCTCACCCAGCTCTATCGGCGCTTCCCGTCGATGCCCGAGGCGCAAGCGATCCGCGACGTCGTCGACGCGCACTTCACGAAGGAGAACGTCGACGGCGAGCTCGCGTACCTCGCGCGGCCTTCGGCCAGGACGTTCGAGCGGCCGTACGGATGGGCGTGGGTGCTCAAGCTCGTCTCCGATCTCACCGACCACGCGAGCGTCGACGGCAAGCGCTGGCACGGCATCCTTGCGCCGCTCGCCGATGCGTTCGCCGAGCGCTTCCTCGATCACCTTCCCCAGGCGACCTATCCGATCCGCGCGGGGACGCACTTCAACAGCGCGTTCGCGCTCGCGTTCGCGCTCGAATACGCGGAGCGCCACCATCATCCGCACCTCGTCCCGCTGCTCAAGGACAAGGCGCTCGTCTGGTTCGGCAGCGATGTCGATTGCCAGGCATGGGAGCCCGGCGGCGACGACTTCCTCTCGCCTGCGCTGATGGAAGCCGAGTGCATGCGCCGGGTGCTCCCGTCCGACACGTTCGCGACGTGGCTCTCGTTCTTTCTCCCGAACCTCGTCGACCGTCAGCCGCAAACGCTCTTCTCGCCGGCGATCGTGAGCAATCGCACCGACGGAAAGATCGCGCATCTCGACGGGCTGAACCTCAGTCGGGCGTGGTGCTTCCGGAAGCTCGCCGCAGCGCTCGATACGAATGATCCGCGCCAGGAGATCCTCCTCGCCGCCTCCGACCAGCACCTCGCGGTGAGCCTTCCCCACGTGACCGGTGACTACATGGGCGAGCACTGGCTCGCGACGTTCGCGCTGCTCGCGCTGACCGCGTGAGCGCGAGTTAGCGCCGATTCAGAAGGCGACGGCGCCCGGCTCGGGATGCGCAACGGCGTCCGTCGTCCCGCGCCCGAGCTGACCGCGCTCGTTCGCGCCCCAGCACGTGACGGTTCCGCTCGCATGGAGCGCGCACGTGTGCTGCCCGGCGCACGCGAGCGCTCGCACCTCCGCGACGCCTTCGACGATCTGCGGCACGAGCACGTTCGCCGGATCGGCAACCCCGTTCGGTAGCACGGAGCCCGTACCGACCTGCCCGCGCCCGTTGTACCCCCAGCATGCGACGGTGCCGTCGTCGAGGATCGCGCACGAATGCAGGTACCCGGCGCACGCGGCCTTCGCGCTGCGGCCGGCAGGAAGATCGACCGCGCCCGGCCCCTCGGAGAGCGAGGCCGTGCCCTGCCCGAGCTGACCGACGGCGTTGTAGCCCCAACATTGCATCGTTCCGTCCTCGAGGACGGCGCACGCGTGGGCGAAGCCGGCGACCACCTGGACCGCGGGGGCGACGCCCTCGACGATCGTGGGTGCGGACGACGCCGTATCGGCGTGACCGAGCTGCTTCAGGTTGTTCAGGCCGAAGCAGTCGACGGTCTTGTCGTCGAGGACCACGCAGGAATGGAGCCCGCCGGTCGCGATCGCCGTCGCGGCCCGCGGGAGCGCGACGTGTGCAGGGACCGGATCGAAGGTGCTCCCGGACGCGAGCGGATGCCCGAGCTGGCCGTTCGCGCCGTATCCCCAGCACGTCACGCCACCGTCGGCATGCCCGGTACAGACGTGGGCTCCGCCGGCAGCGAGCGAGGACACGTCGCCCATGCCTTCGATCTTCGCGGGTACGGCCCGCACGGCGGCCTCGTCGCTTCCCGCGTCCGTCGCGCGTTGTCCGAGCGAGTCGTCGCCCCAGCACGAGAGCTGGCGGTCCTTCGTGGTCGCACACGTGAAAGGACGCATCTCGCCGACGAAGCCGCCAGCGGCCACGAGCTCGATCTCGCCGACGCCGACCGCCATCGGGAGCGCGTTCGCATCTGCGGATGCATCCGGGATCCCGAGCTCACCGTGATCGTTGGCTCCCCAACAGCGCGGACGCTCCCCGTAAATCGCCGCGCACGTGTGCAGGTGCTCGGCCGCGATGGCCGTGACACACAAGCTGGCATCACACGGGCGCTGCTCGACCTCGGCATCGACATCGACGGGCGCCGCCTCGCGGCCCGCATCGAGCACGACCGGCTCGGCGGTCCCGGTCACGTCGAGCCCACACGCGATGGCTGCTGCGGATACAAGCGAGCCGCTGACGAGCAGGATCAGGCGGGGGAGCGAACGACGGCGCACGCGACGACCACATGCACGATCGCCCGGCGGAAGCGTGCGCGTCAACTGCAGAGGCCACTCCGGCTACCAGCAGCCCATCGCGCCCGTGCTGCGACGCGGTCGATCCGTGTCGACCAACTCGACCGACTTCCTACCCGCGCGGCGTGCTCCAATGATGTCGATGAAGGAGCCCGGATACCGCGACGAACATGCCGCGCTCTTGACGAGGCAGGCGGCGCTGGAGGACGAGATCGCGCGGCTGAAGGCCGAAAAGGACGGGACGGCATCACCCGCCCCGCCAGCGAGACCGGCCCCAAAAGGACCCGTTGTCGCGATCGTGAGCCTTCTCGTCGTGATGACCGCAGCCTCCGTGGTGATGTTCAGCCGTCCCCAGCGGACGAAACGTCCCGAGCCAGGGCCGGCTCACTCGGTCCAGGCTTCGTGGGAGGCGACGGTCACGAACGCAACGGGCGCCTCGGGGGTGAGCGCGGGAGATCGATGTCTGATCGACGCGCGGCTCGACTATCGCGGCCAATCCTTCCTCGCCGTCCATCAAACCGTCGTCACGTGCGGGGCCGTCGAGATCTACAGCGAACGAGCGGTCTTCGCGGCGGGCAATTCCCGCGAAGTCACGTACGACGCGACCAACGACAATGGGCGCTACGATTTCCTCCTCGACGAAAAGGGCGTCGCCACGCGCCCGCACCCTCATGCGTCGATCGATACGGCACGGGGCATTGGACTCATCGCCGGCGAAGTCCCACGGATGTCCGTCGATCTCGCGATCGTGCCTGGCAGCAAGGACGCTCGCGACAGCATGCCTTCGCAGTGATCGTCACCGTGATCGCGACCGCCGTCGCTCGAAGAGGCGAAGAAGCGCTTCGGCTCCATCGACATCGCGCTGCGGTGCCTACTCGGGCCCGACGCTCCGAAGCACACGCCGGTCAGACGTCGATGTCGGCCGCTTCCTGCGCGTGCTCCATGATGAAGCTGAAACGAGCCGAGGGGTCCTTGCCCATCAGGTCGTTGATCACGCGATCGGTCTGCAGCGCGTCGGAGATCTCGACGCGAAGGAGGCGCCGCGTCTTCGGCGCGAGCGTCGTCTCCCAGAGCACCTTCGGCATCATCTCGCCGAGGCCCTTGAAGCGGGTGATCTCCACCTTCTTCTCGTCCTTGCCCGCCTTCTTGAGGATGCGGTCCTTGTCGGCGTCGTCGCCGGCCCAGTGCGTTTCCTTGCCGATGTCGATGCGGTACAGCGGCGGCACGGCGACGAAGACCTTCCCGTTCTTCAGCAGCTCCGGCATGTGCCGGTAGAAGAACGTGAGGAGCAGCGTCGAGATGTGATGGCCGTCCGAGTCGGCATCGGCGAGGACGATGATGCGCGAGTAACGGAGCCTGCTGATATCGAAGTCCTTACCGACGCCGCAGCCCATCGCGACGACGAGGTCGGCGAGCTCTTTGTTCTCGAGGACCTTCGCGAGCGACATCGCTTCGGTGTTGAGCACCTTGCCGCGGAGCGGAAGGACGGCCTGGAGCTCGCGGTCGCGTCCCTGCTTCGCAGAGCCACCTGCGGAGTCACCCTCGACGATGAAGAGCTCCGTCTTGTCGCGAGCGTTGCTCGTGCAGTCGCTCAGCTTGCCGGGGAGCGTGAGGCGTCCGCTCGTCGCCGTCTTGCGCGAGACCGCCGCGGAGGCTGCGCGGGACGCTTCACGCGCACGCGCCGCGAGGACGATGCGCGCGATGATCTGCTCGGCGACGCTGCGGTTCGAGTTGAGCCACTGCTCGAGCGCGGGCCGCACGACCTGGTCGACGTAGGTCTGGACCTCGGGGTTGTTGAGGCGGTCCTTCGTCTGCCCCTGGAACTGCGGCTCGGCGATGTAGATGCTGAGGATCGACGTGAACCCTTCGCGGATGTCGTCGCCGGTCAACGTCACGCCGCGCGGAGTGAGGTTGTGCGTCTCGATGAAGTTGCGGACCGCCTTGCCGACCGCGCTGCGGAGGCCGTTCTCGTGGGTGCCGCCCGAGCCCGTGGGGATGCCGTTGACGAAGCTCTTCACGTGCTCGTCGGTCGACTCCGTCCACTGGAAGGCGACCTCGACCTTCACGCCGTTTTCCTTCAGGAGCGTGAACGGCGCCTCGTGGATCGGCTTCGCGCTGCGCTCGACGAGCACCTTCTTGAGGAAGTCGACGATGCCGTTCTCGTGCTTGAACGTCTCGTCGGTGTTGTGTGCCTGGTCGATGAAGCGGACCTTGACCCCGCGGTGGAGGAAGCTCGCGACCTCGAGGCGGTCCCGGATCGTCTGCGGGTCGAACTCGGTGCGCGGGAAGATCTGCGGGTCGGGCTGGAAGAAGACCGTCGTTCCGCTGCCGCGCGCGGGGCCCACTTTCTTCAGCCCGCCCTGCGGGACGCCGCGCTTGAACTCCATCTGGTATTCGGCGCCGCCGCGCTTCACGTCGACGAGGACCTTCGTCGACAACGCGTTGACGACCGAGGCGCCGACGCCGTGGAGGCCGCCCGACGTCTTGTAGTTGCTGCCGGCCTCGAACTTTCCGCCCGCGTGGAGCGTCGTGTAGACGATCTCGAGCGCCGTCTTCTTGAGCTTCGGGTGTTTGTCGATCGGGATGCCGCGTCCGTCGTCGCTCACGGTCACGCTCGAGCCGTCCTTGTGGAGCGTGACGGAGATCTCCTTCGCGTGGCCGTTCATCGCCTCGTCGATCGAGTTGTCGACGATCTCCCAGACGAGGTGATGCAGGCCGGCGGTGCCGACGCCGCCGATGTACATGCCAGGCCGCTTCCGGACCGGCTCGAGCCCCTCGAGGACCTGGATGTCTTTTGCGGTGTATTCGGTGGCCATGGTGCTGCTCTCTCTCGTTCGCGACGGCGTTACTTCTGCGGCTTCGGCCAGGCCGGCGGCCGGATGACCGGGTCCTTGCCCGTCTTGCCGCCCTTCCCGCCCTTGCCGGACTTCGCTGCCGGCTTCGACTCCGACTTCGTCGGCGCAGGCTTGCTCGGCGGCGGCGGCGCGATCGAGGCGGGCCGCTCCGTGGTGAAGGGCTCGGGCGCGGCCGGCGGCTCGAACACGACCTCGGTGAAGGCGCCACGCGAGATGACCTCGTGGCCCTTCCCGCCGCGGCCGGTCGCCTTGTAGCGCGCGGTGTTGATGCGCTGCTCGCCGCCGAGGCTCGTCTTGACGGTGAGCGTGTCCTTGTCGCCCTTCGCGGCCTTCACCGCGAGGAGCTGGTC
>JAEXCN010000497.1 GCA_023402175.1 Pseudomonadota bacterium | reverse complement strand
ACCGTTCGACTCCGTGAGGGAGCCGACGGTGATGAAGCAGGCTGCGGAGCTCCTCGAAGAGGCGCTGCGCGAGGCCGGTGGATCGCTCGACGAGATCGGCCAAAACCCGCTCTTTTCGCAGAGCTCGCAACGAGGCGACAAAGTCGAGGAGCAGAAGCCCTCGACGGGCGCCACGCAGCAGTCCGGCGATACGTTGATGATGCCGTCTCCGCTCGCGAAGGCCTCCGCGGCCTCGCCGCCCGCCACATCGGCGTCGCCTCCGGGGGCAGCGTCGATACCGGCGCCTGCGAAGTCGGCGCCTCCGCCGGCGGCAGCAGAGCCTGCGAAGCCGATCGGCGCGACCCTCGCGGACGACAGGAAGAAGGGCGGATCGACGGGCCTCATCGCAGGCCTCGCAGTCGTGGTGCTCGCCGTCGGCGGCGGCGTGTTCGCGTTCAAGTCCGGCATGTTGGACGCCGGAACGGGCCAACCGACGGCAACGGCAGCGCCGACGTCTTCGCCTTCGCCCACGCCTTCGTCGTCACCCTCGCCGAGCGCGTCGGATAGCGCTGTGCTCGGAGAGACCGACGCGAGCTCGCACGCCGCCAGCGACGGCGGATCGGGCGCAATCGGCGTAGCGACAGCGGATGCGGGTGCGACGTCGGCGGCCGGCGACGCATCGGCCGCTTCGACCGTGGGCGGGAACGACTCGACGGCCGCAGCCGCGGCAGCGACCGCAACGACCGCAACGACACCACCGAAGCCGGCACCGCCCCCCGCCCCGAAGCCGAAGCCGGCAGCGCCGAAGCCGCAGCCGACGCCGTCGGATCCCGACTCGACGCCGTCGGACCCGGCGCCCGCCCCGGCACCGACGACCACCGCGACGTCGACGTCGACCTCGACCTCGACGACGGCTACAGCGACGCCGACTCCGACTCCAGCGCCGACCGCAACGCAGGAGCCCTGAGCCCGCCTGACGGGATCGTTCGTTCGGCGAACGTCGGACGAGCCCGTAGCCCGTCCGCTCGCCGAGCTCGGATGACTTCGTAGCCCGATCGTTCGCCCAGCGAACGAGTCGCCCCCGTCGCCTCGATCGTTCGCCGAACGAACGCCTTTGGCGTGCGCGGGCGGGGTCGTTCGTTCCGCGAACGAACGAGTCCGGAGGTTCGTTCGGCGAACGAACGACGGGCAGTGGGCCGCGCTGAGCGAAGGTTCGTTCTGCGAACGAACGATTGGGCGCGCGGCGAAGCGAAGGTTCGTTCCGCGAACGAACGATTGGGCGGGTGCGGGGCGGCGAAGGTTCGTTCCGCGAACGAACGACTGGCAAGGCCGAGCTAAGACGAGGTTCGTTCTGCGAACGAACGACTGGAGCGCCGGCTGAGAGGAGGTTCGTTCGGCGAACGAACGACTGGCATGGCCGGGCTAAGCGAAGGTTCGTTCCGCGAACGAACGATTGGACGGGCGCGGGCGGCGAAGGTTCGTTCTGCGAACGAACGACTTGGCGTGCGCCGGGTGGCGAAGGTTCGTTCTGTGAACGAACGATTGGGCGAGCAGCGGGGGAGGTTCGTTCGCCGAACGGACGGTCGCGGGGGCGCCGGGTGACCAGGGCCTTGCGGGAGGGCGATCGCGTTCGCTGGGCGAACGACACCCCAGGAGACCTTGCCCCGGGCCCCGGGGCGTTGTCGTGTGCGCGCGTGCGGGCGCGGCGCTAGCGGACGAGGAATGGGTTCTTCGTCCGTTCTTCGCCGATCGTCGTCTCCGGGCCGTGACCGGGAATGACGACCGCGTCATCGGGGAGCGCGAGGATCTTCTCGCGGAGCGACGTCATGATGAGCGCGCTGTCGCCGCCCCAGAGATCCGTCCGGCCGATGCCGCGACGGAACAACGTGTCGCCCGAGAAGACGCGCGTGCCGTCCTGCGTCTTCACGACGAACGTGACGCTTCCGGGCGTGTGCCCGGGCGTGTGGAGCACGCCCATCTCGACGCTTCCGGCGGTGATGGTGCCGTCGTCCTTCAGCGAGCCTTCCATCTCGACCTTCTCGGGCAGAGGGATCCCGAGCATCGCGGCCTGCACCGGCAAGAGGTCGTAGAGGAACCGGTCTGCCTCGTGGATGCAGGCGCGAGCGTTGCTCGTGCGCTGGACAGCAGCGGTCGCGCCGACGTGATCGATGTGCGTGTGCGTGTGGACGATTGCATCGACGGTCGCGCCGAGCGCGCGGAGCTTCGATTCGATGAGCTCGAAGTCGCCGCCGGGGTCGACGACGATGGCGCGCTTCGTGGCGTCGTCGACGACGAGCGAGCAGTTGCATCCGAGCGGGCCAGCAGCGAAGGTCTCGACGGTGATCACGCGCTCTCCGGCTTAGCACGCCGCCCCGGCGACTGCGCGAAGGCTCGGCCGTGGCGCGTCGGCGCGCTGCTTACCCGCGACATCTTGCAAACCTTGCCGGCTCGGCTAGTTTGAGCGCGTCCTTCCGGCGTCGTCTAATGGCAGGACCGAGGATTTTGGATCCTCTTATCGGGGTTCGAATCCCTGCGCCGGAACCCTGTTCGCTCGGTGTTTCTGAGGTTGTCTCGGCGCGTCGATGCAACCGCCAGAAACCAAGTCGTGGTGCCCTCCCGTTCATCCCGTTGGGCGCGAACGCGGGAGGCTCACATCTCGTTGATGGCCGCGCGGTCCGACGCGCTCAGCCCCTTGCCTTCCTCGAGGTGGTGCACCGCCACCTGGATGGCGCCGGCCTCCTCCCTGGAGATGCTCCTGCCCTCCAGCAGGCGGAACAGCTCCTGGAAGTCTTCGTACTCGGTGATGGGCCCCACACTGTACTCGTCGATGGTCGCGGTGGAACGGCGGGGGCCGTTGACGCAGTACATGAAAAGGGGGGCGAAGAACCGCGTACCGGCCGGGACCTCGAACGAGATGCGCTGCGTGAGGATGCCGTTCTGCACCTTCAGATCCTTGGAAACGAAGATGAGTCCGGGCGGCAGCGTCACGTTGATGGGTGACCCGGTGGTGTTGTTGAAGATGAGGCACAGCCGGACCAGAGCCCCGTGGCCGTACGCGTGCTCGCCGTAGATGTCGTCGCAGTCCTCCGGATCCTCCGACGCGTAGCCCATGATGGGCGTCTCCAGCGTCAGCCCCGCGGGCAGCGTGAAAGGCCTCCCTTCGGGCGCCTTCGTCGACTTGCCTAGCCCGGGGCGGTGCTCATCACCCCCTCTGCTGGTGTCGTCCGGGCTGCTGTCGCCGCCTTCGTCGCTGCACGCTGCCAGCAACGTCACCGCCAGTGCCACCCCCCACCGTTTCGCCAAGTGCCAATTCATCGATGTGCCTCCTGTGCGCCGCGCGCAGGCGCCTCCGCGATCTTCGCGATGGCGCGTGTCCTCACCAAGGGAGCGGCTGACCGTCGTGGGTCACGAACGATGGCTCGAGCTGGTCGATGACGGTCACCAGACATGCAAAAAAGCCATTCGAACGTGAGCTTCCCTCGCGGCGCGGACCTCGAGCGAACGCCGTAGCCCATCCGCGCACGGTCGTTCTTTGGGCGGATGCCCGGTGGTGCGCGGACCTAATCTCTCGAACCGCGAGAGTTGATCGGTCGAATGTCGCGAGCACGTCACGGAGCTCATCCGTCAGGCCCTGAATCTTCGGGAACGGCTTACAGCTCGGCGAGAAGGCCGAGGCTCGCCGAGGGGCGAAGCGGCCAGGGATCGAGGAACGTCAAGGTCCCCGGGCCTCGCTGCACGACGTACTCCACGCGTTGCCATGGAAGCTCGATGCCTAGATCGAGCTGCACGCGCAGGTGTGACGCGATCGAAGCTCGCGCGCCGAAGGCCATCGCCGCGACGCCGATGACGTCCTGCGACGAGATCGTAGGGGCAGGGCCACCTGCGCGCGGGCGCGTGGTCACGCCGATCCAATCGACTCCGAGCCCGACCGCGGGACCGAGCCCGATCGTGCGGGCGACCTCGACATCGTACCGGACGAAGAGTCTTGCACTCTGGATCTGGAAGCGCGAGCTCAGGTTCGAGGAGCGAACTTCCGTGGGCAGGTGCTGTTCGGCGGCCGCGGCGATCGCCAGCGCCGATCGCGTTGGTGGGAATGGCAATCGGAGAGTCGCCACCACCCCAACGCCGAAGACGGCCGGAGCATTGGCGCCATGTGCGGTCATCGACGATTGCATCCCGAATGCCACGCGCGGCCGCGGTGGCGTCGTCATCGTCATCTCCTGCGCTCTACGATCGACGGCGGCGACCGGCTCACGAGCAGCGGTGGCGGATGGGGGCGGCACCGCCGCGTCGGCAGCAGGAGAGCTCCGTTTGCGTGGCGTACCGATCGTCTGCCCGCGGCCGAGCGCCTCGAGCGCGTAGGCCACGACGTGCGCGGCCGCTTCGTGCGCGACTTCGTCACCGCTGCTCGCGTCACGCTCGAGCCGTCGGGTGTAGATGTGATCGCGCTCGAGGTCGACGACGTTGATTTCGTACCAGGTGTTTCCCTCGTCGACGGTCACCTGGAAGGCGGCGGCCGGCGTCGACTCAGGGGTCCTTGCCGAGAGGACCTCGACGTCGAGCGCAACCGAAGCCGTCTCGATCGCGGCGCGGAGGACCTGACGGAATCGAGCTTCGTCCTTCAACTCGAGCGTGATCGTTGCTCGACGTCGTCCCTCGGAGCCTGCATCGGGCCGGGCGTTCGGCCGAGGATCTGGGGAGGCATGTCCCTCGAAGCCTGCATCGGGCTCGGCGCTCGGCCGAGGATCGGGAGAAGCGGCGTCGGCGCGAGGCGGCAGCGTCACCAACGCAAGAGACGCTAGGAGCGCGGGCCGCCACCGAGCAGGCCGTATCACGCGCCTAGACTACCGCTGCGCTCGTCACCACACGATGTTATCGACGTCGTTGATCGTCCGAAGCGCCGCGCCGCCCGGATACGCGTAGCTCGAGGCGCGGTTGGTCCCCCAGACGGTCACCGCGAACTGGCCTCGGCTGTCGATTTCGTGACGCCCGGCGGAGCACGTCCCGGTGCCGATGGGCTGGGGAACGCCATTTTTCGTCATCCGGATGCGCACGTATTCGTGCTGGCCGGAGTCGCCGATGGGCGTCCACCCTTCGAGCGGGCCGGCGCAGTCGAGGACGACGGGTTGGAGCTCGTTCTTCTCGTCTCGCGATCGCACGACCACGAGCTGCGAGTTGGCATAGCTGGGGTCGACGAAGAAGACGTAGCGCCCGAGGTACTGCTCGGTGGGGATGATGGTCGTGAACTCGGGATCGCCGTCACGCAGTTGCGCCTGCGCATACTGGAAGCCGGTCATGTAGGCGAAGACCGCGAAGGGATGGTCGGCGTCCTGGCTCTTCACGACGAATGGCGTCGTGGAATCGAACGTGACCGACTCGCCCGCGCGCACCGTGACGGGCGCGTTCTTCGGCCGGCTTGGTTCGTACGTGAGGACCGTGCCCTCGACCGCGCCGGTGATGCGGTACATGTACTGCTCCGGAATCTCGTCGGATGCGCGCGAGATGTACGGGACGACGGCGTAGTGTCGACCCCAGGCTTTGAGCGGGAAGAGCTCCATCTGCGCGGCGTCGCAGCAGCAGTCGGCCGGAACCTTCATGCACGTGTGGCCGGACCAGACTCCGATGGGCTTGTCCGCGCCGATGCGAGTTCCCGTCAGCTCTGCGTCCTGCGCGAAGTGGAGCTGCTCACCCCGCTGGAGGCGGTAGGTCTTCGGCGCGCCTGCCGCCGCACCTTCGACGTCGACGCCAGCGGCGATCGCCGCACTGCCGATCACGGTCACCGTCGTGTCGTCTTGGGCTGCGACGATCTGGGTGGTCGGGAAGTATTCGTGGATTACCTGGCCTAGGTCGTCGCGACCGACCTGAAATTTCCATGGATTGGTGACGACGTAGTCGGTCTTCCACGACGAGAGCGGAAGAAGCAGCGTCGCCGACGAGACCGCGGCCTCCGCTCCGCCGAACGGGTAGATGCTGTACGCGCTCACCGGGGCCGTCGTCCGGATGCGGAACGTCCGACCGCGGCTCGTTCCCGCCAGCGCAGTGTCGAACCGGACGGCCGGGGTCACACCGACCGGGCAGGGGAGGGCGCCGGCACTCTCCGGCTGATGGCTGAGGAAGACCACGGCCACCTCGCCGGGCTGGATCTCGCCATCGAAGCTTTCATATGAAACGTTCGCGCCTTCGGTCCGCACTTTTCGAACCGCGCCGGTCACATCGATCGGCTCGCCTCCGTAGTCGCCCTCGATTCGCGCCGGAGCTCCCCAGGTGTTCGCGACGAACGCGGCGAAACACGAGCCGGCGGTGTAGTAGAAGTGCGGCGGCGGCAGCGCGACGAACTCGCATCCCGTCGATCCGTTCGCTCCCACGGCGGCGGCGCACGCGGGGACGCAGGTGCCGTTCGCGCATCCTTGATCCGGAGCACACTCCGTGATCACGCGCGTGTCGTCGCATGCGTCGACGACCGCGTGGAGATCGCGCGAGCATCGTACCGCGCCTTCGCAGCTCGTCGACGGCGTAGCCCCTCCGTCGATATCGTCGAAGGACGCACGGTCGTTCGGGTCGAAGCCATCGCGTCCGTCGCCGCAAGCGAAGACGACACCGAAGACGAACGCTGTCGAGCTGAGCCGCTTCATTCGATCACCGCGGCCTCAGGGTGGTACTCCTCGTCGAGCATTCCGCGTCCGAGCTCGCCGTCGTCGTTGGAGCCCCAACAGACGATCTTCCCGTCGACCAGCGAAGCGCAGCTCGCGGTCGAGGTCGTGGCGAACGACACCACCGGCTTCCCGAGGTGCGTCATCTCCACGGGATACTCGACCTCGGCGATCTCGTCGGGGTGACGTCCGAGCTCGCCCGAGGTGTTGGCGCCCCAGCGGAAGAGGCGTCCCGACGAGAGAAGGGCCGCGCCTTGCTGTTCGATGTGCGCTTTGCCGTCGGTCATGTAACGCGCGGAGATGGCGACGTCGACGACCGATTGGGCCTGCGGGAGGTAGATCGCGCGGGGGTGCGGCGCCCATTGCGAAAGGAACCCGTCCGTCGTGACGTACGCGAACGCGCCGCTCTTCAGCGCTCCGGGGCGCTCGAAGGCGACCGCCGTGGAGCCCGTGGGGAGTGACGACTCACCAAGAGGGAGCTCTCCGAGGGTCGCGATCACATTGCGCTCGAGAAGCGCGACGATCGTGTCGTTCATCGGTTTACCGTTCAACGAGAACGTCGCCATCGTGAGCTCGCGAATCGGTTTCTGCATCGTGCCCATGACCTGCGGCGGGAACGCCGGCGAATCGCCGGGCGTCGCGGTCTGTCCGATCGGCGAGTTGCGCAGGCCCCAGCAGTGGAGCGCGCCGTCGGCGGTCGCGATCGCGCACGCGGTGCTGGCTCCGAGCGCGACGTAGGACACGGGAGGGAGTCCCTCGACGCGCATCGGAGTCGCGATCTCTGGATACCGGCTGGGATCCTGACCGAGCTGACCGTATTGGTTGTAGCCCCAGCAATACACGTCACCGCCGGAGGTTCGCGCGCAGGTGCCGTGGTTCTTGCCGACGCTGATCTGCGTGACCTTCTCGAGGCCCACCACCGGCTTCGGGGTTGCACCTTCGAGCGACGTGACGGGGGCCCCACGACCGAGCGCGCCGCCACCCGACCACTGCATGTCGCGTCCCCAACAACGTACGGTCCCGTCCTTCAGCAGACCGCAGAAATGCTCCCCGCCGTTTCCGCTCACGGTCACGTAACATGGGTCCGCGGTGCAACTGACCTCGGGGCGCGTTGCAGGCGCCATCGGCGGTTGCTCGACGTCGCGGGAGCCGCCGTCCTCGACGGGTGGAGACGCGATCACGTCCGCCTCCTGGCCCGCATCGTTCGTGGGGGGCGGAACGGCGTCGACGACGGTCGTGGTGCAGGCGCTCACGAGCCAGGGCGAGACCACGACGACGAGACCAACGAGACCGACACGAACGAGCTTCATTGATCCGCTCCCCTGGCAGTTGCCTTGCGCCACGCAGCAAAGGGTCTGTTCGGGACACCCCAGGGCGACAGTGACGTGCCGACCACCCACGTCTCGTCGCCATTGGCCCAGATCGAGCCCACGGAATCGATGAGGCGACTACCGCCGATCGTCATGCGCATGGGTTCGAGTTGCGTGCCGTTCCAGCGGCAGACGAGGACGTGGTCGGCGAACCACCCTGTCGTCGCCGAGACCGCCTGCCCGATGCGCCCGCTGCACTCCGGCGCGGATCCGAGTGCGTGCGAGAACGTCGGCTTCCCTAGTCCCGTCGAGGTCACGGGCACGAGGTCCGTCCGTACGACGTAGACGAAGTCGGTCGGGTTCGCGGACGTGAGCCAGAGCTGCTGGTCCGTCGCGCCAGGCGCGGTGCCCCGGACGGTGAGGACCTCGATGGAGTCGTCGACTGGGCTGACCGTCCACGAGGTCCCGTCCCAATGGGCGATGCCGCCCATGGCACTGCCGCCGGCGCAGAAGCCCCAGCCGAGCTCGTCGTGGCAGATCTTTCCTGCGAGATAGACGTCGTCGGCGGCGAAGCCCCAGACGCTGTTCCAGATGTAAAGGTTGAACCTGTCTTTCGGGTCGGGCACAGGCCCGACGTCGTCTTCGACGACCGCGCGTGAGCCCTCTTCATGCACGCGATAGACCCCGAAGTCCGTCACCATCCAGAGGGCGTCGCCCGCCGGCGTTCCCCAGAGCTCCATCTTGAGCTCCGCCGACCGCACGTCGGTCTCGAGCTCGCGGAAGGCCGCGGGCGCTCCTCCGACGCTCGAATATCGAACGATGTGGACGTGGCCGCTCGCGCCGTCTCCGAGCGCCCAGAGGTTGTCTTTGTTCTGCGCCCAGATGCTTCTGAACATGAACGGCGCGGGCTGCGTGTACGCCACCGCCATCGACGTGCCGTCCCAGTGCAGGAGCTTTCTGCTGTCCAGCGGAAGCATCCACGCATCGCCGGCGCTCGAGGCGGAGACCGCGACGAGCGGTTTCTTGATCGGCACCTGGACGTAGCAGAAGCCGTCGTCGCTGCACGTCTTCGACGTGGGACCGGCATCGTCGTCGGGGTCATCGTCATCGTCAGGGGCGTCGTTCGCCGCGTCGGGGCCACCACCGCCGTCGAGCGCCTGCGAGGCATCGGGACCAGGCTCCGGATCGATGGAGCGATCCTGCCCGGCGCACGCGAGGCCGAGGGTCACCAGAGATGCGAGCACCATGAACGCCGTCGCGCGTCCCAGATTCATCGCGCAACACCTTCGAAGTGCAGCATGGTCCCTCTTCCTCCGATCCAGACGTCCTTCGGGCCACTCCCCCAGATCGACAAGAGCTTCGGCTTCACGCTCTCGGAGTCGAACGGCGTCGTGAGCTTGGTCCACGTCGTGCCATCCCAGTGAATGACCGTCGCAGCATCGCCGACGGCCCAGACGTCATCGGCGCTGAACCCGAAGACGGCTCGCAGCGTGGTGGTGACCGGGCTGGGGACGACCTCGAACACACGCGTGTCCATGCGCTCGCGCGTCATCCGACGGACGCCGCCGCCTTCACCGGCGAGCCAGACGACGTCTTCGTTCGCCCAGACGCCGAACAGGTTCCTCGTCATGCGGGTGTCGAACTCTTCGTCTCGCCACGTCTGGTCGGCTCCGTACGAGGCGCGCATGACGCGGTTGCTGTTCAAGTCGAAGGGCAGGGATCTTTCGGAGCGATCCGACAGAGGCATGTTGATCACCCAGACCTCGTTCGCGCGCGACGCCGAGACGGACATGAGGCCGTCGACCTTGAAGAGCGTCGTCCCCGGGACCCCGAGCTCGGGATCGACTGGCCCCTTGTCACCCCAACCGCGGCAGACCAGGAGGCGTGGTGGAAACCTCACCGGAGGATGGTCGACACGGACAGGGACTTGTCTCGCGATGAAGACCCGACCGTCCTTGCCGCCGAGTGCGAGCGGAACCGCGCCGTCATCTGCCCCCTCGGGCCCGAACGAGGTCCACTCGGTGGCGCTCGGTCCCTTCCACCCCGTCGTGTGGCGGAGCATGGGACCGTCGGTCACCCAGATGTCCTTGTCGCTCGCGACGTATACGGAGCGGAGCGTGTAGGGTGTTCCTCCGCTCGAGATGGGGGCCGACTTCACCCACGTCGTTCCGTCATAGTGGAGGACGCTCCGGTTCGTACCGACGGCCCACACGTCCGCTCTACCCGACCCCGAGATCGACATCACGTTGATCTGGCCGTCGATGGGGACATCGACTTTGCAGAGACCCGAGCTGCTGCATGGGCCGGCATCCGGGGACGCATCCGGCTCGACCGCGCTCGAGGCCTCGGCCTCGTTCCCGGCATCCAGGGGCGTCGGGGGCGGCTCGCCGGTGCTGCCCTCGTTGTCGGCTGTCGCGCACGCGAGCGCGGCGGAAGCTCCGAGCAGGCCGAGGACGACCAGGGAGCTGACCTTCGCAATGGCTCTCATTTGACGTCGCACTCCTTCGTGAGGCACTGCCCGTCGACGCACGGCTGACCCTCGATGCCGTTGCAACGGATGCCGCATCCGCCGCAGTTCAGCGGATCGCTCAGGATCTCCGTCTCGCATCCGTTCGAGATGTCGCCGTCGCAGTCAGCCCAGTTCGGGGAGCACGTGTAGCCGCACGCGCCCTGCTCGCAGACGGGTTTCCCGTGCGCCGGATCGATCGCGAGCTTCCAGTAACGTCGAATCCCTCCGAAGTCTCCGGGGCAAACGAAGCCGCAGGTCCCGCAGTTTTCGACGTCGGAGTCGGTCCTCGTGAAACACTCCGAGCCGCATGCGCACCGGCACTCGCCTTCGATGCATTGCTCGCCGGCCTTGCAGGCGTGGCCACACGCACCGCAGTTGTTGACGTCGTTTTGGGTATCCGTCTCGCAGCCGTTACCTTTTTCGTCGGGGAAGTCGCCGTTGCAGTCGACCCATCCGTCCATGCACGACGGCTGACTGCAGACGCCGGCCTTGCAGGTCCGCAGCATGTGCAGCTCGGGCGCGTACGGGCGCTCGTCGGGGCAGACGATCCCGCATCCGCCGCAGTTCAAGTTGTCCGAATCGGTGAAGTGGCACTGCCCGTCATCGCAGAGCTCCCCGGTTCCGCAATCGCAGAAGCCGAAAGCGCAGAAGTGCTTGCAGACGTTTCCGCACGCGCCGCAGTTGTTCTTGTCGGCAAGCTGGCCCACGAGGTCGACCTCGCAGCCGTCGTCGGCGAGGCCGTTGCAGTCGGCGTGGGTCGTTTCGCAGACCATGCGGCAGGTGCCCTGCACGCAGCGCGCAACGCCGTGGTTCTGGTCGTAGAAGGCGGGATCCTGACGACAGCGGACGCCGCAAGCACCGCAGTTGTCGTCGTCGGACATGAGATCGACGCCGCACGGGAACGACGTGCCCGGACACGTGATGCGACCGGGCGGGCACGTGCTCGACGGACATGCGCCGGCGGAGGCCTCCGGCGCGCCCCCCTCGGTGACGGTCCCGAGGTCCGGGACCGGGCCCTCCTCGGTCTCGACGCCGATGACCCTCGATCTCGAGCTGCAACCGCCTGCCGTGACGGCGCCGAAGACGACGAGTACGAGGGCGGCAGGGACGTTCGCTTTCCGGAGCACGCGCGGCATCGAGCGGTAGTGTCGTCCTCGCGCCGAGTCTGATCAGTTCGAACGGCGGAATTTTCGCGAGCCGATCCATCCGAAGAAAATCCCAGATCGACTGATCAAACTGTCTCGGTCACCGACACTACTTCGGTGATGCGCCGCATCTCGGCTCTCGCTCACCGGCAGCCAAGCGAAGCCGGCATCCTCGTGCCCAGCAGGCGGCCTCGACATCAGGGGGCTTCGCCCCCCGATACCCCCCAAAGTACTCGTCTCGCTCGGCGCTCCGCGCTCCGCGATTCTCGATGCTGCGCGGCGTAGCTCAATCCGCGGCGCGGACCATCATCGGCTCCGAGGAAGGTGCCGGTGTGCGAGACAAGGTGCGGGCCGCTCTCGGCCGGCGGTCCGTCTCGCTCGACGAGCTCGCAGCCGCCGTGCGGGAGGACGATCAGGCGACCATCCGTGCGCTCGTCGATTCGGTCGCCCCGATCGTCTACCGCGTCGTCGTCAGCATGTTGGGCCGCGAGCACGCTGACGTCGACGATGCCGTGCAGGGCTCGCTTCTGACGCTGATCCGCCGTGTTGCGGAGTGCCGTGACGACACGATCGAGCGATTCGCCGTGGGGGTCGCCGTCCACACGACGCTCAATGTCCTTCGCCGAGAGAAGACTCGCTTCCGCTTGCTTGCTCGCTTCTCGAAGCTCCGTGAAGACGACGGACCGCCGACGGCCGAAGGCACCGACGTGGTCCTGAGGAGACTGCTCGCCGAGCTCGTGACGAGCCTTCCACCCGAACAGGCCGATGCGCTCGTTCGTCGTGCCGTTCTCGACTACAGCTGCGAGGAGATCGCGCAGCAGACCGGCGCTAACGTCAACACGGTGCGAAGCCGGATCCGCCTCGCACGCGAGGCCCTCGTCCGGCGTATCGAGGCAGATCCTCGGCTCGCCGACCTCGCGGCCCGGGCAACCGCTCCACTCCACGTAGGGAGATCCGTCGATGAGTGAATTCGAGGAGCTCGCCCGCCGCGTCGAGCGTCATTGGGCCGAAGAGAGCCGTAACGCGCTCGAACGCGACACGGAGCGCGTTCGAAGGCTGGTCGAGGGCGCGATGGCCTCGAGCCGTGCCGGGACCGGTGCGTCATCTGCCGTGCCCTTGTGGATGAAGGGAATCGGGCTCTGCGTCGTGGCCGTCGCGGCGGGCTTGGTAGAGATGGCGGTCTACGACGGAGGCCCCTGCGAGGTCACGCCCGCGGAGCAGCAGCCGTCACCTGCGCTTGATCCACGCGTCATGGCCCCTCCGCCCACCGCCGCGCCAGTCGAGGTCTCGACGACGGCGGTCGCCGACTTGCCGAAGGCTGTGTTGCCCAAGCTCGAGGCCAGCGCTTCGCCGCCGCCGTCCGCCGTGCGACCGAGCCTGACACGCGCCGCTCACGCCGAGGTCCACCCGGCGGCGACGGCGCTCTCACCAGCCGAGCTCTTCGCGCGCGCGAACGAGAAGCGACGGCGGACCGATCTTCGCGCAGCGGAGGCGGACTACCGTCTGCTGATCGACCAAATGCCGTCGTCGCGCGAGGCGCTGCTCTCGCACGTCATCCTCGGGCGCATGATCGAAGATCGGGAGCCTGCCGCCGCGCTCGCGCTTTTCGATCGGTACCTCGAGCTCGGCGGCGGCGGCCTCGCGGAGGAGGCTCGCACGTCGCGTGCGCGGCTCCTCTCGAAGCTCGGCAAGCGACACGATGCCGCGCGCGCATGGCGCGAGCTCCTCGAACGGCATCCGGACACGGTCCATCGCACCGAAGCCGAAGCCGCGCTCCGCTCGACCGAACCAGCCGTCGAGTAGGGACGCCGACAAATCCACTGGTCACCGCACCGGCGCGCGCCCGCTTCTAGGACCTGGTCCTCGCAAGCGTCTCAGCCAATCAGCGCATTGCCGCCTTTGGCGCCCACCTCGCGAGCGCCTCCCGCAGCCCAGCCCCACCGGCCCACGCGATGCACCCGTCCGGCCTCACGTAGCGCGGCTCTTCCCCACGCATGATCCGCACTCGAAACTCGCGCGCCACGGACTCTTCCTCATCGTTCGTCGCGACCACGACGTCAGCCAGGTCACGGCTCAGCGTGCCCACGACCGGATTCTCGTCCCCGAGATCATAGCGGGTGCGGATCCCGCTCATCATCTCGCCGAAGAACCGCGTCCCCTCGTCGGTGTCCATGAACCGGGCGACGATTTCTCGAAGCGCACCCGTCTGCTCGTCCGGTCGCATGAGCGCCACCTGCGCGCGCGTGTTCTCGAGTACCGCCGCGGCCACCGGTCGGCGTTCTTGCGTGTACGTATCGAGGATCGATTCCGCGAAGTCGCCGCGGATTACGCCGGCCAGCTTCCAGCCGAGATTGACCGCGTCGAGCAGGCCGAGGCCGAGGCCCTGACCGCCGAAGGGCGAGTGCACGTGTGCGGCGTCGCCCGCCAGGAACACGCGACCCTTTCGGTACGAGTCGGCGAGGCGCGCGTGATCGGTCCAGCGCGTCGCGCTCTCCATCGAGAGCACGCGCACATCGGCGCCGCTCACGTTCCGGATGCTCGCCTCGATCTCCTCCTTGGTGATCTCCGCTTCGCGACTCGAAGGCGGTCCGGTGAACTCGACGGTCGCGATGCGTCCTGGAGTCGGCCCGTAGGCCATCATCCCGTGCGCGGTGCGGCGCCAGCCGAGCGGCAAGAGTCGCTCTGGGTGATCGAGCTGCACGACCGCCTGATGCCCGACCACCGTCGGCGCGGTGCCCTCGAACGCAAAGCCGGCCAGTTTGCGGACGGGGCTGCGCCCACCGTCGCAGCCCACGAGCCACGCCGCTTCGATGCTCTCGTTGACGAGGACGCCGTCCTCGTTGGCGCGAAAGCCCGCGAGCGGTGTGCCACGGCGAACCTCGACGCCGCTCGCGCGCGCGTGCTCGCCCAGAAGGCCTTCGAGAAGCTGTTGGTTCACGCCGCGAAAGCGTCGTTCGGGCTCGCGCTGGCGGCTCTGATCGATGAGGAACAGTCCGGCGAAATGGCCACCGATCTTCTTGAAGCGGTCCAGATTGGGCGCGACGCCCGACTGCTTCTGCATCGCGACGAACGCCTCGAGCATCTTGGCTTCCGCCGCCTCGATGGCCGCGCCTAGGCCGCGCCGCACGAGCGCCTCCGCCGCGAGCACGCCGACCGCACCGGCCTTCATCGTCCTGTCGATCTCGGTCAGCCGCTCGAGCACCACCACCTTGGCCCCGCCGAGCGCCAGCTCCGAAGCCAAGAGCAAGCCCGTCGGCCCCGCGCCCACCGCCACGACGTCGAATCGCTCCATGGTTCGACTGTGCCAAAAATTATACTGGGTACAAGTTAAAGTTGTACTGGGTATAAGCTTGCTGTCTCGTACGGTTCATGGAGATGGACGAAGGGCTCCGCGAGCGAAAGAAGCGCGAGACGCGCGCAGCGATCTCCGCGGTGGCGACGGCCCTGTTCTACGAGCGCGGGTTCGAAAACGTGACCGTCGACGACGTGGCGCGTGCCGCGAAGGTCTCGAAGATGACGGTCTTCAACTACTTCGCTCGCAAGGAAGACCTCATGTTCGACCGCGTGCCCGAGGGCCTCGAGCTCCTGCGCTCGGTCCTCGCCAATCGTGGCCAGAAGAGCGTGGTCACCGCCCTTCGCGACGAGGTCAGGCGCCTCGTCGCCACCCAGAACGTGTTCACCAAGTTCGACTCCGGCGTGCTCGAATTCTGGAAGGTCGTCGAGGACAGCCCCGCGCTCCGCGCGCGGCTCCGCGAGCTCGCCGACGAGGCGCGCGAGGTGCTCGCCGCCCAGTGCGAGGGGCCGAACGCGGACCTCGTCGCCAGCTTGCTCGTCGCCGGCTGGCGCGCCGCCTACCGCGCCGGGCTCGACGCGGCTCGGCGCGGGCGCAGCCCGCAGAAGGCGGCCGCCGAGCTCGAACGCGTGCTCGACGCCACCATGGTGGCGGCGCGTGCCGCGATTCGGGCCGGCAACGCGTGATCGCTCCCAGCTCACGTACGTGAGCTGGGAATGCAGAGCATCGGTCAGCAGACCGAGGTCGCTCGCTTTGCATATTCCTCGTGTGCCTTCGCCGCCCACGAAGGATCCGACGCGGCAGCCAAGGCGAACACGGCTCCCTCACCGTTCGACAACGAGGGCAAGGTGATCGAAGCGCGTCGCCGGAAGCTCTGCCCTGCCTCATCTCGCGAGCGCGTCGGGGCGCGTAAGGTGCTACGCTACGCCTCTCGAGGAGGTGTCCGGACGGCATGACTGAACGAGGCTTGTTTCTCCTGCGCCGAACGCTGCTTCTTGGCGGAGTGTCAGGATTCGGCCTCGCCTTCGTCGTGAGCTTCGGCATCCTCATCCAGCGCATCGCGGGCCTCACGGTCGTCTCGGCGGCCTTCGCCAATGCGGTGACGACGCTCATCGCCGTCGTCGTCGTGCTCGTGACGGTGCGCACGTTTCTGACCTCGTTCGAGAGCGAGGAGCTCGCCGCTCCGCTCCGTGAGCGCCGTATCCGCCATCTTCTCCTGAGCCAGTCCGCTGGAGCCGTCGCCGCCGTCGTCGTGATGCACCTCGTCGTGTACTGGGCGGCGATGCAGTCGAATCCGTGGCTCCGCGAGCACCCGAGGCAGCTCGTGAACGACATGGTCGGCGTCTTCGCGATCCTGCTCTTCGTGTGGGGCTGCGCGCAGAAGCCCCTTCGGCTCGAACCGATGGTCGTCGGGCTCGGGCTCGTGCTGGTCTACGAGTGCACCGCTCGCTTGTGGCACCTCGATGCCCGCGGCCCGGAAGCGCACGTCATGCCGTGGTCCATCCAGCAGTTCGTCGGGGGTGAAGTGACCGCGACCGGCATCGGCGTCCTCGCGTTCCGCATGTTGCGGGCGTAACGGCGGGGAGATGCTGTCTCACGGCGAGCTCATCCTTCGGGTCGCAGTCGGAGCCGCGCTCGGCGGCGTGATCGGCTACGAGCGAGACCGCCACGGGCGACCCGCCGGCCTGCGGACTCACCTCATCGTCGCGCTCGCGTCGGCGACGTTCATGGTGACGTCCTCGCAGTTCGCCTACTACCAGCACTTCGCGCCCGGCGACGGCATCGACGTCGATGCTTCGCGCATCGCGGCGTCGGTCGTGTCGGCCATCGGCTTCCTGGCGGGCGGGTCGATCCTTCGCACGGGGGCCACCGTCCAGGGGCTCACGACGGCAGCCGGGCTCTGGCTCGTGACGGCGATCGGCCTCTGTGCAGGCGCCGGGATGTTCGTCGAGAGTGCGGCCGTGACGGGAATGGGCATCATCGCGCTCACCGTCTTTCGCAGGTTCGAGGACAAGAACGACTCGCTCACCAAGCGACGAGTATCCATCGTCATCGAGGACAACTCCGAGTCCACGACCGCTCAGGTGTTGCAGGCGATCACCGATCTCGGGGCCACGATCGCGGACGTCGAATACGAGAAGCGGCTCGACGCGAAGCGTAGGACGGTGATGAAGCTCGACGTGAGCCTTCCCGTCAAAGTCACTGTCGGCATCTTCATCCAAGCCGTCGAGAAGTGTCCGGGCGTGAGCCGAATTCACGTGGGCCCGCTGTAGCGCCAATGCCGTTCGGTTAGAGATTTCACAGGAAGGCGGGAAGGGCGGAAGAATATTTGAATCCGTTCGAAATATCTTTCCCACCTTCCGGCCTTCCGACCTTCCTGTTCATCTCTCTGATCTCGCGTCGGGTGACCCAAAGCGACGCTCAGAGCCGCTTCTCGAACCAGTGTGCCGCGAACCGATTCTCGTTGTAGGGCGCGATCGGCTCGTATCCGGCGCTGAGATAGAGGCGGACCGCATCCGCGAGCGGCGCTGCGGTATCGAGGACGATGCGCTTCGCTCCGAGTGCACGCGCCTTGCGCTCGAGCGCGAAGAGGAGCCGCCGCGCATGCCCTCTGCCCCGTGCCTCGGGAAGGACGAACATCCGCTTCACCTCCACGGTGGCGGCATCGAACGGACGGAGCGTCGCGCAGGCGACCGGAACGCCGCTCTCGTTCGCGACGAGGGTGGGATCTCCGGCGTCGGACGGCGGCGGCTCGAAATCGGGAATGTGACGGCGTAGCTCTTCGAAGTAGCGGGCGACGAGCGCGGTCGCGGCTGGATCGGTGGGCGCGACCTCGTTCAGATCGGGCTCGAGCACCTCGAAGACGAGCCCGAGGTCACCCGTGCGCGAGGAGATGATCCGAAATGGGCGCCGGTCGAAGTGAAACACCGTATCGCCGGCGTGGTCGCGCGGGATCTCCGTCACGACGAGGCGCGTCGCTCGCGGTAACGCTTCCTCGAACAGACGGACGCCCCCGATCACGAATGGCTCTTCGTCGACCCGCCATGCGGCTCGAAGCGCCTCGTCCAGGCTCCGAGCGACAATCACTCCCTCCGGCGCTTCGAGCTCGCTCGAGACGACGATGTTCGTTCGATCCGGCAGCGCCTCGCCGCTCTCTTCCCAGGTCCGCCGGCCCATGATGACGGCATGGCCCGCCGTCGTGCGATGGAAGTGCTCTCGATCTTCTGGGTAGTCCCAGGGCAAGGCGCCTCGGTGGCCGATGACGCCATTCCGAGCGATCGCAAAGACGAGCGCGAGGTTGTCCATTGCGTTCTCTACCCGTCGCACAGCGAGACGATAGCGCACATGAACGATGTGACGTTCTCGTGAGCGCTCTGTGTATTTGACACCGATCCGTCACAGTCACGTTGGTTGGATGCCCCGTGACTCGACTTTGATGACGCCCGTGTTCTTGACCGACTTCAGACGAGTGTCGATCGCCGCCGTTCTTGCGAGTGCCTTCCTTTACGCAGGGGGCGCCGCTGCGCAGCCCACCTCGCAGCCTCCCGAGCCCCGTCCGGAGCCTGCCGAGAAAGGGGACGAGCGCGCCGCGCCCCAGGCGCCGGAGTCGCTCCAGGCGCCGCAGTCGCCCCAGTCACCAGCGTCGCCGCAGTCGCTTCAGGCGGCGTCGACGGAGGTGCCGCCTGCAGCCGTTGGTCCTGCGTCGGCTCCGTCGCCGGGACGTGCGTTCCTCGATTATTCGGACGGCACCTTCTATCTCCGAAGCGCCGACGACAACCTCCTCATCGGCACGGGAGGTCGCGTCCACATCGATACGTACGCGTTCGCCGGTCCGGGCACGCACGACTATCACCGCAGCAACGGGACCGGGCTCGTTCCGAACATGTTCTTCCGCCGCTTCGTCCTCGAGAGCGGCGGCATCATCCGCAAGCACTGGTTCTTCTGGATCGGCGGAAACTTCGCGCCCACGCAGATCGACGCGAACCAGAGCACGACGAGCTCCGCGGGCGTCTACGACGGGTTCATCGGCTATCAGGCGACGCCCGCCCACCAGCTCTACGTCGGCCAGTTCAACGCGCCGTTCACGATGGAGAACGTGACGAGCTCGCGCTGGCTCGACCTCATGGAACGCGCGCTGTCGATCCGTACGCTCGCGACGCCGTACAACAAGGACCTCGGCGTTGCGTACTGGGGGCAGCTCGGCGAAGGCGTGTCACCGCTCGAGTACCAGCTCGGCGTCTTCGGTGGCGACGGGATGAATCGACCGAACGTCGACAACCGCGTCGACGGCATGGCGCGCGTCGTCTTCCGTCCGCTCGCGAAGGCGACGAAGGATCCGATCCATCGTCTGCACGTCGGTGTCAGCGGTCGAGGAGGGTCGCGCGACGACGCGTACGTCATGTACGACGCGCCCGCGCTCTCGACCCCGGGCGGATATGCGTTCTGGTCGCCGACGTACACGACCGCCGACAAGACGGAGATCCACGTCCTGCCGGCCGGCAACCAGATCGCCGCGGCGGCGGAGCTCTACGTTCCGTTCGAGCGCTTCGATCTGAAGGGCGAGGTCGTCTACGTCAACGAGGGGCGCCGTGAAGCGGCCGCGACGGACCGGAAGGCGACGTTGCGACGAGGGCGTCTCGAAGGCGTCGGCGCGTACGCACAGATCTCGTACTGGCCGATCGGCACTCCGCGCGTGAACGGACATCCCGCGGGTAGGTACATGGGCCTCAAGCCGCCGAAAGATCGCGGATCCGAGCACCCGTTCGGCCTTCAGCTCGCCCTTCGCGGAGAGGTGATGCGCCTCTCGTACGACGGCAATGCGCGGACGGGGCAGGTCGAAGACGGCGCGATCTCCGCGACGACGACCGACATCCAGGTCAACGCGCTCCAATTCGCCGCGAACTACTGGGCGACGAAGCACGTTCGGCTCACCGCCGAGTACTCGCTGTACGCCTTCCCGGGATCGCCCCCAGCAGCAGGAGCGGGTGCGACGAACCAGGCGGCAGCACCCGGAGCGAAGGCATCGCCGGCGGACCCGTCTGCCGACCACCTGCACGAGATCTCGTTCCGCGTGGGCCTCGCGCTCTGACCCTCACAGGCCTTCGCGCGCGCGCGTTTCTTCCATGGCCTTTCGGTGTCGTTCCACGAGCTCGGACGACAGCGCGACCGGGTACGTCGGTCGCGCATCGACCGCGAGGAGGTCGGGGGGAAGCGCAGCGATCTGCTCGGCGTGGAACGTCCTCATGTCGTCGAGGCTAGGTTGCTCGAGCGGGCGGCCGCCGCGCATGATCGGCACGAGGAGCGGTTGCCAGTCGTCACCGGGAGACGGCTCGTCCGCGCACGCGATGCGATCTTCCAGAAACCGCCCGTCGCTCGCGCGCCGCCGCCACACCTGCTTCTTCCCCACGAGCGTCGCCTTCTTCGAGCTGAGCTTGAGGCATGGACGTCCGGCGTATTCGGCGATCTTGTAGACCATGTCGAGCACGGGAGCGTCGGCCGACATCCCGACGCTGGTCCCCACGCCGAAGCCGTCGATCGGCGCTCCCGCGCGCACGAGCGTGTCGATCGCGACCTCGTCCATCCCGCCGCTCGCGAAGATGCGGACGTCCTTCAGGCCGGCGTCGTCGAGGATCTTCCGCGCTTCTCGACTGAGCGCATCGAGGTCACCGCTGTCGAGACGAATCGCGGTCACGCTGCGCTCCTGCCCGCGCAGCCGAAGCGCGAGCTCGACGGCGCGACGAACGCCCTGCAGCGTGTCGTAGGTGTCGACGAGGAGGGTGATCGGTCCGGCCGAGGTCCTCGCCCATGCCTCGAACGCCGTCCGCTCGTCGGGCATCGCCTCGATGAACGCATGCGCGACGGTGCCGTTTGCTGGGATGCCGAACATCGCGCTCGCCTGGACGTTGCTCGTGCTCGCGAAGCCGGCGATCCAGCACGCGCGCGCGACCTCGCGGCCCCCCTCCATGCCGGGCGCACGCCGGAGCGCGAAGTCGACCAGCTGCCTGCCACGGGAAGCAGCGACGCAGCGTGCCGCCTTCGACGCGACGATCGTCGGGAGATGGAGCGCGTTGATCAGGACCGTCTCTGCGAGCTGTGCCTCGATGATCGGCGCATCCACCTCGAGGAGCGGCTCGTCGGGAAAGAAGACCGAGCCCTCTCGCAGCGCGCGGACGTCGCCCGTGAAACGCGTGCAAGCGAGCGCCTCCGCGTCTTCGCGCCGGAGATGTCCGGACGAGACGAGGTGATCGACGCCTGCTTCGTCGAAGCCGAGCCGCTCGAGTCGCGCGAGCGCCTCCTCGAGACCAGCGGCCACGAAGAACGCGCGATGGGCGGGCAGCTTCCGGACGAACAAGCTCATCGTCGCGCGGTCCTTCATCCCGAGCTGTCGATAGCTCGCGGCCATCGTCAGCTCGTAGAGGTCCGTCACGAGGCCGAGACGCGGTTCGCTCGGGCTGCCGGCCATGTCCGTCGTTGCTGCAAGACGCTCGCCTGGGGCCGATCCAGAGCACGCGGTTTCGCGAGCTCCGCGGACGCGCATGCGAGCTCGATCCCGCCCGATCACGATCAGAGGACGTCCGGCGCGCCCTGCACCACGTGAACCGTGTCCCAGAGCAGGTGCAGGAGCACCGTGTGCACCTCCTGCACGCGGTGCACCGACCAGCTCGGCACGATGAAGATGAAGTCACAGAGCGCGGGCATGGCTCCGCCGTCGCGTCCGGTGAATCCGATCGTCATCAGCTTGCGCTCTCGTGCGCGTCGTAGCGCGCGGTTGACGTTGAGCGACGCTCCCGAGGTCGAGATCCCGAGCACCACGTCGGGTCCGCGTCCGAAGAGGTCGATCTGATCGACGAACACACGCGAGAAGTCGCCGTCGTTGCCGATGGCCGTCACGAGCGCGGCGCTCTCGCCGAGGGCGTGAGCAGGCAACGCGCGCCGGTTCTGCACGATCGGATGAGCGAACTCGACGGCCACGTGCTGCGCATCGCACTCCGAGCCGCCGTTGCCGATCACGAGGAGGCGGCCGCCGCGCTCGAAGCGATCGGCGAGCGCGTGGGCGCAACGTTCCACCTCGTCGGCGTGAGACTCGAAGAACGTCGCGCAGAGCAGCGCGCTCTCACGCGCCTTGCGTCGGATCGCTGCGGTCATGTTTCGACCTCCCGTATGCGGCGCCAGCGTGCGCGATCGTTTCCCTACGTGACAGAGCCACAACGGATCGTCGCGATAGCCAAGGGCATGCCGACGGCCGTTGCTGCTCGTTCCGTGGGGACACGAGCGACTGGATCGAGGCGTTCTCCCTCGATGGGTGCACGGTGCGAGCCGCCAACGCCGGGCCACAGAGGCTGCTGCCGGAGCATGCTTCCGCCGGGCTCGCTTTTCGCTACGCGATCTGCGCGTCGAGCTTCTGACGTCTGCGCCCGCGGCACCACGTTCGAAGGTGCGGCTCGAGCTCGCCGTGACCAGAGGAGCGAGCTCCGGCTCGAGGAAGGCGAGGTCGTCGAAGATGTGCAGGACTTGTGGCTGCGGCCGAGAGCATCCGTCCGATCCGTCTGCGGGTGCGGGGGAACCCTCCCACTCGGGCTCGCGCTCGTCGTTCGGCGCGACCGAGCATCCTGGCCCGCCGTCTTCTGCGACGGAGCTCGCGCACCTGGGGCCGCCTTCCTCGGTCGGCGATCACGATCACGATCACGATCACGATCACGACCACGAGCACGGCGCCGCACACTCGCGGCCGCGACTACGGCTGCGAGCGGCCCCGATGCCGATCTCGCACTCACGCGCGGCGCTGCGGACGGTACGGATCCAGCGCGAGCTGCTCGAGAAGAACGACGCCGTCGCGGCCGCGACGCGGCGACGGCTCGCGGGGCTCGGCGTCCGCATGTTCAATCTGATCGGAGCGCCCGGGGCGGGGAAGACAGCGGTCCTCGAGGCGACGATCCGGCGGCTCGCGGGACGCATCCCCCTTGCCGTCATCGAAGGCGATCAGGCGACCGAGCTCGACGCAGAGCGGATCCGGCGCGCAGGATGTCATGCCCTGCAGATCAACACGGGTGCAGGTTGCCACCTCGATGCCGAGATGGTCATCGAGGGCGTGCGCGCGATCGCACCAGGCCCCTCCAGCGTGATCTTCGTCGAGAACGTCGGGAACCTCGTCTGCCCGGCGCTCTTCGACCTCGGCGAACAGGCGAAGGTCGTCGTCATGTCCGCGACCGAGGGCGAGGACAAGCCGCTGAAGTATGCGCGTGCCTTCCGTGCTGCCGACGTCTTCCTCCTCACGAAGGTCGACCTCGTGCCTCATCTCGAGTTCGACATGGACCGCTGCCTCTCGCATGCCACGAAGGTGAACCCCGGGATTCGGGTGATCCCCATCTCCGCTACCGACGGCACGGGCGTCGACGCGTGGTGCGAGTGGATCGAGTCGAGGCGCGCAGCCTAGAGACGAAAAGACCGAACGGCGGCGCTTGCCGCGATCGCGCTCATGCTGTCCATGCGCGAGCGACGCGCGACCTGGTACATTGCCGGCGATGGCGGTCGACGGCCGGTTGGGTCGAGTCCTCGGCGGAACGTGGCGCGTCGACTCCGTGATCGGCGAGGGAGGCACGTCGACCGTCTATGCAGCTACGCGCGTCGGCGAGCGGACGCGCGCAGCGATCAAGGTCTTCCACCCGGACCTCTCGCACAACCCGCGCGTCCTGAAGCTGCTGCTCTCGGAAGCGCGCCTCGTCGGAGCCGTCGCTCATCCGGGGACGGTGAAGGTCCTCGACGAAGGTGTCGACGCCGATGGCTGCGCGTTCCTCGTCTTCGAGCTGCTCGTCGGGCAGACGCTCGGCGATTTGCGCGACGAGCGCGGTGGTCGTGTGCCCCTCGAAGAGATCATGCCGATCGGCAACGCCGTGATGGATGCGCTCTCGGCCGTCCACGCGGCTGGGATCGTCCATCGCGACCTGAAGCCGGCGAACATCTTCGTCCTCGAGGGCGGTGGGGTGAAGCTGCTCGACTTCGGGTTCGCGAAGCTGCGCGGGCACACGGCCGATGCCGCGCAGAGCGTCGTCGGCACGCCGTCATTCATGGCGCCGGAGGCTGCGCTCGGTCTGACCAAGAAGATGGACGCGCAGACGGACGTCTGGTCGCTCGGGGCGACGCTGTTCTTCGCGCTCTCCGGGCAGTCGGTGCATCTCGCGAAGCACATGGACGCGATGATGCTCGCGACGGCGTCGACGCGACCGCGATCGCTTGCGGACGCCGCACCGGAGCTCCCGAGCAAGATCGTGGCCGTGATCGATCGCGCGCTCTCGTATCGCAAAGTCGATCGCTGGTCCGACATCGCGACGATGCGGGCGGCCTGGCAAGACGCGCATCCAGCCTGGCTTCCGACGCTCCCGCCGCCGACGTTCACCGCCGATCCCGAGTTTCTCGACTCGTCGCTGCTCGTGCCGGAGCGCGAAGGCGAAGCGAACGCCGCGCTCTTCGATCCACGCGAGCTGCTCGACTCGGTGAAGCCGCAGAAGCACCCGGGGCCGATCCCGACGAAGCCCCGCCATCGCGGGTGAGCGGCGCCGCGCACGGGAGCGTGCGAGCGGAGCGCGGCCGTGCGTGGACGAGGCATCGACATGCGAGCTGGAGCGCGCTCGATGGTTCCTCGCTTGCTTCGATCCCACGGCATGGGAGCTTCCACGGGAGACAGAGGCGAGCGCACGGTCCTCGTCCGTGAGGTTCGTCCCGTCCAGTCACGCTCAGGCAATACCCGCTTCGTCCTGACCGACGACGACGGGCACCGATACAGCACGTTCCGTGAGGAGATCGGCGCGGAGGCGATGAGGTACATCGGCAGGCCCGCAAGGATCTCCTTCCACCGGACGCGACGTGGCGACTTCGAGAACGTCTATCTCGACGCGATCACCGGGCCGGGCGAGGCGAACGCCGCCGTCGCCGCCTCTCCGGACGAAGCAGGCTCGAGTGCATCAGCGTCGCCGAACAAGGCGAGCGCGAGCGAATGCAACCGGCCCTGCCCCGACATCGAGGAGGTCGCCTGGAAGACGGCGATCGATGCCGCACCGTGGCTGCTCGGCGCGGAGCCGCGATCCGCAGTGTCGGCGGAGGAGCTCTTCGAGAAGCTGAAGCCGCTCGAGGAGCTCGTCGCCGAGGATCTCGCGAAGAACCCGTCTGCTGCCGCAGGCGCAAGCGACGATCGAGGACGAGACAAAGAGGAAGAGGAAGAGGAAGAGGAAGAGGAAGAGGAAGGACGAGAGAGCGCGCGGGACGAGGAGAGTGCTCCGGCGGCCCGAGCTCGGGCCCGTCGCGGCGCCGCGCCGTCGCAGCGGTGAGGCGCATCGCTCGCTTGCGCGGCAGGACGCAGCCCGAAACGTGCTCACCTGCCGCGTAACGGCGCGGAGGAGCGACGCGGCGAGACGCTTTGCTACGGCAAATCGATCGTCGGAGGGGAATGCCACGCGCGTCTTCCTGCCCACGCGGTGCAGCTCGGCTCAACGCGCACACGCGAGGCGGCGTGCCGATTGCTGACCGCGCGCGCACGCGTGGGAACCGGCTCGCGCCGGCGTCGAGTGTGAACGCCGAACGACAACTCCAACGAAGGAGAAACGATGAGAATGACCAGGCTCACGATGGCCGCGGCGCTCGGCGTCGCCATCGCATCCTGCAGTACCGGCTACGACGACAACGAAAACCCGCTACGCGACGACGATGCGGTCGACGACGTGGCGCGGACGTCCGAAGCGCTGAGCGCGCCTTCGAGCAAGTGGGGAAAGAAGAAGCCGAAGCCAGCATGGAAGCGCGGTCGCGACATCTGGTTCGAGGCGACGTTCGGCGGCGAGAAGTTCTTCTCGCTCATTGTCGCGGGCCCGCCTTTCAACCTTCCGCTCGGCTTCGACGAGGTGCTCACCTCCGATCGGAACACGCGCTTCACGACCTGGGGCGTGCTGAACGATCCGGACTGCAAGCAGGGCGACGCGACGACGGGCTTCCTCGACAAGTGCGACGATCCGGAGGCGTCCGGCGTCATCGGCATCCGAAAATTCCCGAACCGGTTGCCGACCGGTCCGAAGTACGTCTTCGGCATCACGTGCGCTTCCTGCCACGCGGGGTTCGATCCCGCGAACCCGCCTGCCAATCCGAACCACCCGAAGTGGAGCAACATCCACCCTACCGTCGGCAACCAGTTCCTCCGTATCGGGAAGATCTTCGGCGCGCACCTCTCGACGCAGGATCCGCGTTACCAGGTCTTCGCATCATGGGCGCCCGGGACCGTCGACACGACCGCGATCGAAAACGATCACATCGTCAACCCGGGCATGATCACGCCCATCTGGGATCTCCCCGAGCGGCCCTTCTTCAAGCAGCACGACGCCGGTCTGCGCATCAAGGTGCATCGCTCGGGTCAGGGAGGCGAGGACTCGGTCGGCTGCGAAAAGGCGGCGCTCCGCGTCTACTTCAACATCGGGTCGTGCGCCGCCGAGTGTGTGCTGCCTCACCTCGCAAACGGTCCGGGAGGAAGCCAGACGCCGATCGACCTCGATCAATGCCGGCATGATTGCGCCGACTTCGTCGCTGCGGAGAAGGCGGTGCCGGATCTCTGCGAGTTCTTGCAGCGGCCTCGACCTCCGCGGTTGTCCGATGCGCCGGGCGGCTCGTGGCTCGTCGACTGGTCGGTCGTGAAGAAGGGCAAGAAGGTCTTCGACAAGACCTGTGCATCTTGCCACTCGGCTGAGGTCCTCTCGAACGACGAGGTGCTTCCGGCGTCGGGCTTCGATCCATCGAAGGGCGAGCCGCCGGGAGCGATCGGCACACATCGCTGTCGCGCGCTCACGACGAACTGGACGGCCGGTCACATCTGGGCGGCGTTCTCCTCGGACGAATACAAGGCGCGGCCGACCGGTGGACCCGGCTTCTATCGCGTGATGCTCCTCGAAGCTGCATGGGCCACGGCGCCCTTCTTCCACAACAACCGACTCGGTCCGTACAACGGCGATCCTTCCGTTGCTGGACGCGTGGCGATGTACGAGGCCTCGATGCACGAGCTGCTCTACCCGAGCAGCCGTGACTTCGCGGCATCGATCCAGCGCACGACCGACACGGTCATCCTGCCCGGCTCGTCGACGCCTCTCCCAGCGGGCACACCGGTCAACGCATTCGCGAATCTCGATCCTGCGGACCCGACGAAGAACCTGTGCCCCGAGCTCGTCGAGAACGGCGGCCACTACTTCGGCGCGTCGCTTCCGGATGCGGACAAACATGCACTGATTGAGTACTTGAAGACGCGCTGAACGGGTGTCGCCCATGGTCGCGGTGCGAATTGCCCCGATCGGAGTCCCGACCGTGACATCGCCTGGTTGTCTCAGGCAGGAGAATCGACAGCCGCTGCAGCACGCGTGATCGGATGCATCGCGGATCCGCCCCGTCGTTTCGACAATCTACCGGACCACATGCCTCACGATCCCAGCGACCGGTCGGTGCGCGCCCTTTTGCGTCAGTGTCGGCACGACACTCGCAAAGGGGCGCGCGCCTCGGTCGCTTCGCTCAGCGATCGAGTTTCCACGGTTTGGAGACCCGCATGTCCATTCTCCCGTTCGTTCTCGCCGCGATGACACAGCTTGCGCCTGGACGTGACCACAGCGAGCTCGGTGGAGCGATTGCGCGTGCTGTCGAATCGAACAAGCCTCTGTTCGCGAACGACGCCGATCGTCGTCGGACGGCAGCGCTCATGGTGGCGGTCGCATTCCGCGAGTCGACGTTCGTTGCCGACGCGATTGGAGACAAGGGCGAGTCGTTCTGCGCGTACCAGATCCATCGCTCGGCGGGAGGATCGCCTGCGCTCCTCGGCAACGTCGATGCGTGCGTGCGCACCGGATTGAACCTCCTTCGCATCTCCCTCCGCGTTTGCCCGTCGGCGCCCATCGCTTGGTACGCGTCGGGTCCGCTCGGCTGCGGAAACAACCGAGCCCAGAGGATCTCGCGCGATCGGATGAATCTCGCTGCATATCTGTTCGGTCAGGTGCGCGTGCAGGACGCCGTCTGAGGCGAGAGCGCTGCTCGGCCGATCGTTGAACCGCCCCAGCTGCGCTCGTCCGGGTCCGTCCGATGTCGCGCGCGAGATCGCGCTCGGCCGACGGGCGGGCCCGCGCACCCGACTCCCGCGCAGAGGACCGTGCGCGCCGCGCGCGCGGTGGATGAGGGAATCTTCACGAACGTTCGGCTTCTTGGCCCTCGTGCATCGCGGCGGCGAAGATCTTCGCCGCTGGAGCTCATGCTCCATGCTGGAGGGATCATGTCGAATCGAACCGCCGCCGCTGCGTGCGTGCTTGCTCTCGTGCTCGCTGCTTGCCACAAGAAGGAAGAGGCCGCGGCTGACGCCGGCGCAAGCGCGACGGCCGCCGCCACGAACACCACGGCGGAAACGCCTGATACCGGTGCTCCGACGACAGCAACGACGGCCACTGCCGGCGGCGTCGTAGCGAAGACGTCCCCTCCCGCGACGGCGACGGCGACGACGGACTCCACCGATGCCGGAGGCACCGCAGCATTGGATGCGGGCAGCGCCGAGACGTGCTGCTGCGAGGTCCCGGGCCAGCCGCTGTCCCAGATCGGGCAGAGCGAGTGCACGAAGGTGAAGAAGGGCCAGTGCGTGAAGAAGGACAAGTGCGCGGCCGCTCTCGTCGTCGATGCAGGTCCCGCCGTGCAGCAATGCTGCTGCGACAGCGCCGGGAAAAAGGAGCTTCGCGGTCAGAGCGAATGCACGAAGGGCGGCGCAGGCAAGTGCGTGAAGATGACGGAGTGCAAGAAGTAGCCACGAGCGTCATGGCGACCTGACAGCGACCGACCCAACGGCGCCGTTACAAAGCTTCGGAGAACCGCTCGCGGGTCGTCGTGAGCGGTTCGATCGGGTGGAGTAGCGGCGGCGGCTCAGTCGCAGTCCCGTCCGAGCGCGCGCAGGATCGTCCTCCGCGCTCGTTCGTGCGCGGTCGGATCGCCGGCGCGAAACTCCTTGGTCGCGGGGATGTCGGGACCGGAGCGGCGGACGAACCGGAGCCGGTGCCCCGGGATGTATTCGTTCTTCCCGCTCGCCCAGTAGAGCGCGCGGCCTCCCTCGATATCGACGTGCGCGATCTCGCTCCAGGGGATCTCCTGCCGGCGCATGATCACCACTTCGCGTTCAGGGTCGATGACGATGCGGATTGGTCGGAGCTGACCGAGCTGCTCGCGCAGGCTCACGACGCCGAAGGCGATGAATCCGAGGCCGAAAGCCAACATGTAGGCCATCGTGACCAGGTGCGGCATCAGCCAGATGTCAGCGGACATCGCCAGACCGCGCTGGAACGATTCCAGCTCGGATCGGGCCGCGAGCGCGTCCTTTGGGTCGATGGGGCTCCACGAACCGGTCTCGAGCTCGATCGCACTTCGATGGCTTTCACGGCTCATCACGAGCCGCGTGTCGGCGTATTGCCGCCCCTTCGAGTTGGTGCGGATGGTCACCTCGAACGAAGCGATGTCGCTGGCGGGCAGGACCTCGTCGATCGATCCCGTGAGTCCATAGCGGCGGATTTGGCAGATGCCATTGTCGAGGACGGCGCTCCGAGAGCAGCTCACGTGCGAGGCATGCATGCCGCCGAGCATGCTCGCCCCAATCGCGACGATGACCACGGCCAGGAAGAGGAAGCCGGCGCGGATACGTTTCGACACGTACTCGACGACGATCGGCGAGCGCTTGGTTCGGTCGTTCTGGCGGTACATGGTGCGGCTACTCATGAATATATGGGGCCGCTCGCGGCTGAGGTCATCCCGTGATAGCTTCGATCATGGCGTCGACACTCCCGCTCGAGATCATCACGAAGCTCCCCAAGACGGATCTGCACGTCCACCTGGACGGCTCGCTCCGTCTCGCCACCATCCTGGATCTCGCGGACAAGGGTCGGATCGAGCTGCCCGCACACGACGAGGACGGCCTCCGCAAGGCCATGAACCTCGGGATGAATTGCGGCTCGCTCGTCGAGTACCTGAAGGCATTCGACGTGACGCTCCGCGTGTTGCAGAGCGCCGAGTCGCTCACGCGCGCCGCCTACGAGCTCGCCGAGGACGCTGCCCGCGAGAACGTCCGCTACATGGAGGTGCGCTACTCGCCGATGCTGCACACGCGGCGCGGCCTGAAGCTCACCACCGTCGTCGAGGCCGTGCTCGAAGGCCTCCGCGCGGCGCAGGACAAGTACGGCATCGAGTCGAACGTCATCCTCTGCGGGATCCGCAACGTCTCCGCCGAGAGCTCGCTCGAGATGGCGGAGCTCGCCGTCGCGTACAAGAACCGCGGCGTCGTCGGGTTCGACCTCGCGGGCGCCGAATACGACCACCCCGCGAAGCACCATCGCGCGGCGTTCCAGCTCGTTCGCGACAACAACATCAACGTCACGATCCACGCCGGCGAAGCCTACGGCCCGGAGTCGATCCACCAGGCAATTCACGTCTGCGGCGCGCACCGCATCGGCCACGGATGCCGACTTCGCGAAGACGGCGACCTCCTCCACTACGTCAACGACCACCGCATCAGCCTCGAGTGCTGCCCGTCGTCGAACGTGCAGACGGGGGCCATCCGCGACCTCGCGAGCCACCCCATCAAGCTTTACAAGAACCTCGGGCTGCGTGTGACGGTGAACACGGACAACCGCCTCGTCACCGACACGACGGTGTCGAAGGAGCTGTGGCTCTGCCACAAGGTGCTGGGCTTCTCGCTGCCGGATCTGAAGCAGATCATCCTCTCGGGCTTCAAGAGCGCGTTCCTGCCCTTCCATGTGAAGCAGCAGTACCTGCGCCGCGTGAGCGAAGAGCTGAAGGCGTTCCCCGACGAGATGCCGTCGTCGTCCGATGTGACGGTCTCGGCATCGCCTGCACCTTCGACCGTGCAACTCAGCGCGAAGCCGCCGACGGCCGGGCAGGCCTGACAGAAGCGACCGACGCCGCATAAGATGCAGTGTTGATGTCCAGCGACACCGAGCCGTCGAAGGAGGATCTGCTCCTCCTCGTCGACGCCGTTCGCAAGATCGCCCACGTGGGCGTGAGCGGTGACTACCATCAACTCGTCTCGGCGGCTCTCCGGACGGCGATGCTCGTCACCGAGAGCGACGGCGCGGTCGTCTATCAGCTCGATCGCGAGCGGACGACGTTGGTCAAGACCGCGTCCGAGCACGTGCCCGGCGTCATCGATCACGCTCCCGCCCGCATCGACGTCGAAGGCACCTGGACAGGCCACAGCCTCGCGGCGCGCAAGGCAACGAGCTCCCCGGTGGCGTCGTTTCCGACCCCGGCTCGAGATGCGCTCCGCGACGCAGGGGTCGTGCACATCGCGACCTTGCCGCTGCACGCCCGAGAGCGCCCGACCGGCTCGCTGAACGTCTGGCGAGGGACCGATCGACCGTACACGCCGCGGGAGCTCCGGCTCGCCGAGATCCTGTCCGACTTGCTCGTCGTCCACTTCGAGAATGCGCGCCTCTTTGCCGACGCGAGCTCTCGTCTCGACGAGATGGGCATGTTGCTCGAGGTGGCGCGGACGCTCACGGCCACGCTCTCGCTCGATGCTCGGCTCGAGCTGTCTGCGAAGATGCTCGCGCGGATGGTCGACGCGTCGAACGCATTCGTCCTCCTCCTCGACGAGGACGGGACGATGCTCCGAGGCGTGTCGTGCTCGAACCCTGAATGGCGCGACTTCGTCCGAACGAGCACGATCCCGATCTCCGCGATGTCGATCGCTGCGCAAGCGCTGCGGGCTCGGAAGACGATCGTCATCGAGGACGTCGAAGCGTCGGACGCTGTGCAGAGAGAGCTCGTCCGGCGCTTCGAGGAGAAGAGCCTCCTCGCGATGCCGCTGATCGCGACCGGCGAGCCGATTGGCGCCGTCGTCATCGACGATACGCGACGGCCGCGCACGTGGAGCACGTCGGAGATCGGGCGTGCGGAGCTCATCGCGACGCAGGTCGCGACGGCCGTCGCGAATGCGCGCCTGTTCGAAGAGGTAAAGCAAGGCTACGAGAGGCTCGCACGTGCGCAGGAGGAGCTCGTGAAGCGCGAGCGCCTCGCTGCGATCGGACAGCTCGCGGCGACGCTCGCCCACGAGGTGAGGAACCCGCTCGGGGTGCTCTTCAACTCGCTCGGCACGCTCGGGAAGACGATGCCGAAATCCGGCGACGCCGCCGTGCTCCTCGCAATCATGGGTGAAGAGGCGAGGCGGCTCGACAGGCTCGTGCGCGAGCTGCTCGACTTCGCGCGCCCGGTCACTCCCGCGCTCGAGCGACACTCGCTCACCGACGTCGTCGACGGAGCCCTGAGCGCCGCCACGCAGCAGCTCGGACCCGAGTGCGCCGCCATCCGCTCGGAGGTGCCGCCGGACTTCCCTCGGATGAGCCTCGATCACGCGATGTTGCGGCGCGCTCTCGTGAACCTGCTCGTCAATGGCGCGCAGGCCGCGGGCAGCTCGGGAAGCGTCGTCATTCGAGCGGCCGTCGACGCGCGCGCGGGCCGGCGCATCGCACGGATCGAGGTCGCCGATACTGGTCCCGGCATCGCGCCGGCGATCGCGAGGCGCGTGTTCGAGCCGTTCTTCACGACCAAGGCGACGGGGACCGGTCTCGGGCTCGCGATCGTGAAGAGCATCGTCGACGCCCACGGCGGTTGCATCGAGCTCGGTCCCGATGGCCAGCAGGGCACTCGCGTGACCCTCCAGCTCCCTATCGACGCAGACTCCGAGCCGCCGAAGATCGCCTGACGAAGTCGGCGCGATGGCGGGTGCGTGCCGCTGGTAGTAGCCTGCATGCCTAGGCATGCCTTCGATCCATCCGAGCCTCAGCGACGCTGCACAGGCCCGGGTCGGCACGCGCATCAAGGGCAAGTGGCGCGTCGACAAGCTGCTCGGCGTCGGCGGGATGGGCGCGGTCTATGCGGCAACGCATCGAAACGGGAGCCGCGTCGCGCTGAAGATCCTTCATCCGCAGCTCTCGATGCTCGGCGACATCCGCGCGCGCTTCGCTCGCGAGGGCTACGTCGCGAACGCGGTCAATCATCCTGGCGTCGTCCGCGTGCTCGACGACGACGAGACCGAGGACGGTGCGGCCTTCCTCGTGATGGAGCTGCTCGAAGGCGAGACCGCGGATGCGCGCCTCCGGCGTCTCGGCGGGCGTCTCCCGCTCGAGGACGTCGCGGTCCTCGCCGATGGGCTGCTCGACGTGCTCGCCGCCGCGCATCCATCGGGGATCGTCCATCGCGACGTGAAGCCCGAGAACGTGTTCCTCACGAGGCCGTCGACGACCGGCCATGGCGTCGTGAAGGTCCTCGACTTCGGTATCGCGCGCCTTCGTGCCGCGAGCGGGATCGAAGAGTCGGTCGAAGCCGGTGCGATGCCTCATCTGCGGACGCGCACCGGCGTCACGATCGGCACGCCGGCATTCATGCCGCCGGAGCAAGCGCTCGGGCGGACCGACGACGTCGACGCATCGAGCGACATCTGGGCAGTCGGTGCGACGATCTTCATGCTCGTCTCGGGCCGGATCGTCCATGACGCGAAGACGCACATGGAGGTGGTGATCGCCGCGGCGACGGCGGAGGCGAAATCGCTCGCGCACGTCGCGCCCGATGCACCGAAATCGCTCGTCGACGTCGTCGATCGCGCGCTCGCGTTCAAGAAGGAAGATCGGTGGCCGAATGCGCGAGCGATGCAGAGTGCGCTTCGCTCGGCGCTGCCGGTCCGCTCGTCGATCGCGACCGGACCTGGAGAACCTTCGGCGGCGATCTCGAACGCGCCCTCCTCCATGCTCGCAGCCATGGGCTCGCAGCCGCCCGGCTCGGGGCTCGGCAGCGGTCGCTGGGCGGAAGAGCGAAAGCTCGCGACCGTCCTCTTCGGCGACATCGTCGGGTTCAGCGCGCTCTCGAACGATCTCGAGCCCGACAGCGTCCACGAGCTCGCGAAGGCGTTCTTCGAGCCGCTGTCGCGCGAGATCGAGCGCGAGGGAGGGACGGTCCTCAAGTACATCGGCGACAAAGTCATGGCCGTGTTCGGCGTCCCGGTCGCCCACGAGGACGACGCGGTCCGCGCCGTGCGCGCAGCGATTGCGATGACCGCACGCGTCCGCGAGGTCGCGAGCGCTCGCGGCCACGACGACGTTGCGCTCCGCGTCGGCGTGAACACCGGCCTCGTGATGGTCGGCTCGGTCGGCGTCGGCACACGCGCGTCGCCCGACATCATGGGCGCAACGGTGAACCTCGCGAGCCGCATCGAGGAGGCCGCACAGCCGGGCGAAATCCTCGTCGGCGGTCCGACCGAGCGCCTCGTGCACGACGATTTCGAGCTCGTGAGCGTGTCGCCGCTGCAGATGAAGAGCGGAGGCGACCCCGTCCCCGTCTTCCGCATCGAACGCGAACGGCATGACGAGCCCGCGAGCTCGGTCCGCCTCCGTAGCGCCTCGGGGACGCCGTTCTTCGCACGACACGCGGAGCTCGAGCTGCTGCTCCGGCTCTACGACTCCGTCGCGGCCGGCGCGTCGCGCCCGCACGCCGATACGGGGGCGCTGCGCGTCGCGGAGATCGTCGGAGAGATGGGCCTCGGCAAGGGGCATCTCCTCAAGCAGCTCCGGATTGCGCTCGCCGCACGAGAGCCGACTCCACACGTCCTCCATGCGACCCGGGTGCTCGGCGGCACGCCGCTCGGCTTCGTGGGGAAGATGCTCCGCGCGCGGTTCAACGTGCGTGTCGACGAATCGCCGGAAGCCGTCCGCGCGCGCGTCGTCGATGCGGTCGCAAAGGCGTGGGATGTGCCCGAGATCGAGGACGGCCGTGACGCCGGTCGCCTCCTCGCCGATCTCGTCGCGCCCACGCCGGTCGCTCCGCTGCTCGAGACGGAGCTCTCGACCGACGCGACGCGCACCGTGAGCGCGTTCGCGGACTGGCTCCGCAAGCTCGCACGCACACGTCCCGTCGTGATGCTCGTCGAGCAGGTGCAGTGGAGCGATAGGCCCTCGCTCGATCTGCTCCAGTATCTGATCCGCTCACTGCGCCGAGAGCGCGTCTTCATCGTCATCTCGGCACGCCCGGAGCGCGCCGAGCAGATCCCGCAGCTCCTTACGGGCGCGGAGGTACGCACGAAGATCGAGCTCGCGCCGTTCAGCGAGGAGGTGATGGAGCGCTTCCTCGACGATCTGTTCCGGCAGGTGCCGAACTTCCCGCGCGACATCAAGCGCGAGATCATCCGTCGCGCAGAGGGCAACCCCGAGCTGTGCAAGGAGCTCGTCCGCTTGCTCGTCGATCGCGGCGCGCTCTGGGTCGACGAGCAGCACGTCCCGGTGAAATGGGACAAGAGCCGGTCCGCGAAGCTCGATCTCCCCGACACGGTCCGCGGAGTCTTGCAGGCGCGGCTCGATGGTCTGTTGCCGGCGCAGAAGGAGATCCTGAAGGTCGCGTCCGTCGTCGGTCGCGTGTTCTGGGTCGGCCTCCTCGAGGAGCTCCTCCCTCCTCGTGGGGAAGAGGGGGGCTCCCCCTACGACCTGATGACGAGCCTCGATGCGCTCCGCGCGCGTGCGCTCGTGAAAGTGCAGCCGACGTCGAGCGTCTCCGGCGAGCGCGAGCTGTCGTTTGCGACGCAGGCGCTCTGCGACGCCGCCTACGAGCTCGTGCCGCGCGCGCAGACCGCGCTCTTGCATCGCAAGGTCGCGGACTGGCTCTCCGGCCGCGGTGAGCTCTGGGAAGGCGGGCAGGCCAACCTCGCGCAGCACCTCGAGGCGGCGGGCGAGCGACCGCGTGCGCGGCGGCTGTATCTGAACGCCGCCCGGCATGCGGTGAACGTCTGCGCGTACCCCGAGGCGATCGGCTTCTTCGATCGCGTGAGCGCGCTCTGGAAGGACGACACGAGCCCCGACGAACGCATCGCGCGTGCGGGCGTGCTCCGTGAGCGCGCCGCAGCGGAGGCGCGTACCGGTCGCTTCGAGGATGCGCTCCGGTCCCTCGATGCCGCCGAGCAGGACCTGCGAAGCGCGGGGGTGAGCGACGACGACGCCGTCCACGGGTGGCTTCTTCTCGAGCGCGGGCTCGTGCTGAAAGAGTACGGACGCATCGACGAGTCGATCGAGGTGCTCGGTCGTGCTGCCGATGCTTGTAAGGTGCAGCCTTCGAGCTTGCTCCACATGCGCGTCTACGCGGCGCGTGCGTTCCAGCGGTCCGCGCGTGGCGATCGCGAAGGTGCAAAGCGCGACGTCGACGAAGGCATTCGCGTAGGTCGGGAGCTCCACGTCCGCGATGCGAGCTGGCACGTCGGGATGGCGCGTCTCGAGGACGCCCGCGGCGCGATCCACTTCCACGCAGGCGAGCTCGCAAACGCGAAAGACGCGTTCGAGGCGGCGCTCGAGCTCCGTGAGCTCGCGGGAGACACGCAAGGCATGCCTGATGGCTTCGTGAACCTCGGCGGCATCGCGTACACGCGCGGCGACTTCGTGGCCGCGGCGATGTATTACGAGCGCGCGCTCGCCGCGGCGAAGAAGGCGCGCTGGGTCGCGCGCGAAGCGATCGGGCACTCCAATCTCGGACAGGCGAAGCTCGCCCTCGGAGAGCACGACGCCGCGGCCGCCCAGCTCGATCTCGCGTGTCGCCTCGCCGAGGAGGGCGGGTACGTCGACGTGCTCGCCGACAGCGCGCGTGCCCTCGCGGAGGTCGAGCTCGCCCGGGGCGCCGTCGACGCTGCGGTCGATCGGGCGCTCTCGGCGATCGATGCCGCGGAGCGCTCGAAGAATGCGATGTTCGTCGCCATGGCGCATGCGACGGCGATGGATGCGTTCCTCGCGAAGCTCCATGCCTCACGCAGTCGAGACGCGTTCGAGAGAGCGAGGTGGCACAAGGAGGAGGCGTGTGCCAGGCTGGCATCGCTCGGCCAGAGCAACGCCGCGGAATCCGTGGCGAAGCGCTTCGGCCAGGGAAGCAACGCCACCGTCGACACGTAGAAGGGGTTGCCTGCAATGGTCTCGAGCTCCCACGCGCCCCGGTTCGCCCTCGTCCTGTTCTCCTTGCTCGCCGCTGCCCACTCCGGTCTGTCGACGGGATGCAGCTCGGACGACGACGAGAACGCCCCGCCCGACACGGTCGCGTGTCAGAGCGTCGTGCGTGCGACCGACGAGAAGTCGCTCCTCGACGGCGTGACGAATTCGAGCGCAGGCGCCTGCGTCGTCGTGACCGGCGCGCTCTCGTCGCCCCTTCCGGTGGTCGTGAAGGAAGGTGTCGCGCTCGTCGGCGCGAAGGGCAAACACGCATCGATCACCGTCACGGGGCCGGCGGGCTCGAGCGCCGTCTTCCTCTCCGCGCGGGCGCAGCTCGGAAATATCGACGTGCTCGCTTCTCCGAAGATCGGCGTCTCCGTCACCGGTGCGGACGTGAGGATCTTCGACGTCAAGGTGACGGGCTCGAAGAACGCCGGGATCGCGATCCTGCCCGAGAAGGGCGCGAGCCAGGTGACGCTCGAGAACGTGATCGCCGAGAAGAACGCCTATGGCGTGTACGTCAGCGGCGACGGCGTGAGCGTCGTCATGAAGCACGGACGCATCGCCGAGAACGGCGGGACGTCGCTATCCGCCGGCGCAGGTCTCATCGTCGTGAGCGGTGCGCGCGTCGAGCTGCAAGAGGTGACCGTCGAGAAGAACGAGGGAACGGGCGTGCTCCTCGACGGCGCGTCGACGCGGGCGGTCATCCTTTCGTCGATCGTTTCGGAGAATCGCGAGCGCGGTATCTGGGCCCAGGGCCTCCAGGGGACGCTCGATGCTCCGGCCCTCGAGATCCAGAGCACGGACATCCAGAAGAACCGGATCGTCGGCGTGGGCGGGGTCGAGCTGAAGGGGATCATCATCGTCGGCGGCTCGGTGAAGGAGACCGTCGCGTCCCCGGTCCCCACGAACCTCGCGACGAACGAGCTGATCGGCGACGGCATCGGGATCTACAGCGGCTCGACGGACTTCAAGATCGAGCGAACGAACTTCGCCGCCAACGAGCGCGCCGCCGGAGTCGTCGACGGGACCGAGGTCGGGATCATCATCGTCGGGGGCAAGGTGGAGCCGGGCCCGGGCCTCAAGTTCGTCGTCCAGAACAACAAGGCCAATGTCCAGATCGACGACGTCGACAAGAGCGTGCTCGACAAGCCGCTCGGGATCAGCGCGCCGACGATCAAGGTGCCGACCATTCTCTGACGAGCGGTGCGCCCCGGGACCGACGCGTAGGCAGTGAGCCCCGAGCGCGAGGATCGCGAGGTCGCGGCCCGGGGGCCAGCGGGGGTGTGCGTCCGCCGAACGCGAGCGTTTTGGGTCCCACGGTCGAGGGCCGCCGCCTGCGACGGCAGGGCGGCCGGGGGAGTGCCGCTGAGATCGAGCGGGCCGCACGCGCTGCGACGCCTGTAAACGCGACCTGTCGATACGTTGACAGCCCAAGGTCCGCGATTAGGATGCGCCTCCGAGGGAGTCTCACGTCTTCTCGTGGGATCTCGCCGTGTTCAGGGTGCCGCCTCACGGTTCCCCCGGGAAAAACGGGAGTGTTGGGTCTGGGGAAGAAATCCGCTAGGAGTCTCGTTCCGCGCGTGGCGGACGGGTGCAGCTAGCCCGCGAAGCCGGCTCTCTCGGTTCGATAAGTGCGCGCCCGGCAACTCCAATAGAGGAGGGACGGGCGACGGAGGATGGATGTCCACCGACGTGATGATCTACGCGAGCGGCCTGACGAAGCGGTACGGCTCGTTCAAGGCCCTCGACGACGTCAGCTTCGAGGTCAACAAAGGTGAGATCGTAGGCTTCCTCGGGCCGAACGGCGCAGGGAAATCCACGACCATGCGCATCCTGACCTGCTTCATCTCGCCCACGGGCGGGGTGGCGAAGGTCCGCGGCCACGATGTCTTCGATGACACGCTCGCCGTCCGAGCGAACATCGGATACCTCCCGCAGCGCGCCCCGCTCTACCTCGAGATGACCGTCTACGAGTATCTCGAGTTCGCGTCGCGCATCCGGAACATCGACCGGACCAAGTTCAAGCAGCGCGCGCGCTCGGTCGTCGAGATCTGCGGCCTTGCGCAGTCGCTCTCGAAGGAGATCCGGCAGCTGTCGCACGGCTACCGGCAGCGCGTCGGCCTCGCTCAGGCGCTCATCCACGACCCGCCGATCCTCATCCTCGACGAGCCGACGAGCGACCTCGACCCGAACGAGCGTACCGAGTTCCTCAACTACCTGAAGCAGATCGGTAAGGACCGCACCGTCCTCCTCTCGACGCACAACCTCAAAGAGGTCGAGGCCGCGTGCGCACGCGCGATCATCGTCTCCCGGGGGCGCGTCGTCGCGGACGGTCCGCTCGACGAGATCCGCGCGAAGAGCGGCCGCGTTCGTTATGTCGTGTCGGTCCAGGAGTCGGCCGCCGACTCGCCGTACCGCGGACGGGGCACGCCTCCGCGCCAGACCGAGGTCGAGCAGGCCCTCAGCGCGCTCCCCGGTGTGAAGAAGGTGAACGAGCTCCCCACCGACGAGCGCGCGCACGCGTACGAGCTCGCCGGCGAGGACGCTACCGATCTCCGTCCCGAGATCTTCCGTCTGATCGCAGACAAGGGATGGGTGCTCCTCGAGCTCCATCGCGACACGCAGACCCTCGAGGACGTCTTCCGTCAGCTCACGATCGGTGACGAGCGGCGTAACCGCCAGCTCGGCCCCGTCACGGACGACGATCGCCGCGGACGCGATGCGTACGACGACGAGGAAGACGAGGAAGAGGACGAGGACGACGAGTCGGATGACGACTCGGACGACGACGGTGACGACGGCGAGAGGAAATGACGATGAGCAGCGAGAGCACCATCGAAAAGGCCACGAAGGACAAGTCCCGCGCCGCCGAAGAGGCCCAGGAGCACGAAGACGAAGAGGACGAGGGCCGCGACTCGGACGCCGGCTCGGACTCTGACGACGACGACCGTCACGATGCGGCCACGCGGCCGATCTCGACGGCCGACTCGCTCCCGAAGGAGAAGGTCGCCCTCGATCGCCCGGCCTCGTTGTCGATGACGATGACGATCGCGCGCCGCGAGCTGTCTTCCTATTTCAACTCGGCGATCACGTACATCGTCATCGGCGCCAGCATGATCACGCTCGGCCTGTACTTCTTCATGTACAAGGGCGGGTTCTGGCAGGTCGACCGCGTGACGATGCAGCGCATGTTCGACTCGCTGCCGGTCGCGCTCTGCGCTCTCGTGATCCCGCTCTTCACGATGCGCGCGCTCTCGGACGAGAAGCGCATCGGCACGATCGAGCTGCTCATCACGATGCCCGTGAAGGACAGCGAGGTCATCCTCGGCAAGTACCTCGCGGCGCTGGCGATCGTCTCCGTGCAGCTCGTGCTCGTGGTGCTCTACCCGCTCGCGATGTTCAAGTGGCCGTGGCACCTCGGCGAGCTCGACTGGGGCGCGTTCTGGGTCGGCATGATCGGCCTGTTCTTGCTCTCGGCGATGGGAACGGCCGTGGGCCTCATGTACTCGGCGTTCACCGAGAGCCAGATCCTCTCCTTCTTCGCGACGATGCTCACGCTCGGCGGAATCTACGGCGTCGGGCAGCTGTCGGCGATCGAGTCGCTCCAGGGTTGGCCTGGCGACGCGGCGGCCTTCATCAGCATCGCGTCGCGGTTCGAGCCGTTCGCGCGCGGCCTCCTCGACTCGCGAGCGATCATCTACTTCGTCTCGCTCGCCGTCCTCTGTCTCGTCGTCGCGTTCCACGCGCTCGAGCGCAGGAAGTGGACCTGACGCGGGTGCGTTGACCCGCGCCCGTCAGGCTCGCTGAGGCTCAAAGACTTTCCTCGAGAACCAGGCAAACGAAACCATGGCCATGGAACGCAAGAAGAAGGCGGCGACCGAGAGCGGCGCCCTGCTTTTCATCCTCGCAGCGATCGTCGTCGCCGTGAACGTGCTCAGCTACTTCATGTACTGGCGCAAGGACATGACGAAGGCGGAGAAGTACACGCTGTCCGAGGGCAGCGGTCGCCTCATTCGCACGATCAAGGACGGCGAGAAGATCCAGGTCGACGCGTACGTCACGCGCGGTCTGCCGAAGCTCGATGCCTTCGTGCGCGATCTCCGCGACCTGCTCCAGCAGTACAAGGAGAAGGGCGGCGGGAAGTTCGACTACACGATCATCGAGCCGAAGACCGAGGAAGAGCGCAAGAAGGCCGAAGAGGCCGGCCTGCAGAAGCTGCAGCGCATCGAAGGCTCCGACACGGAGGACAAGGCCGAAGTCGCCCAGGGCTACATGGGCCTCGTCTTCACGTACAAGGCCCAGCGCGAGAAGATCCCGGTCCTCTCGCCGGACAACAACACCGGCCTCGAGTTCTGGATCACGAACAAGATCCGCGAGCTGAAGGACGCGGGTGACAAGACGAAGCACAAGATCGGCGTGCTCACCGGGCACGACGAGCTGAAGCTGTCCGACGCGAACCTCGTTCCGGGCGGTGGTCGTCAGGGCGGCCCGTCGATCCAGGGCATCATCACGCAGTACTTCCCGTTCTACGAGATCAAGGACGTCGATCTGAAGAACGGCGACGCCGAGGTCGACGAGAGCCTCGACGGTCTCATCATCACGCAGCCCGCGAAGGAGCTGTCGGAGAAGGAGCTTCGCCGCATCGACCAGTTCGTCATGCGCGGCAAGAGCCTCGCCGTCCTCGCCAGCGCCGTGAACACGAAGGCGGGCGATCCGACGATGAGCGCCACGCTGAGCACGCACGGCCTCGAGAAGCTCCTCGAGGGCTACGGCATCGTGATGAACAAGGACGTCGTCCTCGAGTTCGGCCGTCCGTTCCGCGTCCGGGTCGACACGCTCACCGGACCGCGCACGATGATCTTCCCGCAGATCCTCGACGTGCGTGAGGACAGCCGCTTCACCGGCGACGAGGTCCTCCTCGACACGAGCTTCGCTGCGTTCTTCCGCATCCCGCAGGCGTCGTTCCCGTTCGCTTCTTCGCTCACGCTGAAGAAGGAGAAGCAGCCGCAGCTCGGCGACAAGCTCCGCGTCATTGCGCACTCGACGCCCGCGGCGATCACCGAGACTGGCGACACCGTCGACCTCCGCCCCGCGCGTCAGTGGCGTCCGAAGGGCAACTTCCAGCAGCACGCCATCGCGGCCGCGGCCGAGGGCAAGCTGAAGACGGCGTTCCCCGACGGCGACAAGATGGGCGTCGAGACGCCGGCCGAGGCCACGAACCCGGCGCGCGTCCTCGTCCTCTCGTCCTCGCAGTTCTTCGCCAACCCCTTCGTCCGCTCCGGCCAGGGTCCCGACCTCGGTCAGATGGGCATGATGATGGGCCCGACGGGTGACGAGTTCCTCAACGGGATCGCCGGTCCGTACGTCCAGCTCATCGGAACGACGTTCATCCTCCAGACGAAGAACCTCCTCGACTGGGTGAGCGGCGACGTCGACCTCCTCGCTGCGAGCGCCAAGATCCTCATGGAGCCGAACCTCGCCTACGGCGACGTCGTCAAGCCCAAGGCGGGCGAAGAGATGACGGAGGAGCAGCTCAAGAAGGAAGAGGACCGCATCAAGAAGGAGCGCAAGACGAAGCAGTACTGGATCGAGGGCACGATGACCCTCGGCATCCCGGCCATCTTCGTCGGTCTCGGCATCGTCCTCTGGCGCATCCGCGAGGGACGCCGCCAGAACATCAACCTCCTCGAGGCGTGATCGGGATCGGGCGGGACACTCTCAGGGTGTCTCGCCCGGCCGCGTGTCTCTCTCTCTCTTGTTCCTGAAGCCAGAAAAGCCCGAAGCCCGAAGCCTGAATCCATGAGCCAGAGCACGAAGCTGTTTGCAGGTGTCGTCGTCCTCGCCGCACTCGGCGGCGCCATCTACTACGCGAAGGGAAAGGACGAGAAGATCGGCTCGTCCTCGACGACGAGCGCAGAGCTGCCCGACGTGAAAGTGCCGGACGACCTCGACAAGGTCAGCGTCACGAACGGCGAGAAGGGCGAGATCGTCCTCGAGAAGAAGGGCGACAAGTGGGTCATGACGAAGCCCGTCGAGGCCCCGGCGAACCAGACCAACATCGATCAGCTCGTGAAGAACCTGAAGGAGCTGAAGGCCAAGGAAGTCATCGCCTCGACCGCGTCCGAAGACTCGAAGAAGGACTACGACTTGGTCCCGGCGAAGGGCGTCCACGTCGTCGCGTACAAGGGCGGCGACAAGAAGGTCGATCTCACCTTCGGCAGCTCGGGTCAGCGCGGTCAGATGGTGATGGTCGACGGCAAGCCGGGCATCTACGCGGTGTCGGGCTACTCGAGCTACCTCTACACGCGTGAGGCGAAGGGCTTCCGCGAGACCGAGATCTTCAAGTTCGACGACCAGAACGCGAACGGCCTCTCCATCGAGAAGAAGGACGGCACGCTCTCCTTCACGAAGGAAGGCGACAAGTGGTCGGGCACCTGGAAGGGCAAGGCCATCGACCGCTTCGAAGAGGAGAAGGTCAAGGACGCGCTCCGCTCGTTCAAGGCGCTCACCGCGGACGACTTCGGCGACGACAAGAAGCCGAACGACGTCGGTCTCGACGAGCCGGAGTCGAAGGTCACGATCCAGCTGAAGGACAACGCCGGGAAGTTCGTCCTCAAGGTCGGCAAGACGTCGACGGGCACGAACCGCTGGGCGATGAAGGACGGCTCGGAAACGATCTACAGCATCCCGTCGTATTCGGCGGATTGGGCGACCGCGGAGGTCACCAAGTTCCAGAAGTCGCTCGACGGCGGCGCGGGCTCTGCGCCGAAGAAGCTCGACATCCCCGGCATGCCGCACGGCATGCCCGGAATGGGCGACCCGCACGGCATGGGCGACCCGCACGGCCACTGAGCCGGCGGCAACTCGCTCGAACAAGACGCAGGCGCGGTGGCAGAAGCCATCGCGCCTGTTGTCGTTCTTGCAAGCATCGCGTGCGACCCTTGCTCACGCATCGTCGCTGCGCGTTTTGCTCGCAAAATTGAGTCTCGCTTCCGATCTGCAGACGGTGATCCGACGGTGCTCACCTTCCTGACGACTGCGGATCGCGTGTGCATGGCCGGCGACGCTCGCTCGTCTTTTCGAGAAGAAGATTAACAGTGAGACAGGAAGACAGGGAGCCGAGAGGGAGGGGCCTTGCTTCGGTTCCGACCCGGACCCTCGTCGCCTCTCGCAAAACGCTTTCGCGTTTTGCTCGCAAATTTGAGCCTCCCGCTCATCCGGCGAGCTTGTTCCGCACAGGCACTGGCGTCCTTGCCAGCTGCGGGACTCGGACGGAGAGCGGCCCGCGTCACGTGGCAGCGTTCATCGTCACGAGAGCGCGCGTGCGAGCTGGACAACCGTGGATGTCGTCGGCAAGTCGAGACGCTCTCCTCCTCCCGAAGGTCTCGGGACAAAGCTTGGAGAGCGCACCGTTTGCGGAACAAGGATGGAGCTTGAAAGCGAGATCTTCCTTTCCGAACGAAACGTGAAGTGCTCGCGAAGCGAGCGCTTCGCGTTTCGTGAGGGCCCGACGAGGGTACAGGTGAAGACGGAGAAGAGGCCTCTCCCTCTGATCTCCCTGTCGCCCTGTCCCCCTGTGAATCTCTCCTCGAAAAACAGTGGCAGGAGTCGATAGAGACCAGAGGACAGTCCCTCTCGGCTCCCTGGCTTCCCGTCCTCCCTGGTCAATCTCTCGGGGTGGGGAGCCGAAGCGCCTGCGAGCACAGGGAACGCAGGCGCCAAGCAAGCGGTCGTTGTTCAATCTCTCGGGGCAACGAGAACGAGGCGAACGCGGCGGCATCGTGATAGCCAATTGCCGACGTGCGCTTTCTTCCGATGCGACCTCGCCATCTGGCTGCGTGCGCGGCGCTCGGGTCGGTCTTCTGCGTCACGACAGCACGGGCTGAAGCAAGCGCGCCCGTCGCCGTGACGCTCGACTACGACGCGCCCGACGGATGCCCGTCGCCGGTGGCGTTTCGCGAGCGGATCGAGGCGCGAAGCGAGGGGCGTGCACTCGTCGTGGCGATGCCGGATCGTGCCGGGATCCGCGTACGCGTGCACGTCACCGGTGAGAGCGACGGCGTCGCGCGGTCGCGCGTCGTCATCGTGAGCACGGGGGGAGAGCGCAGCGAGCGCTCGTTCGACGCAGCGACGTGCGAAGAGGTCGTGGACGCGAGCGCGCTGCTCGTCGCGATCGCGGTCGAGGCCGAGCCGCCTCCTCCTCTACCGGACGCCGCTCGCGCACCGCAGGCGGCGCCGAGCAAGCCGTCCCCGTTCGCGCTTCTCGGCTATCTGAACGCGGGCGCCGGCGCGGGGCTCGGTCCGAGCCCAGGTCCTCTGCTCGAAGCGGGCGTCGGGCTTCGATCGAATACCGGTTGGGCGCCCGAAGCGCGCATCGAAGGCCGCCGGGCGTGGCTCGGGACCGTGGAAGCGGCCGGCGGCGCTGCACGCTTCGACCTCACGACGGTCGCCGTCGAAGGATGCCCACTCTCGCTTCGAGGATACGGGCTGCGTGCGGCGCCTTGTATCGCGGTCTCGATGGGGAGCCTCTCGGCGAGCGCATCGGGCTATCCGAATGCGCGCGATCGCGCGACCTTCTACGCGGGCGCAGAGCTCGGCGCACGGCTCACGATCGATGTGGTCTCGGCCCTCTTCGCCGGGGTCGAAGCGTGGGCCGCGCTCCCGCTGACCCCGGAAACGTTCGTATTCGGCACCGCGGCGACGGCTCATCGTGTCGCGGCGCTCGGGTTTTCGAGCTCGGCGAGTGTCGGCGTGCATTTCGAGTGATCAGTTCGGGCGTGCCCGTACATCGGTCAATGGCGCCTCATGGCCATTGCTCTGGCTTCCACCCCAGCCGCTGCGATTGCTGGGGACACCCGTGTCGACACTCGCGCACCTCCGATGGACCGGAGCGTGGTCGAAGCGCGGATGCGCGCGTGCGTCCTCGCGAATCACGCGTTCGTCTGGCGATGTCTTCGCCGGCTCGGCGTTCCGGAGTCGGGCGCGGATGACGCCGCGCAGCAGGTCTTTCTGGTCCTCACCGATCGCCTCGCCGACGTCCCACCGGAACGCGAGAAGAAGTTCCTCTTCGCCACGGCCGTCCGCGTGGCGGCAAACGCTCGACGCGTGCGGGCGCGCGTGCGCGAGGAGAGCTGGAACGATGACCCTCCGGAGATCGCTACGGACGAGCTCGATCCCGAAGAGTCTCTCTCCGCGGCGCGGCGGCGCGCGATCCTCGACGACATCCTTTCCTCGCTGCCGATCGATCTTCGTACCGTGTTCGTCCTGACGGAGCTCGAACGCATGAGCGCGACCGAGGTTGCTGCGTTCCTCGATGTCCCCGCCGGCACGGTCGCGTCGCGACTTCGTCGTGCGCGCACGCTCGTCGACCAACAGATCCGTCGCGTGCAGGCGCGTCTCCGGGCTCCGGCGCCGTCACGCACGCCCACCGATGACCGAGGAGAGCAGTCATGACCGAGCCGCTCCTTCGTGACGAGCTCTCGGAGTTCGGGCGCGGACTGTTCGAAGCCGCGGACGCCGAAGCTCCATCGCCCGGAGCGCGCGACGCTCTCCTCGCGGCGGTCGCCGGAACGGCGGCTGTGACGACGGCATTGACGACCGCATCCGCGCCCGCGGCGGCGGCGGTGAAGGGTGGTCTCGCCGCGCACGCGGGCGCGAGCGCGGGCGCCAGCGTCGCGACGAAGGGGGCAGCTGCGCTCGGGGCAAAGCTCCTCGTCGCGAGCGCGATCAGCGTGGCGACGACCGCGGTCGTCGTCGGCGAGCTCCGGCACGCCGACGTACCTCCGGCTCCTGCCGTGGTCGCGACGGTCGCGTCGGGCAGCACATCGCGCCCGCGCGCGCCCTCTGTCTTGGCGCCGAGCGCGCCCGAGATCGACGAGCCACTGTCGCTCGAGGACGAGGAGGTGCTCGCCGCGGAGCCAGAGTCTGCGAACGTCGACGCGCCCACGAACGTCGACGGGCCTACGAACGTCGACGCACCAACGATGATCCTGCGAGGATCGACGCAGAGCGCGAAGCTGCACGGCACGACGGCGCCGAGGCCCGAGGCTCCGCGCGACGAGACGATCACGCGCTCGGAAGAGCCGGACCCCGAGCCATCGACGTCGGCGCCTTCCTCGGCTCCGCCACCGGCGCCGTCGTCTCCTCGCGAAGACGTGCGCGACGACACTGCGAGCGCTGCATCGCTCGGAGCGCAGATCGCGTCGATCGACACCGCTCGCGCGGAGCTTCGATCGGGCAATGCGCGTCGTGCACTCGCGACGATCGAGGCGTTCGAGCAGCGCTACGGAAAGAACGCGCCGCTGTCACCCGAGGCCATGCTCGTGCGTGTGCAAGCGCATCTCGCGCTCGGGGAACGGCGTCTTGCGGAGAGCGCCGCGTCGGCGCTGATCCGTGAGCATCCGTCGAGCGTCAGCGCGCGTCGCGTCGCTTCGCTCGTCGGCGCGGGCGATTGAGCGATCGGTTCGGGCACCGGCCGTACATCGGTACGAGGACGCTTCATCGAGGAGATGACAATGAAACCTGTTCGACTCTTGTGCTTCGTGCTCCCCGCTGTCCTTGGTTGCTCCGTCGGGCGTGTCGACCTCGGCGATCCCGGTCGCGACGACGTCCCGCACGGCAACGGCGGCGACGGGAACGGCGGGAACGGTGGTGACGGCACGACAGGCGATCCGGAGACCGGCGACCCGGGCCAATCGAGCCCGTCGAACGCGCCCGAGACCGTCCTCGAGGGCGCCACGCTCGACCAGATCGGCGAGATCCGGGACTTCAACGTGGCTGCGGGCAAGCTGTATTACAGCGCGTCGTCCGACGGTCGCGTGTCCCTCTTCCGCTACGACATCGCGAGCAAGGCGAACGTCCTCATCGACAAGGACCACGGCGGCTCGCCGTACGCTGCGGACGCGAACGGGCTCTTCTACTTCGGCCTCACCCCCGAGCCCGTCGAGAAGGCGATCATCGGGATCCCGCTCACGAGCACCACGCATCTCCCGGAGTGGTTCGCGCGCGTGTCGACGTACGCCACCGCGGTCGCGCTCGATCCCAAGATGGTCTACTGGGCCGAGAGGGGCGAGCTCGACACGTTCTTCCGCATCGCGCGTCGAGGCACGTTCGCGAGCCCGCCGACCGAGACGGCGGCATTCGGGCCCTCCGTCCCGAATCAGGGCGAGTGGTTCAATCACCTCGTCGTCGATCAAGGCATCGGATACGCGGCCGGCGACCGCGGGCGGCTCGTGAAGTTCGATCTCGAGATCGCGACGACGCTCCTCGCTGAGGGCGGGCCGACGGACGGCTTCATGATGGACGCGGCGCGGCTCTACTGGACCGACGGCGCCGAGCTGAAGGCGCTGTCGAGGAGCGCTGCCCCCGGGACCGCGCCGTCGGTCATCGGCTCACTGCCCTCCGACGCGACGAACGTGCTCGGCGGCGTCGGCGCAAAAGGCGTCTACGTCCTGTCGCAGCCCTCCGCAGGCGGCGCAACCGGGAAGGTGCTTCGGATCGATCCCGCGACCGCGGCGTCGACGGAGCTCGTCTCGAAGCTCCCGGGTGTTCGTGCCGGTACGTTCCTGGACAAGTCGCTCTACTTCGCCACGAGCAAGGGGATCTTCCGCCTTACCGACGGATGACTCATTCGTAGTGACGTGAATCGCGCCCCGCGATGACGCTTGCTCGCGGGGCGCGCTTGCTGACGGTCGAGTTCACGGCGCGCTGCATCAACGAACGATCCAGGTGCGAAGACGACGAGCGTGATTGGCCTCCAGCAAATCGGAGAAGCGGTGCCTTGCCAGGCCGCGGCTCGACTGTGCTACGGAGGATCTCGCAATGGATCTTTTCGGTCATCTGAAGGCGTACGACTACGGCGAGGTTCACTTCAAGCACGACAAGGCGAGCGGCCTGAAGGCGATCGTGGCGATCCACGATTCGCGGCTCGGCCCGGCGCTCGGCGGCTGTCGCTTCTTGCCCTACGACAGCGACGAGGACGCCGTCGTCGACGCTCTTCGGCTCGCGCGCGGCATGACGTACAAGGCGGCGCTCGCGGGTCTCGCGCATGGCGGCGGCAAGAGCGTTCTCATCCGCCCGAAGGAAGCCTTCGATCGCGTCGCGATGTTCCGCGCGTTCGGCAAGTTCGTCGACGACCTCGGCGGCCACTACATCACGGCCGAGGACAGCGGCACCGGCCTCGAGGACATGGAGGTGATCCGCACCGTGACGAAGCACGTCACCGGTGTCGGCCCCCAGCACGGCGGCTCGGGCGATCCTTCGCCGTTCACGGCGCTCGGCGTCCGTCGCGGCATCGAGGCGTGCGTGAAGTTCGCCATGAAGCGCGATTCGATGGACGGCGTCCACGTCGCGGTCCAGGGCGTCGGCCATGTCGGCTACCACCTGTGCAAGGAGCTCCACGCGCAGGGCGCGAAGCTCTCCGTCGCCGACGTCGATCCGCTCAAGGCGGAGCGTGCGCAGCGCGAGTTCGGCGCGACGATCGTCCAGCTCGACAAGATCTTCGAGATCGAGTGCGACGTCATCGCTCCGTGCGCGCTCGGCTCGGCGCTCAACGACACGAGCATCCCGCGCATCAAGGCTCGCATCGTCGCGGGCGCCGCGAACAACCAGCTCGCGCAGCCCCGCCACGGCGACGACGTGCACGCGCGCGGGATCCTCTACGCGCCCGACTACGCGATCAACGCGGGCGGCCTCGTCAACGTCGCGCAGGAAGTCGTCGGGTACGACCCGCAGAAGGCGCGCGAGAAGACGATGACGATCTTCGACACGATCTACGAGATCGCCGATCGGGCCGCGAAGACCGGAACGCCGACCTACCGCATCGCCGACATGCTCGTCGAAGAGAAGCTCGCGAAGCACTCGAAGAGCGCGATGGCAGCAGCCAAGAAGAGCTGATCCGTAGTTGAGAGGTCGAGCGTGCGGAGCCACCATAGGCTCGAGCACGCTCGATCCCGCGACGCGTCTTCACGTTGACGCGTAGGGGTCGAACCTTATCTCTGCGTAGACAGGGAAGGGAGGCTCCCTATGTGGAAGCTGCTCGTGACTACGCTTGCCCTTTCGTCCGTCGTGGCATGCAGCTCGACGGAGCCGATCGCCGAGGTTCGCACTCCAGCGCCTGACGACGAGCCCGACCGCAACATCGCGGAGCCTACGCCCGGACCGAAGAAGCCCGAGAGCGCTCCGATCGACAAGTCGCTTGCGGTCGCGACGCCCGCCACGATGCCGAACCTCGCCCCGCCGGTGCCGCTCGCGATGGCGCGCGCACGTGGCGATGAGCCCAAGATCGCCGCGTGCGGAAAGAGCAGCTGCGTGGCAGGTGAGTACTGCTGCAACGAGAGCTGCGGAATCTGCGCACCCATCGGAGGTGCATGCACGCAGCAGGCGTGCGAGCCCTAGTGGCCGAGACGGCGCGGCGAGCGTGCACGATCTCTCGACCCACCCGCGCGGGCGCCGTGCAACGCGCACGGCGCCCGCATCTTTTTGCCCGCTGCCTCTTGTCGATGGATCCACGACGTCGCGTGCTTCCCGCCCGACGGCGGTGACCTCGTCGCGGATGTCGTCCTGTACAGCGGGGACGACTACGCTTCCGGGCGATGGCGACGTGCGAGCTCCAACCAACGCTGATCGGTGAGACGCTCCTCCTGCGGCCCCTCCGGGAGGATGACTTCGAGCTCCTCTATGCGTGCGCGTCCGATCCCCTGATCTGGGAGCAACACCCTGAAGCGACCCGATACCAGCGAGACGTGTTCCGCCGCTACTTCGAGGGTGGTCTCGCATCGGGCGGTGCTCTCGTCGTTGCCGAGAAGAGCTCCGGTGAGATCATCGGCAGCTCTCGCTACTACGATTTCTCGTCCGACGAACGCCGGGTGACCATCGGGTACACCTTCCTCGTGCGGCGCTGCTGGGGAGGCGACGTCAATCGCGAGATGAAGGGGCTCATGCTCCGGCACGCCTTCCAGTTTGCCGACCGCGCCCTCTTCGAGGTCGGCGCGAGCAACCGGCGGTCGCGGCGGGCGCTCGAGAAGCTCGGCGCCACGCTCGTGCGTGAGGACGTGCTCGACGGGCATGCACACGTCACCTACGTCATCGAGGCTCGGTCGCCGGCCTGAGGGCGGGCGCGACTCCTCCCTGCGTGTCGAGCTCCCGGCGGGCAATGTCGAGCGGGACGTCACCGAGCGCGTTCCATGCGCTCGCGCGTGCGTTCGGATCACCCATGAGCAAGATGTGCGCGGCCTCTCCGGCGCCGAGCGCCGCGACGGGCCTTGCGAGCGCGAACCGCTCGTAACGCGCACGCGTATCGGGCATCACCGGGACGAGCAGCCGGTGTTGCGCTTGCGCCTCCGCGATCGTCGCGGTGCCGCGCGCGACGTCGAGCGCCCACTCCGCGACGACGACGTGATCGTGCATCGCCGCGAGCGCGATCGCGCGGGACGTTTCGTCTTCGGCTCGGGCGACGAGATGGCGGAGATGACACGCGGGCTCGCGCTCCTGCGGCGCGGCCATCGAGCGGACGCGTGAGCCGGGCACGGCGTCGATGCACGGCCCCGTGACGAACACGTGCTTGTCGAGCATCGCGCCGAGCGAATCGGGTTTGACGTGTGCCGCGGCGATCGCCTCTTCGGCCCGCGTGCGGAGATCGGCCTCCGTCGTCGCGAGCTCCCGCGCGAGCGCTTCGGCAGACTCGGTCGTCCCGAGGTGCGCACGCGCGCGGCGGGCGATGACCGGCCACTCCGACTGGGCCTTCGCGGCGGGCTTCGACCCGGCGACCTCGAGCGCATCGCGCACGCGAACGAGCTCCTGGGTCGCCCTCGTGAAGCCCGGAGTCGACGCGAGATGCTCGAGCGCGTCGAGCGCGTCATCGAGCTCGCGTGCGCGGACGACGTCGAGCGCCCGCCCGGGCTCGCTTGGCGAGGTCATCGCCTCGCGGAGCTCATTGAGGCGACGCGCGAGCCAGCGGTCCTCGTCGGCGGCCTCCTCCGGTGTGTTCGGTGTCTGCCACGTGTCGACGAGCGCCCGGACGAGCGAGCTCGCCGATCGCGGAAGCGCCCGCTCTTCTTCGAGGCGGACCAGCTCTTCGTCGACGAGCCGAACGAGGAGATCGCGCTCGCTCGTACGAGTCCCGGCGGCGATCACCGGCAGCTTCGCGATCTTCTGCTTCGCCGCATCGAGGCCGCGTGCTCGCGCGTCGAACGAGAACGGATCGATGACGCCGTCCACGATCGCGACCGTCGGATCCTCGCGCAGCATCGCCGCCATCGTCACACGCCGGATGTCTTCTTCCGCGGGCGTCACTCGCGCCCGCTGCGCGAGCCGGCGATCGATGGCGGCCAGATCGCGGAGCACCTCGTCCTCGCCGAGCTCGAACGCCTTCTGCGGATCGATCTCGCCGCGCGTCGATCGCGCAGGGCCGGAACCGGCTCCCGCTCCACAGCCCACGTTCGCCGCCGCGCCGAGCGTGACCGCGAGCGCCATGAAGGAGCCGGACGCAAGACGCATGCGCGCGATCACTCGCCGAGCACCTTGACGATCAGACGCTTGCTCCGCTGGCCGTCGAACTCGGCGTAGAAGACACGCTGCCACGTGCCGAGGTCGAGGCGGCCCTTCGTGATCGGCACGATGACCTCGTGATGGATCAGGAGCGACTTGAGGTGAGCGTCCCCGTTGTCCTCGCCCGTGCGATGGTGCTTGTAGCCTTCCTTGAAGGGCGCGATGCCCTCGAGCCATTCCCAGATGTCCTCGTGGAGCCCGGGCTCGTTGTCGTTCACGAAGACGCCGGCGGTGATGTGCATCGCGCTGACGAGCATGAACCCTTCCTCGATCTTCGCGCGCTCGAGGACCTCCTCGAGCTTCGGCGTGAGGTGAACGAGCTCGCGCTTCTTCTTCGTGTTGAACGTGAAGTACTCCGTGTGGCTCTTCATCGGCTCTGGGTCCTCAGTCTGGCACCCGACGCGGGCGCCTGCGATGCGATGGGATGCTGCGTTCGCGACTGCGCCGTGCGATCGCGACGCCGTCAGTCGCCCGGCGCGAGCTCGATCGGATAGACGATCGTGACCCAGCCGTCGTTCGGCGGTGGACGGAACGAGAGGCTCAGCAGCGACTCGCGCATGCAGGTCTCCATCTTTTCATCGGCGAACGCTCCGGCGGCGCCGCCGTCGATCTCCGCCTCGTCGATGATCCCGCCGAGCTCGTCGTCACCGACGATCTTGAACGCCATCTCGATGCGTCCGCCCGCGTCGGGCTTTCGCGAGAGCAGGTCCTCGTAGCACTTCGTCACCATCGGGAACATTTCATTGCGAATGACGCTCCGGATGTAGTCCGGATCGACCCCACCATCCGGGCTCATCGGCATCGGGGGGATCTTGCCGCTGCGCGCGGCCGCGGCGGTCTCGCCTTCGCCTTGCGCCCACCCGGCGAGGATCCGGCGCCGTAGCTCGTCGCGTACGCGCCGGTCCGCGATCGTCTGCGTGATCGCGCCGCCGTCGTGAGCCGTCGTGCTCCCCGGCTCGACGGACGTATGCCCAGCAGACGCTGGAGATGCGCTCGTGGGTTCGTTCGCTCCGCGCCGTCCGGTCCCCTCGGGACGATCGCCGCCGCTCAGACCGAGCCAGAAGACGAGGCCGACGAAGGCGAAGAGCGCGACGAGGAGGCCGATGGCGAGGTGTTTGCCCTTCACCCCGCCACTAGTAGAGGACCGCGCTGCGATCGTCCATGCCGGCGCTTTTCGCCCGTGATTCCGGCGCACTGGCAGACAGTCGAGCGTTTCGATAATGTCGGACGAGTGCTCCAGCGTGCTCTATCGAGGACCGCTCGTCGGCTCTGGCCCGTCATCCAGCGCCTGAACCGCGCGATCGAAAGACCCTCGCCAAGACCGGCCTGGGCTCCTGGATCCCTTCCGAAGCGGCGCGAGCGCTCGTTCCCGCAGCTGGGCTTCCCGCGCGAGACCGACTCGCTGTGTCCGCGTTGCGTGAAGGAAGTGCGTACGGACGTTCTCTCGGGAAAGACGGATCTCCGCACGCTCGTCGACGGCCGCCCCGGCGAGATCCGCGCCCGCATCGTCGAGGAGGATCGCGACGGCAAGCGGACGATCCTGATGAAGAAGGAGTGTCCCACGCACGGCGCATTCGAGGACGTCATGGCGATCGACGCCGACTTCCTCCGGCGCATCGAGCGGCTCTATCCCGGACGCGACTTCCTCGCCCCGCTGACGAAGCTTCGCGAGCACGGCAGCTCGAGCATCAAGTACGGCCGCGGCAGCGTCCTCACCGTCGATCTGACGAACCGCTGCAACATGATGTGCGACCCCTGCTTCATGGACGCGAACCAGGTCGGTTACGTCCACGAGCTCGAGTGGGAAGACATCGCGAAGATCCTGGACGACGCGCTCACGATCCAGCCGCGTCGCCAGATGAGCATCCAGTTCTCCGGCGGTGAGCCCACGCTCTCCCCGCATTTCCTCCGTGCGATCCGCTACGCGCGAGAGAAGGGCTTCTTCGCGGTGCAGTGCGCGACGAACGGCATCCGCTTCGCGCAGGATCCCGACTTCGCGCGGCAAGCGAAGGCTGCGGGGCTCCGCATGGCCTACTTGCAGTTCGACGGCGTCGGCAACGACGTCAACGCGCACCGCAAGGTCGGCAACCTCTTCGACGTGAAGGTGCGAGCGATCGAGAACCTGCATGCTGCAGGGATCGACGTCATCCTCGTCGTGACCGTCGTGAACGGCGTCAACGATCACGAGGTCGGACGCATCATCGACTTCGCGATCGCGAACGCGGACAAGGTCACCGTCGTCAGCTTCCAGCCGGTGAGCTTCACTGGCCGCGACGAGGACATCAGCGACGAGCTCCGCACCAAGCAGCGCTACACGCTGAGCCACCTCGCTCACGACATCAAGAAGCAGACGGGGCTGACGGAGCCGCTCCGCGACTGGTTCCCGCTCTCGGCCATGGGGCCGTTCAGCGACCTGACCGATCACCTGCTCGGCGAGCGCGCCGACTGGGGATCGATGAAGTGCGGCTGCCATCCGAACTGCGGCATCGGCACGATCCTCTTCGTCAACAAGAAGACGAAGCAGGCCGTGCCGCTGACGGCGTTCCTCGATCTCGAGTCGCTGCTCTCCGATCTCCAGGACATCACCGACGCCGCGCAGGGGCGTGCCCTCACGCTCGCCGAGCTCGCGATCGCGCTCCTCAAGAACTTCGACGCCGATGCCGCTCCGGTCAGCTTCCCGACGCTGCTGAAGCAGTTCCTCAGCCAGACGGGGGCACGAGGAAAGCAGGTCGGCGAGCACGAGAGCGACGCGCACGAGTTCGAATGGCGCGTGCTCTTCGTCGCGGGGATGTGGTTCCAGGACCTCTTCAACTACGACTTCCGTCGCACGGAGATGTGCATCATCCCGTACGGCACGCAGATGGGCGAGATCAGCTTCTGCGCTTACAACACCGGCATCGGCTGGCGGCAGGTGATCGAGAAGATGAAGGCAACGGCCAGTGTCGCCGAGTGGAACCGCACGCGCGGGCGTCATCCGGTGTATGCGAAGAACCAGAAGCTCCCGCTCTCTCCCGAGCTCGGTACCGTGATCGTTCCGCCGGAGAAGCGCGTAAGGCTGCCGGTCCTGGTGGACTCATGACGCCCACGGAGAAGAGCGGACGAGCACGTGGCCAGGGCTCGCGTGAGCCGAGCGCGCTCGGCGTCGCGCTCGACTTCATGCGCCTGCTCTGGGCCGTCGATCACGGCCTGCAGCGACGATCGAAGCGGATGGAGGTCGAGCTCGGCGTCACCGGCATGCAGCGGGTCGTCATCCGTCTCATCGGGCGTTACCCCGAGATCGCCGCAGGTCGTCTCGCGGAGCTCGTGCATGTGCACCCGAGCACGCTCACCGGCGTCTTGCGCCGGCTCGTCGAGCGAGGATTCGTCCATCGCGAGCGCGATCCCGAGGACGCGCGCCGCTCGAAGTTCGTGCTGCTACCTCCGGGAGAGCAGATCGACGCGCACCAGGCCGGCACCGTCGAGGCCGCCGTACGTCGCGCGCTCTCGCGGATCCCGCCCGAGTCGATCGACGCCGCGCGAACGGTGCTCGCCGTCGTGGCCGAAGAGCTCGCGCGCTCCGATCGTTGACCCGACGCAAGGAAGGCGGTCGCCCACGTGAAGCCGCCGTGAGCTTGCGTGCGACCTCGCCGCTTCGGCGAGTGCCTTCGAACAATTGGCTACGACATGGAGGCGATGAGCGTCGAACGCGCGCCTAAATCGAATGCGCAGGTCGCGTGTTCTCGCTTGCATCGCGTAGCACGGGCGATGCATTGATCGCGTATGCCGAGGAAGAGTCTGCGCCGGCCGATGCTCGCAACGCTCGCGGCGGTCCTTGCGGTGGCCGCATCCACGGGTGCGTGTGGCAACGATGACGCCACGACAGCGAAGAACGAAGCGTGCTCCGACGGTGGTTGCCTCCCGGAGGCGAGCGCTCCCGATCATGACGCGGGCGTCGATGCGCCGACTCCGACGGATGCGGGTCACGACGTCACCGACGCGAACCCGCCTCCGCTATGCCCGACCGCGCTCGACTACGGCACCATCTTCACGGGGGGCTCGATCAGCGGCGAGTACGTCAAGATCGGTTTCGACACGGCCAAGATCACCTATCGATTGGAGTTCGTGGAGTCCTCCATACCGACGTCCCCCGGCCAGGTGAACACGACCCGTCGCGGCAAGACGATTCATGGCACGTTCGTCCACCCCACGACGCTGCCGTCGAGCGAGCAGAATCGATGCGCCTTCGTTCTGCAAGACGGCATGACGGAAGACGGCGCCTACACGGTGACAATCGATCCGAAGGCTCCTCCGACCATCTTCGTCGGGAAAGACGTCGTGACTGGAGCCATTCCGGGTGCGACGATCTCGTTCGCTGGGATCCAGCCGATTCCGAACGTCGTGTTGGGGAGCATTCCTGAACGCACGTTCGCGTCATTTCAGTTCCTTGCGTTTCGCGAGACCGTGACGAGCTTCGCCGACGTCGCGGGTCGGTACAACGAGCTCGGGCTTCACCTCACGGGCACGGGCTCAGGTAATCAGACGGTGACCCCTCAGGGATGGCAGCCGGACGCCATCAATTGGACGGAGACGTTCTCCGCCGACGGGTCCTGCCAAGCCGAGGGGAGCGACTACTCGTGCCACACGACGGGCACGCCGTGGACGCAGCGCTCGAATTCGGATGGCTCGCTAGACAATGTTTTCGTCAGCAAACCGCTGTCGGGGAGTGTCCCGTACGCGTATACGGGACAGATTTCGCCGCTCGTGCTCCTCGCCCCTTCCCAGGCCCATGGCGTGATGGTCGTCGGGAAGGTCGGCAAGCAGATCGTCCCGCTCGTCATTCGCGTGGGCTATTGCCACTCCGACCCGGCGAACCTCCTGGCTTCGGTCGTCGACGACCAAGTTGGTCTCTCGATCTTGTCGCCCGCGACGGTAGCGGACCCGCAAGCGCTCGAAGGTCGTTACACCAGCGTGACGAGCGGCTCGGTGTGCGCCGAAGTGAACATCAACGGCGTCAGCGCGACCCCGGCTTCCACGAATGGCCTCGATGCCACCATCCCGCATCCCGAGCTTGCAGGCGAGTACTCGGGCGGGTTGTTCCATGCGGCTGCGGGGCGGTGCGCTGAGATTCCTTCGTTCGCGGCGCCGTCGCGCGTCGAGTACCCGTCGATCCGTTTCACGAACGACACGGCGAGCTTCATCGACCCCGCGGGCTCGCCCGTGATCGCGGCTCTGACGATCGATTCCACGCAATCCACGCCGGGCAAGCTGCTCGTCACGGCGCAGGCGGGGCTCGCGGCCTCGGTCGCCGGGGCCGATGCGGGCGACGGAGGTGACGCCGGCGCAGGCCTGCCCCTCTTCAAGGCGGGCGATGTCGGCGTCCTCCTGTCCGCAGGAGACGTTTACGCGCTGCTGATGAACAATGCGCAATACAATCCGTTCTTCACGGTGGGCCTCTTCGCGGAGCCGTGAGCGGCACTTTACGATTCGATATCCTCATCTCGCTCCGAAGTCGGGAATCTTCACGGCAGAGCGCTGCCTCGCTCACGGGAGGTCTTCGGGCGAATACGTGATCGCGAGGATGTTCCGGACGAAGTCGACGAACGCCGCCCAGTCGCTCGTCTTCGCAAAGAACGCGTCGGCGCCCGCGGCTTTCGTGTGTGCAGCGAGCGCTTCGGGCGGCAGGTCCGAGACGAAGACGACAGGGAGCGTCGCCCGGAAGCGCGCCTTCACGCTACGACACAGCTCGTCGCCGCTCGTGCCGGGCATCTGGATGTCCATCAGGACGAGATGCGGCTTCCAGCTGTCGACGAGCGCCTCGAACTCGCCAACCGATGTCGTCGTGCGCACGTCGAAGCCATGCGTCGTGAGCACCTGCGCATGCAGGCCGAGGACGAGCTCGCTGTCGTCGATGAGCAGGATGCGGAGGGCGGGCCTTCGCGTCGACGATGGGCCAATCGGAGCTCCGAGGATGACGAAGTGCGCTTCGGAGGGCGGCGCGGGGATCGTCGCGCCGAACGCCTCCTCGGCGGTCAGCCCCGAGCGGCTCTTGATGACGACCTCCTCCTCCGGCGGTGAGAGCGTCTCGATGCCGTGATCGCGATTCCATTCCGCTTCGAGCGCCGACAGCGCGTTGTCGAGCGACTCGAAGCGCCGCGGCGTTCGCACCGGCGTCGTGTTCGACAGCGCACGTTCGATCCGCTCGAGCGCGCTGTCCCACACGCCCGAGCCGTGCGGAACGAGCGCACGGGCGAGCTCGGCGGTGCTCGCCCATCGCTTCGCGGGATCCCGCTGGAGGCAGCGCGCGACGATCTTCGACAGCTCCGGCGCGACGCCGGGGACCTTCTCGCTCAGCGGAACCGCGTCCGTCTTGCGGATCGCAGTCACGAGCTCGGCGAACGCGCCCGTGTAAGGAGGCGAGCCGGAGATCAGCTCGTAGAGGACGACGCCGAGGGACCAGAGATCCGTCCGGACGTCGAGCAAACGGTTTTCGAGCTGCTCCGGGGACATGTACGCAGGCGACCCGAGGACGCGATCGCCTTCGGGGGTCGCGTCGAACGCCTTCGAGATGCCGAAGTCGACGAGCTTGATGACCCGCCGGCCGTCCGGGCGCTTGGCGAGGAACAGGTTGGCCGGCTTGAGATCGCGATGGATCACACGGGCGGCATGCGCGTGCGCGAGCGCTTCGAGGGCTTGGAGCGCGAAGTCGACGACCTCTGCGGCGGGCAAGGTTCGCCGGAAGGCGAGCAGCTCAGCGAGGTCACAGCCGTCGAGGTACTCCATCACGAGGTACGGCGCGCCGTTCGGGAGCGATCCGGCATCCATCACGCGCACGACGTGCTCGCTCGCGATGCGCGCGATCGCCGATGCCTCGAGCGAGAAGCGCTCGAGCGCCTCGGACGACGTGACGGTGCCGGGAAGGAGGGCCTTCACGGCCACGCGCTGCCGGAGGATGACGTGCTCCGCCTCGTAGACGATGCCCATCCCGCCTTCGCCGGCGATGTTCTCGATGCGGTACTTGCCCGCGATCACGTCCCCGACGAGCGGCTGTCCATCAGCGTCGGGCTGGCGCATGCGATGAGGAGGATAGATCAAGTCGGCCCACGTTCCGTCGCCTGCGGAAGGCTCCTGTGCACCCGGGCTACTTCGGAGGAGCGCAGCGGCCGTGGATTTGCGATCGTCCGAACAGGAGCGAGCAGCTTCGGAGGACGTCCATCGCGAGGACCCCGTCGCGCGGGCAAGAGCCGTCGGCGACCCCTTGGATCAGATCCACGTCGGTGGTGACGGCGAAGGAGCCCGTCGTGACCTTCGCGCCTCGGAGCTTGCGGGCGGAGATCTTTCCCGACGCCGTGTACATCGCCTCCTTGTTCGGCGTGCTCTGGCTCGCGAGCTTCTGTCCCGCGGCCGAGGTCGTGAAGACGTCGGAGTGCTGGGCGCCGGTGTCGACGAGGAGCTGCACCCTTTGCGAATCGATCGTCGCGGGGACCACGAAGGCGAGGCCCTTGACGGGGCCGTCGCTCTCCTCGCAGGCGCGCGCCTGATCGGGCTCCACGAGCGAGGTGCCGGTCGCCGAGAGCTCGTAGCGCGCCTCGTCCCACCAGGCGGCGCGAAGCTCTCCCTTCGCGAGGTCGAGGACGACGGCATCGCCCTCTTCCTCCAGGCGCTGCGGCGAGATGAACGCGCCGATGCCGAGCCTCTCGATGACGTCCGGCACCTCGGTCGCGAGCACCGTCGTCGCGGAGAGCGGGCCCCACTCGTCGATCGCCATCTCGAGCTTGTCTATTCGGTACGTCGAGATCGACTTGCCGACGTGGTCGGTCCCGATGTCACCGAGCTTCTTCATCGGGAGCCCGAGCTTCCGCGCGAGCCAGCCGGCGATCACGTGCGAGTTCGCACCGGTGTCGACGAGCATGAGCACGGGCCGCCCGGCGATCGTCCCGGAGACCACGGGCAGCGGGAAGGAGCGGCCGCGGATCTCGAAGCGAAGCGCCGCCCTGCGCGTGAGCGCTTTGGGGCTGTCGCCGGAAGGCGCGGCCGTCGCGAGACGGGCGCGTCCGCCCTTCGCCTCCGGAACGGCGGGAGGTCGTGATGCGCCGTCCGCGCCGCCACATGCGGTCACGGCACACGCGCCGACGAGGAGGAGAGCGACGAGCGGGCGAATGGCTGAATGGTATCCGACGGCGTCTGGTCTAACGAGGCGTCACCGCGTCGACGACGAGCGCGCCGTTCTCGACCTCGACCATCGCGACGTCGCCCCGGCGGAGCTCGCCCTTGAGGATCATCTCAGCGATCGGCGCCTCGACGAGCCGACCGATCGCACGACGCATCGGCCGCGCGCCCATCTCCGGATCGAAGCCGCCGGCATCGAGCAACGCTTCGATCGCCTCCGGGCTCGCATCGAGCTTCACGCCGCGAGCCTCCTCGAGGTCCTTTGCGAGCGTCCGCAGGATCCGGCGCGCCACCTCGGCGACGTCCTCGCGCGAGAGCGGCGCGAACGCGAGCACCTCGTCGAGTCGGTTGAAGAGCTCGGGCGGGAGCGCGCGACGTGCAGCGTCACTCACGGCCTCCTGGTAGCGCGAGATCTCGCGATCGCGCTCCTTTGCGTCGCGCCGAGTGGCGCCGAAGCCGATCCGGCCTCGTGTGGTCGCTTGTGGCGAGAGCTCGGCGCCGATGTTCGACGTGAGGAGGATCACGGTGTTCGTGAAGTCGATGGTGCGGCCGCGGCCGTCCGTCATGCGTCCTTCGTCGAAGACCTGGAGGAAGCCTTCGAGGACGTCACGGTGGGCCTTCTCGATCTCGTCGAGCAGCACCACCTGATACGGTCGCCGGCGTACGGCTTCGGTGAGCTGCCCGCCGGAGTCGTGGCCGACGTAGCCCGGAGGCGCACCGACGAGACGCGAGATCGCGTGCGACTCGGCGTATTCCGAGAGATCGAGCCGTGTCATCGCATCGCTCGAGTGGAAGAGGCACTGGGCGATCGCCTTCGCCGTCTCCGTCTTGCCGACGCCGGTCGGACCGAGGAGGAGGAACGTCCCGATCGGGCGGCGCGAGCGGAAGCCGGACGCGTTGCGACGAAGGACGGTCGCGATCTTCTCGAGCGCATGACGGTGTCCGACGATGCGTTCCCCGAGCAGCTCCTCGAGCCGCAACAGTCGCTCGGCATCCGTCTCGAGCAGGCGCTCCTCGGGCACGCCCGCGAGCTCGCTCACGACCTCGGCGACCTGCTCGATCTCGACGGCTCGCTCGCCGCGTCGCCGCGTGCGCGCGCCGGCGAGGTCGAGGATCTGGACAGCCTTGTCCGGAAGCGCCTTGTTCGGCAGGTACCGGACGCTCCACGTGATCGCCTTCGCGATCGCCTCTTCGTGGAACGTGCAGCCGTGATGCTTTTCGAACAGCGGGGCGACGCCTTCGATGGCGAGCATCGCGTCTTCGGGCCCGAGCTCGGTGACTTCGATCGGCGTGAAGCAGCGCCCGAGGCCGGGATCGGCATCGATCGAGCGGCGGTACTCGTTCTCCGTCGTCGCGCCGATGCACGCGAGCTCTCCGCGCGCGAGCGCGAGCTTCAGCTCGGTCACGGCCTCGTCTCCGGCCTCGGGACCGAAGAGGACGTGGATCTCGTCGAAGAACACGATGATGCGGCTTCGGCCCGTGTGGGGATCCTTCGCCTTCGCGATCTCTCCCTTGATCTGACCGATGCGCTCCGCGAGCGAGCCTCGAACTCCGGTCCCCGCGAGGATCGCTGCAGGCTCGATGCCGATGACGACGTGCTCCTCGAAGCAGGCGACGTCGACACCGTCGGCGATGCGCTGCGCGAGCCCGCGCGCGACGCTCGTCTTGCCGACGCCAGCACCGCCGACGAGGCATGCATTGCTCCGCTCACGCTTCGCGAGCACGTCGAGGACGCGCTCGATCTCGGCATCGCGTCCGACGACGGGATCGAGCTCACCACGCTCGGCGAGCTCCGTGAGGTTGCGACCGACCTGCGAGAGGAGAGGGAACTGCTTCGGATCGAGCCCGAACCGACCGAGACGCGCGCCGCCTGCCTTGGCGGCCTCCTTCGTCGGACGCTTCGATTTGTGCGTCTCCTTCACCGGCGCGGCGATCTTCGGTGCTGCCGGCTTCACCGCGGGCGGTTTCGGCGCGGGCGGCGGAGCGGACGGGCGCGGAGGATCGACTGTGGGCCGCGACATCGGCGGGACAACCGGCACGAGCCCGCTCGGGCGCGCGCTCGACGTCGGCGGCGTCGGCGGGGTCATCGGGCTCGCGGTCGTGCGAGCCTTCGTCATCGCCGACGTCGTCACGGACGGCGCAGGAACGGACACGGGACGGCGCGGCGGCGCGATCCCCATGGCGAGCTGCATCGACGCGACGCGGAGGCGCGTCACGTCCGTCCCGCACTGGACGAGGGCGCGATGAGCAGCCGTCCCCGGCTCCTGACAGAGGGCGAAGAGGACGTGGATGGACCGCGCGTCGTTCCGTCCGGCGCCCGTACGGCCGGCCATCTCGCGCGCCTTCTGGAGCGCGCGACCGAGGGCATCCGCGGCGTCGTCGGTCGTCACCCGCGCGGCCCGCAAGATGACCTCCGGATCGAGGCGGCGCTCGAGAAGAAGCTGAGCAGCATCGTCCTTGCCGCTCGCGAGCGCGGCGAGCAGATGCGTGGTGGTCGGCTTCTGGCTGCGCTCGCGGGCGATCTCTTCGGCGATATGCCTGAGCTCCATCAGATCCGGCTCGCGGCGAACCGGCGCGACTCCTCGGGCTTTCGGCTGCATGGCCTTTCCGGGATCGCATGTCGGCCGGGAGTGGGCCAAACAAAGCGCGGCCGCACTCCGGAACGCCGATGCTCGCGATCATTGTCGAGATCTCGTCGAGCGCTGCGTATGATCGATCCGCCGGTCGAATGCGACCGCCGGGCGCAACGCCGCCCGGTCCGGGACATCGGAGCGAGACACGAGAGAGGAGGGGCGCGTGTCACGGGCGAGGGATCCGAAAGTGAAGAGTGTGCTCCTTGGAGCGGCGGAGGAAGCGTTCGCGGAGCACGGCCTTCTCGGCGCGGACGTCCAAGACATCACGAAGAGGGTCGGTCTCCCGTTGGGGGCCTTCTACCTGCACTTCGAGAGCAAAGAGGCTGCGCTCGACGAGATCGTCGAGACGTGGATCGCGCGGTGCGCATCGCTCTTTGCGGCGCCGAGCGAATATCCCGATCCCCCCACCGATGCCGACGCCGTCCTCGATTTCGTCATCGAGCGTGACGTACGGATCTACGAGTTCCTCTGGCAGAGCCGGACGACGATGCGTGTCCTCAACCGGTGTCAGGGCAAGTACGCCTTCTTGTTCGAGTCGTTCCGGCAGGACATGCAGCGACGCAGTCGCGAGTGGCTCGCGCGATGGCGACAGGACGGCCTTCTGCGCCTCGACGCCGATGGGGAGCTCTCCGCAGCGCTGATGAGCGGTGCTCACGAGGAGCTGTCTCGCAAGATCGTCGCGTCGGAGCAGCGTCCGCCGATCGAGCACTGGCTGCAGCTCACGCAGGAATTCTTCGTGCGTGCGCTCGGAACCCCGGACCTGATCGCCGCGCTCCAGCGCCGAAACAGGCGAGCGACGACGGGCATCCACGACCTCCCGTGGAGCGCCCTTGCTTCCCACGTGGATGGATTCCTACCCAGGCTGCGGGTGCGAGACCGGGGATGACCGCGATGTGCGGGCCGGAACGGCTCGCCAGCGCCACGGACATCCGAGTATTGCTTCCGATCCGCCGCCGCGCCGACGATGAGGCATGGCGGACGAAGACCTAGGCAGCGCCGATACCAAGCTGCACGGGACGACCACGCTCGAATCAGGGCGCACCACCATCGAGTCAGGGAGCCCCGTGACGGGCTTCACGCCGCGCGTCTCGGAACCGGAAATCATCGAAGACCCGGACGCCGACTTCGTCCTCTACCCGTCCGAGCAGCGATACGAGACGAGACGTCAGCTCGGCGAAGGGGGCATGGGCGAGGTCCAGCTCTGTCGTGATCGGGTGATCGGACGCGACGTGGCAATGAAGCTCATGCGGAGCTCGGCGTTGCGCCGCGACGATCTCCGACAGCGCTTCGTGCGAGAGGCGCGCGTGCAGGGACAGCTCGAGCATCCTGCCATCGTCCCCGTGTACGACGTCGGCCGCGACGAGGAGGGGCGCGCGTTCTTCACGATGCGTCGCGTCCGCGGAGTGACGCTCGAGGACATCGTCGATCGCCTGCGCCGAGGCGACCTGGCCGCCGAGCGTGTCCATACGCGCCACAAGCTGCTCGCGGCCTTCGTCCGCGTGTGTCTCGCCGTCGAGTTCGGACACGAGCACGGCGTCATCCACCGGGATCTGAAGCCGGCGAACGTGATGCTCGGAAGGCACGGTGAGGTGTACGTGCTCGATTGGGGCCTCGCGAAGGTGCGCTCCGCCTCGAAGTCCCTGGATCCGAGGGTCGTCACACCTGAGAGCAGTTTCGATGCTGGTCCGACGAGCGAGCGGAACGCCCTCAGCGGGGTCGACGGCGGGGAGACGGCACACGGTGTCGTTCTCGGCACTCCGCAGTACATGGCGCCGGAGCAGATCAAGGGCGAGGACATCGATGCGCGCGCCGACATCTACGCGCTCGGCGCGATCCTGTTCGAGATACTCACGCTCGAACCTCTCCAGGGATGGGGCGCGGCAGCGGCGATCTTCGCGCGTGCAGTCCGAGGCGTCGAGGCCCGGCCGTCGATCCGCGCGCCTCATCGCGATGTCGCTCCCGAACTCGAGCAAGCCTGCGTGCGAGCGACGTCCTTGCAGAGGACCGAGCGCTACCCGCGCGCCCGCGACCTTGCCGACGCGGTCGAGTCGTATCTGAGCGGCGACCGCGACATCGAGCTCCGCCAGCAACTCGCCGACCTCCATCTCGCCCGTGCGCGCGACGCGTCGCAGCGAGCGGACGCTTCGATCTCGGATCGCGCGACGGCTCTCCAGGAGGTCGGTCGTGCTCTCGCACTGGCGCCGAACAATCGCGACGCGCTCGCGATGCTCGTAGGCTTCCTCACCGCTCCACCACGCACGCGCGTGCCGGAGGTCGAGAAGCGCGTCGATTTCGCGTCGCACGCTTCGCAGCGCAGCATGCTGCCGCGCGCAGCCATTGCCTATGGAGCGACGTCCCTCGTCTTCGTTCCCCTCGAAATCGCGCTCGGTGTCCGTGATCTGCACATTGCGCTGATACCGCTTGCGCTCTGGCTCCTGGCAGCTGCCCTGGCGCTGTTCGAATGGCGCTACGCGCCTCGCGATCGGTCGACGTTCCCGTCCGTGACGATCACGGCCGCGTTGGCGCTTGCGATGTCATCGCTTCTCCACGGGCCCGTGGTGGTCGTACCGGCCATCGGAGCCGTGATGGTGATGGCGATGACGCTCCAGACGCCCAGGTCCAACCGGCGGTTCTTGATCGGCATCAACGCGCTCGCGATCGGAATACCCACCGTCCTGGCGTGGCTTGGGCTCCATCCCGTCCGCCATGCGTTCCCCGGCGGCGATCTCCTCGTCTCGGGCAGCGCGCTCGTGTTCTCCGAGGAGGCGCTTGCGCTCGTCGGCGTCATGCACGTGACCTTCATCATCGTCGGAGGTCTATTCATCGGCGCGTACTGCGATCACCTCCGTACGCTGCAGACGCGTGCACATCTGCAGGCGTGGCAGCTCGAGCAGCTCGTCCCGCCGGAAGCGGTCCGCGTCATCGAGCCAGCCGTGCCGAGCCGGAGGTGAGCTCCACCGATCAGGCCAGCTGCCAGACGCGCACTTGCTCTTTCCGGCCGCGGATGGCGATCGAGTCGCACGGCGTCGCTTCGATGTCGGAGCGGTTGCACGCGCTCCAGACTTCCTCGGAGGCGAGGATCGAGGAGCCGAGCTGCTTGTTGAGCGCCTCGATGCGCGACGCGACGTTCACGACGTCGCCGATGACCGTGTATTCCTTGCGCTGCGCCGAGCCGATGTTGCCGACGACCGCGTTGCCGGCATGAAGGCCGATGCCGACCCTCGTCGGCGGGATCTTTCCGTCAGCGACCAGCTCCTCGATGCGCGCCACGATGTCGAGCGCGGCCGAGACCGCTGCAGTGCAGCTCTCCTGCTCGACGATCGGAGCGCCGAAGATGGCCATGAAGCCGTCGCCGAGGAACTTGTTCACGATCCCGTGATGCTCGGTGACCGCATCGATCGTCGATGCGAACAGGGTGTTCAGATAATCCACGACCTCGGCCGGGCTCTTCGTCTCGGAGAACGCGGTGAAGTCGCGGATGTCGAGGAACATCACGCAGACCTGGCGAAGCTCGCTCTTCACCTCGGTCTTCCCGAGGACGAGCCGCTCGACGACTTGCGGTGAGACGTGCTGGCCGAAGACGCCGAGGATGCGCTGACGCTCACCGATCGACTCGATCGCGCGCGTGAAGCTCCGGCGGAGGCGCTGCGCGACGAAGCCCGCCGCGATGCCGCTGACGAGGAGAATGGACGCCTTGCCGAGATGATGCGGAAGTGACGTGAGCTCGGTGTCTGCGAGGCGCGTGTCACTCTGACCCCAGAGGATCGCTACGGCGGCATACTCTGCCGCGGCGACGAAGCCCGTGAACGTGCAGAGCGCGAAGTCGAGGCGCAGCGTCGAGAGCAGGATGAAGACGAAGTACACGAACGTCGTCGGCATCAGCAGCGCCTGCACGGGCCCGTCGACTGCGGCGTAGTACAGGACGACGGCGGTCGGCAGGCTCGTCTCGATCAGGGCCTGCGCGTAGCGCTGCGAGATGGAGACCCGCTCGTCGCGCTCGAGGTGCTTCCGGATCGAGCGAAGCACGACGAGCTCGAGCCCGGCCACGGCCATGAGGAACAGGCCGACCGGCGCGATGTCGAAGTGCCCGTGGAGGATCGATACGAAGACCTCCGGATACGCGCCCCGCATGATGACGAGGGCGAACAACAAGATCGTGGAGATGGCGAGCAGCTGCACCGCACGGAAGCGCTCTCCCCGGAGGCTCTCGCGCGCCAGCTCGACCTCGAACGTCGCGTGCGGATCGACCTCGCGCGTCGAGTGCTTCTCGCCGGACGGAGGCCTCTCGATCGGCACCGTCGATGCGCGCGAGGGACGTCCCTCACGCGAGCGCGAGGGATCGAGCTCTCGCGAGGGGCGGTCGCCTGCGTCGGTCGCCGCTCCCGGCTCTTGTTGCGACTCGCCCGCGCGAGAGAGAGCTGGAGCCTCCTTCGCCACGATCGGAGGCGGCGGAAGTGTCGGCGGCGGAGGCAAGAGCGACGGCGCGAACTGGATCGGAGGCAGTGCGCTCGTGCGGCCTTCCTCGTCGGTGTCGGGCGTGCTCGGAGCACGGCCCACCTCGTCGCGCGCACGTCCGGAGTTCATCCGCGTCGATCGAGGCTATCGCATCGCCGTTCCCTTGCGAAAGGCACGGCGACATCCTCGCCGCCGGACGCTCCCCGCGCGACCACGCGCCCTTTCCGCCGCGGAGACCGGACCTGCGATCCCGGCACACGCCTGCCCGGCCGCGAGTGGCGTGCGCGTTGCACGAGATCATCGCCGTGAAGCTCGCACGACGTACCCTGGGCTGTGGGCTCCTCACGCTGCTCGTCCCTCGCGCGGCGATCGCGCACACGAAGCTGATCGGCGCCGCCCCCGCCGACGGCGCCGTGCTCGAACGGGCACCGGAACGGATCGTCCTCCGTTTCTCGAGCGGCGTCGAGCGCCGCTTCTCGCGCATGGCGCTCGTGATCGCCGGAGCTGGGACGGACCTCGTGGTCGAGCACGCCAAAGCGGGCGGTCTCGTGCGCGAGCTCGCGGCGCGGCTACCGATCCTCACGGCGGGTGCGCACGTCGTTCGCTACGACGTCGTCGCCGCGGACGGTCATCGCGCCACTGGCGCCGTTCGCTTCAGCGTCCGGTCATGACGGAGCACCTGCTCGACCTGTCGCTCAGCCGCGCGGCGGCGGTGATCGGGCTCGGCTTGATCCTCATGCGGGTCCGATCGCGCGCCGCGCCCCCGACGCTCGGTTGGATCGGCAGCGTGCTCGTCGTGATCGGCACGCTCGGGCAGCTCCTCGTCGGGACCGTCGAAGTGGCGGGGACGCTGTCGATCGCGTCCGTCATCGATGTCGCCCGGACGACGTTCTTCGGCTCGAGAGCGATCGCGGCGATCGGCGCTGCGGCAGCGCTCGCCGTCGTCCATCCGACGGCGCGATGGCGGATGCGCTGGCCACGCATCCCGGCGATGGTGGCGGCGATCGTGTTCGCTCTCGCGCTCTCCGCCCAGGGCCACGCGGCGGAGCCGCACGACCGTACGCTCGTCCACGCGCTGCACGTCGGTGCGGCGAGCCTCTGGATCGGCGGGCTCGCAGCGCTCGTCGACGGTATCGATCGCGGAGTGGCCAGCCCGCGATGGGTGCTCGCCTTCAGCCGGCTCGCGCTCTGGCTGGTCATCGTGCTGCTCGTGACCGGAACGGCGCGCATGTTGGCGCACGTAGGATCGCTCGCCGATCTGGCGAGCAGCTACGGCCGCGTGCTCGTCTTCAAGCTCGCGCTCGCCGCTTGCGCGCTCGGCTTCGCGTTCCGCCACCGCCGGAGGACGCTGCCGCTGCTCGAGGAGGGAGGAGCGATCTCGCGCGCCTTCGTCCGAGATCTCACGGCGGAGCTAGTGCTTGTATTTTGCACGCTGATGGCCGCGACGGCGCTCGCTCAGCAGCCGCCGCCTCGGGAGTGAGCGCTTCATCAGGTCTGGGGAGCCGTCTCGGGCGCGGCGGTAGGCACTTCTTCTTCGACGTCGATCCGCACGTCCTGCACCCCGAGCTCGTTCATCAGCTGCGCGATGACGTCAGCCTCCGCCCGGGGGCGGTCGTGGACCATGACGAGGATCGCCTCGCGCTCGCAGGCGCGCGCATAGACGCCTTTCGGTCTCCGCCGACGAAGCGCTCCGATCAGGGCGCCCACGAGCGCGCCTCCGATCGCGCCGTAGTTCGGTCCGAGGAGCTGCACGCGCGCGAGGCGCTCCGGGACGTCGAGCCCGGGAAGGACGAGGATCTCGAGCGAGAGGATCACGCTCACGAGCAGCCCGATCAGACCGCCGACACCTGCATACGGCAGGGCCAGCGTCCCGAGCCGGCGAGCGCGCCCTGCATAGAACTTGTCGTCCGCGCTCGGCGACACGGCGACTTCGACGAGATCGCGTGGGATGCCGCTCGCCGTGAGCACTTCGATGGCGCTCTCTGCCGCTTCGGGCTTCTCGACGTACCCGGAGATGGTCGCCAGATCGTGCCGGCGCTTGCGGAGCTTCATGGCTTCACACCTGCAGGTTGACCTTCGGTTTCCTCCGCCGCGCGCAGCGCCGGCTCGGTCCACGGCTCTGCGCGCCTGCCCGCAGCGCGGACTTCCTTCACCATGCCCGCGTCGACGGGCGGCGCATTCGCGAGCCCGCGCACGTACGAGAGCACGGCTGCGATCTCCTCGTCCGACATCGTCGAGCCCCAGGCGGGCATGTTGCCGTTGTAGACGGCCCCCTTCACGTGCACGGCGCCGGCCAGGCCGTCGAGCAAGATGCGGATCGGTGTCCGCGGGTCTCCCTTCAGCCACTCCGAGTCGACGAGCGGAGGGAACGAGCCGGGCAGGCCTTGCGCATTCGCTTGATGACAGGGCGCGCAGCGGCTCTTGTAGAGCTCCTCGCCCGTGGGCGGTCCCTTCGCGAGCTCGGGCGCGACCGCACCCGGCGCGCCCGGCTCGACGTAACCGAGGTGTGTCCCGACGCCGAACCCGCCCCAGTGGCGACCGAGGAGGAAGCCTCCGATGAAGATCGTCGCGACGAGCAGCGCCCAGAGCGCGCGAGGCGCCGGCTCCTCGCCCTCCGACGGCTCGATGCGCGTGTGGCGCAGGAGGTTGCGATGGAGCTGCTCGACGTCCGTCGGCATACCGAGCGCGTCGGCGGATGCGTCGCTCGTTCGCGCAGGACCGCCGGACGTCGTCATCGCGCCGCCTCCTGCTGGGGAGCTTCGAGCGGCGGCGCCGAATACATCCGATTCATCGAGAGGAGGTAGTCGACGAGCGCGCTCGCCTCAGGCTTCGCGACGAGGACGAGGCCGGGCCGCGCCACGTGGTCGGGCACCTTCACGATCTCGTCACCGGGACCAGGCTGGCGCTTCCAGGCGAAGAGGAACGGGAAGCTCGGCATGATCGACCAATCGACGACGAGGCGCGGATCGTAGAGGTGTACGAGGTGCCAGCTGCGATCAGGCAAGCGCACGCCGACGTTGAGGAGATCGGGTCCGGTGCGCATCGTCCCGAGCAGGTGCGGATCGTCGTACGCGTAGTCGGCGGGAACGGACGGCCTGCCCCAGCCACGCTTCGCGTCGTACGTGAAGGCTTTGTCCCGCACTTGCTGCGTGTGACAGTAGACGCACCCGAGCGAGGCGTAGACCTCACGCCCTCGTGATTGCGAGCTCGTGTACGTCGGCAGCTCCGGCGGGGGCTCGATTCGCTCGAGCAACGAGCGCGGAATCACGACGAGCGTGAGGAGGGCGAACGTCATCGTCGCCGTCGCGCCGAGCAGGAGGAGCCACATGCGGTTCATTCGGCGGCCGCTTTCTGCGCCGGCATCTCGACGCGTATGGGCCGGATGAAGCGCCCGCGCGCGCCTGCCCTGGAGGGCACGCCCGCGACGAGGAGCCCGAAGTGCCAGGTGAAGACGAGATGTCCCGCCGTGAGGACGAAGCCGGAGATCGTCCGGACGAGGAGGTACGGGCGGACGACGTCGACCGACTCGCGGAAGGGGAGGTCCGGGTTGTCGAGCGCGAGCCCCTGGAGGACTCCGCCGATCGCGAGCGGGATGACGTAGAGCGCGACCCCGGTGAGCACGAGCCAGAAGTGCCACGTGATGAGCGCCGGCGACGGCCATTCCCGTCCGACGAGGCGCGGGACGATGTAATAGGCACAACCGAACATGACGAACGTGACGAACGCGTACACACCGACGTGCGAATGCGAGATCGTCCAGTGCGTGAAGTGCGTCAGGCGGTTCACCTTCACCATCGCGGTGAAGACGCCTTGCAGCGAGACCGCCGTGTAGGCGATCGCTCCGACCACGACGAAGCGCAGCGTCGGCGAGTAGCGGAGCGCGCCGAAGCGACCGACCATCGACATGTGGTGGTTCAGTGCGACCGCCGTCACCGGGATCACCATCATGAAGCTCGCGACGACCGAGGTCGCGATCATCCACGACGGCATCGGCCCGCCGATAACGTGGTGCATCCCGTTCAGCGCGTAGAAGAACGCGAACGTCCAGAAGCCGAGCAGCGACAGCTGATAGCTGTAGATCGGCCGGCCGAGGATCTTCGGGATGAAGTAGTAGACCCCGCCGAGGCTGATCGCGGTGAGCCAGAAGCCGAGCGCGTTGTGAGCGTAGAACCAGTTCGCCGCGACGCTCTGCGAGCCGCGGAGATGCGGCCAGTTCCCGGCGATGAAGATGATCGGGAACCAGACGAACGCGCTCGCGATGTACCAGATCGAGACGTAGAGATGCGGGACCTTGGTCTCGAGCACGGTCCGCAGCACGGCTGCGCCGACCATCCCGCCGCCGACGACGAGGAGCGGATCGGCGGTGTAGCGATGCATCTCGAGCCACTCGAGGCCGTCGGTGAGGCCGAAGAGGATCCCGACGACGCCGATGAACAGCCCGAGGTTCCAGACGAGCAGCCCGCCGAACGCGAGGACCGGCCAACGCAGCGGAACGTGGACGAGGCGTGGGATCAGCCAGAGCGCCGTAGCGAGCATCGACAGCGACGCCCAGCCGTAGATCATCGTGTTCAGATGCGCCGGGCGGATGCGGCCGAACGTCAGCGGCGCAAGCGACGCCCAGAAGTCCGGCAGCTGGAAGCGCAAGCTCGCGAGGTCTCCGAGCGCCGATCCGAGGAGGAGCCACGCGATCGCGGTGGCGAACGCGAAGAGGCCTGCCCGCCGCGCGGCGGGACCGACGCGCTCGAATGCCGGCGTCGCGGCTTCCTGCGCCTCAGCGGCCTCCATCGCCCCATTCTCCTGGCTCGGGAGTGACGAGAGCCCCGAACGTCTTCGCTCGCTCGGCGCGCTCCTCGTCGGATTCCCACGGCCGCTCGAGGCGGAGATCGCGAGCGTCGAAGAGAGACGTGGCCTGCGCCTCGAGATCGTCGAGCTTCCCGGTCCACCACGCCCACGCGAACAAGGCGACGGTGGCGAACCCCATGAGGGTCACGAGCACGAGCACATGTGTCGATCCGGCGAGCATCGGCCGGCGCGGCTGCAATCGATGGTCCGCGCGAAAGGCCGTCGCGTTCGTGGACGGGGGAGGTGAAGTTCAATCCGGTTCGGCTTTCGCGGAACCTCGTTCGACCTACGTGGACTCGGTCCAGCGAGCTGGACTCCGTCCACTTCGGTTCACGCTCCGGGAGACGAGGGCGATGCGCGACGCGAGGCGAGCGCGAGCCGCGACATGCAAGCGCTCGTACTCGGGCGCGTCCTGGCAACGGCGCTCGAGTGGCCGTCGAGCCCGGGCAAGTACGCGTGAGCTCAGGGCAAAGCCGAGTTTGGTTGCGCACGTCGGATTACATGTCATACCCCGGCCGACCACACCGCCCGCGCCTCGCGCAGGGCACCTAGGAGGCTCTTTCCCATGCTCAGCAAGAAGCTTTTCGTCCTCGCCGCCGTCTCGTTCTCCAGCCTCGCCGCGATCGCCGGCTGTTCCGCCGACGTCGGCGACGACGACGCCGCGGTCGACGAGACCGAGCAGGATCTGTCGAAGGAGGGCAAGGCCCTCATCGGGTCGTACAAGGGCGACACCGGTCCGTTCCACGGCCTCATTCTCACGAGCAAGAAGGCCGGGCAGGCGAACGAGTTCATCGCCGACGTCGACACGGGCATCCGCTGCATCACGGCGCCGTGCCCGTCGAGCGAACGCATCGTCGGCACGTTCACCGCGGGCTCGAAGACGATCACGTTCAAGTCGAGCACGGCCTCGCAGCACGTGAAGCACCTGCTCGGTCGCTACGATTACGTCGCGCAGGGCGACACGCTCTCGCTGTCGAGGAAGAGCTTCGCGCAGTCGCTCGACAAGGCGACGTCGTATTGCGCCCAGGCCTCCGACTGCGACGCGCAGGACATCATCCATCCGATGTGCGTCGGCGCGTTCACCTGCTCGACCGAGAACACGTGCAACTGGAGCTGCGGCTCGACGAAGGCCGTCGACCCGTGCTCGGGCCTCGACCAGACGGCGTGCACCGCAAACGCATCGTGCGAGCCGATCTACGGCCCGAGCGCGTGCACGGCCGACGGCCGCATCTGCACCGCCGACATGGCCTACAAGGGCTGCAAGGCCGCCCAAGCGCAGGGCGCCACGTGCATGTCCTCGGCCACGTGCCCTGCCGGCCAGCATTGCTCGACGGAGGACGGCGTCTGCAATCCCGTTGGCATGCTCGCGGTTTGCGGCGGCACCTGCGTGAACTGAGAAGCCTGCAATCTCTTGCAGGCGATCGAGTACCTGACTGCACGTGGCCGCCCCTGTGAGCGGCCACGTGTAATCGTCGCCGGAATCCCGAGGGCATCGAACGGGCCAACCTCAGCGCGGGCGTTCTCCGCCAACTGTGGCGTCGTTCGAGGAGAAAGGATAATGGAGAAACGGTCGTGGCGTTCGTTTCTCCCTCCCTCACCCCGCCGCCGGCAGAGACCAACGAGGACAAGCTCGCCGAGCTCGTTCGCCGCTCTTTCGGTGCCGATCTGACGCTCGCGGCCATGCCCGGCGGTGCGTCGACCCGTCGCTACTTCCGACTGTCGCTGCCTGAAGGCAAGACGGCCGTCGCGATGTTCGTCCCCGAGGGCGGACGTCCCGAAGAAGTGCAGAAGGCGCACGACGGCGCTGCGCGTTGGCCGTTCCTCGAGGTGCGCGATCTCCTCGCGGAGCACGGCGTGGACGTCCCCGACGTCCTCGCGGAGGACACCGCACACGGGTGGCTCGTGATCGAGGATCTCGGCGACGAGACGCTCGCGAACTGGCTCATCAAACACCCCGGGAATCGCGAGGAGCTCTATCGCAAGGCGGTGCGCGATCTCGCGCGTGCGCAGAACGAGCTCGCGTCACTGCCCGAAGGCTCCGTCGTCGCGAGCCGCACGTTCGACTTCGATCTGCTTCGCTGGGAGATCGAGCACTTCAAGGAATGGGGCCTCGACGCGCGCGACAAGCCGCTCGCAGCGGCCGATCTCGCGAGCTGGAACCGCATCGCCGATCGTCTCGCACGCCGCGTCGCCGACCTGCCGAGCGGCTTCGTGCATCGCGACTACCAGTCGCGCAACATCATGGTCGTGCCCGGGCGTAACGAGCCGAGGCTCGTGTGGATCGATTTCCAGGACGCGCTTCTCGGGCCGCGCGTCTACGATCTCGTCGCGCTCCTGAACGACAGCTACCAGGAGTTCGATCGCGCGTTCGTCGAGGCCCGTCTCACCGACTACGCCGACGCCGCCGCCCTCTCCCGCGGGTTCAGCAAGGAGAGCCGCACGCGCCTCCTCGACGAGTTCGATCTCGTCACCGTCCAGCGGAAGCTGAAGGACGCAGGTCGCTTCGTCTTCATCGATCGGCAGAAGGGCAACCCGTCGTTCCTCAAGTTCGTCACGCCGACGATCAAGAAGGTCGGCGGCGCGCTCGCACGCCTCGCTCCGCACGACGCCGACATGGCGGAGCTCCGCGAGATCCTGAAGCGCGCGCTCGGCGACGAGCTCGAGTGACCTTGGCGCCGTCCGTCAGGCGACCTTCTCTTCACGGTTGCCGGTGGACGCCTCGAAGATGCCGCTCACCGGCGTGCGCACGTCGTCCTCTTCGGAGAGCTCCGCTGCGGCCAGCGCGGGCGTGTGATCGCGGAGGATCGGCGTGGTCGGCTCGATCAGCCAGCCCGTGCTCGTCGTGACGATCACGTTCTCGAGCCCGAGCTGCCGGAGCCGGCAGATCGCCACGCGCAGACGGTTCATCGCCGCTTCGTGATCCGTCGGCTCGTCGGCCCAGCCGGCGGCAATGAGCTGGGAGGCGGCGAGCGCCTTCCCCGGCCTCGCGACGCGCGCCTCGACCAGGGCCGCGACGACCCTCCGTAGCGTCGGCCGGCGTGTGAGGTCGATCTGCCTTCCCGTGGGCGCGACGAGCCAACGCCCGTGGGTCGGCGCATCGAGAGCGCCGGAAGCACCTGCGAGCCAGCGGCCGACCGAGCCGCGCAACGACTCGAGGCCGGTGAGGACCTCGTCCGGCGCCGCCCCGTGCGCGTTGATCGCTGCGGCCACCGTCGCGAACGCCTCGTCGATGTCGACCATGCGCTCCTTGCGAGCAGGAACCATGCCTCGTGCAACTGCGCGATCTCGAAGGAGCAAGGAGTGATCGGCGCGATCCTCTGAGGGGAGCCCTCATCACTCCGGGCGTCTGCGCGCCGCTGCAGGTGTCGGCGACGGTCGCCGAACGGGTGACGGGCTCGCCGCAAAGATCGTGGCAACTGATTGCGGGCATGACCGACCAGGGGCGCATGGGTCCGTCCACCTTCCGCAAGCTCGTTTTCTCTTTCGCCGTTCCACTCCTCTGCGCGATCCCGACGCAGGGCTGTTCTTCCGACGATACGTCGAAGAGCGAGCCCGGCGACGAGATCGAAGTCGTGCCTTTTCCGTCGACGAAGATGCTCTCCGCGGAGGATCTCTCGTCGCTCGAGCCGGATGCAGGCGATGGCCGCCTCGTTTTCCGGCAGCCGCCGAAGGCGCTCGAGAACGTCGGCCGCGGCGCCGTGATCGTCGGCGGTGCCTCGAAGGCGACGCCGAACGGCTTCCTTCGAGTCGTCCTCGACGCCGAGCGGACCGGCGAAGGCCTCCTGCTTCGAACGGCGATCGCGCCTCCGCAGCTCGCGTTCAAGAAGCTCCATGCCCGCGTCGCGCGCCCGGTGTCGCTCGACGATGGGCCGCTCGTCACCAACGACACGACCACGCCGCTCGGAATCGGAGGGACCTCGGAGCGCAAGGCACCCGTGAATGTCGTGCTGTTCGACGGCGACGGCGACCCGTCCACGACGAACGATCAGCTCCGAATCGAGGGCTCGTTCTCGGGAGCGGTCGCGTACAATCTCTCGCTCGACGTCGACTGGGGCGACATCTTCGACCTGCCCGCCGCGGTCACGTCGTGCGTCGAGAGCCTTGCCGGCGTGATCATCGGGAAGAAGCCGAGCTGCTCGCTCGAAGACATGCTCCCCGAGGTGAAGGTCGCCTTCACCGTCGATCCGAGCGTCGCTTCGGAGCTGCGCTTCGTCGGCCAGGCATCGCTCGCGTTCGAAAAGAAGTTCGAGATCGCCACCGTCCACCTCCCGCCGCTCATCCTCGGTCCGCTCGTGTTCCTGCCGACGCTCGACATCATCGCGAGCGTCGAGGGAGGCGCGAGCGCGTCGTTCCGCGCCGGAGTGAAGGGCCACGTCGCCCTCACGAGCTCGGTCGCGGTCTCGTCGAAGACCGCGGGGCGCCCCGTCTTCTCGCCGCCGGCGGTGAAGGACACGAGCTTCGACGTCGAGGAGCCTGAAGTCGGCCTTCACGCGCATGCGAAGACGAAGGCGGGCGTGCGCCTCGGGATGGCGCTCTACGGAGCGGCCGGCCCCTATGTGACCGCCGAAGCGTCGCTCGGGCTCGTGGCCGATCCGGAGCGATCGCCGTGCTGGGAGCTCCGAAGCGGTCTCTCGAGCAGGGTGGGGGCCCGCATCACGAGCCCGAACCTGCCCGTGCTCGGACATGTGACCCTCCTCGACTGGAGCTCTCCGCCGTTCGAGCCTCTCGATATCGTGGTCGCGAGCGGCTCGTGCAAGGACCCGCCGGCGGGCTCGAGCCATCTCCCTCCGGGAAGTGGGCCCGATGCTCCTGCGCTCCGATCGCCCGCGTTCGAGCCCTGGTCGAGCCTCCACGAAGCAGGCATCAGTGACGGGGCGTCGTCTTCGGGACCGGCGCTCACGGGCATCGTCTTCACGGATCTCTCACGTGCGATCGACGATCGATGGGTCGTAGCGGCCAGCGAGGCACGCGCCCTGCTCAAGATCGACGACGCCGGCAACCGCATCTGGAGCGCGCGCTATCTCACGCCGACCGGGACTCCGCTCGGGATCGTGCGGAGCGTCCCGACGCGTGATGCGGGGATCGCCGTGCTCGCGTCGGACCAGGATGGCAGCTCGTTCGAGCTGCTGCGCGTCGGTCAGGCCGGTGGCGTGGCGTTCCGGAGATCCTACAAGCTTCCGTTCGAGATCTGCGCGACGCCGGCCGCGCGCGTGCTCGCGAACGACGGACCGGGAGGAGCGGGAACGGGGTTCCTCGTCGCGGGTGAATGTCTCAGTCAGGACAAGGCATTCGTCGTCCACCTCGACGACGCGGGCGCCGTCATCGACGCGGGACTCTGGGCGGCCCCTAACGGAGGCGCGTCCGGGCTGTCGCCGAGGGCGATCACGCGCACTGGCACGAACGGTGAGCTCGTCCTCGTCGGTGAGGTCCGCGGGACATCCGCGGGCGACGGGATGTTCGTCGCACGCCTCGACGACGCTGGCGCGCTCCGTTCCGCACGCGGATACGCGGGATGCCAGACGGCGTTCAATCTCTCGCCGACGTCGGTCATCCCTGCTGAGTCGGGAGGCATCACCGTCGCAGGTGGAAGCCATTCGCAGAGCCGGGCGTTCGTCGCGCGCATCCGCGAGAACGGTGACGTCGGATTCGTCACGTACCCCGGATTCGCGAACGGCCGAGCGCCGGTGTTCGTCGCGAGCGCCATCGCCGAGCTGCCGACCTCGGGCTTCGTCATGAGCGCGTCGTCCGTCGAGCTCACCGGAGAAGGCGACGCCACCGTTCCGGCGATCGCGCTCGTCGGTCTCGACGCTTCCGGACGGCCCGTGTGGACGAAGCGCTACGCCCCCGGCGCGGCACGAGCGTCCTCCTTCGCCGCGCTTCGCCTGACGACGGACGGCGGCGCGCTCGTGACCGGGCTCGCTACCGGTGATGCCGGCGCGAGCTCGATCTGGGCGATGAAGGCGTTCGCGAAGGACGGCGGGCTCGGAAAGGCTGCCGTCGTCGCGACGACTCCGACGCTCGACGACGGTCCGAGCTGCAGCGTGCAGCCCTTCGCGTTCGCGCCGAGCGTCACCGAGCTCGACGTCGTCGCCGAGACGCGCGCGGTCCGCGTCGAGAAGCGCTGAGCTCGACCCGCGGCGGCAGCACGGGGATCCGTGCTAGTGTGGCTGCCCCCGTGATCGACAATCGCAGAGGCGGAGCGCTGTCGCCGGTACGGACGGTCGAGGTCCATTCCCATGGGCTCGCGTTCCTCGATCGGCGCGGTGCTTCGGACGAGGTGCTGCCTCTCTGGGCAGGAGCGATGCACTACTGGCGGCACGCTCCCGAGCAGTGGGGCCCTTGCCTCGACGCGATGAAGGCGATGGGCCTCCGCCTCGTCGACACGTACATCCCGTGGGGCGTCCACGAGACCGCACAGGGCACGTTCGACTTCGGTGAGAGCTTCGCGCGTCTCGACGTCGCGCGCTTCATGCGGCTCTGCCATGAACGCGGCTTGTACGTCGTCGCTCGACCCGGACCGCACATCAACGCGGAGCTGACGTGGTTCGGTTTGCCCGAACGTGTCGTCTGGGATCGCGAATGCCAGGCGCGGACTCCACGCGACAACCCCGTCATCCTGCCGATCGTTCCGACGGCGTTTCCGGTCCCGAGCTACGCGAGCGACGCCTTCCACGACGAGGCGGCGCTCTGGTTCGAGGCCGTGGGGCGCGTGCTCGCGCCGCTCCAGTACCCGCACGGTCCGATCGTGATGTGGCAGATCGACAACGAGGGCGCGCTCTACTTCCGCGACGGTCCCTACGATCAGGACTACCACCCCGACGCGATCCGCCTCTTCCGCTCCTTTCTCCGCGAGAAGTACACGAGCGTCTCGGCGCTCCGTGAGGCGTGGAACGAGCCGACCGTCACGTTCGCGACCGCCGCGCCGCCGCAGCGCTTCGATGCGAAGACGGCCGACGAGTTGCCACGGCACATGGACTGGATGGAATTCCACGAGTACCTGCTCGCCGAAGCGATGGGCCGCTTCGCGAAGGCGCTCGAGACCGCCGGGTGCGCCTCCGTCCCGACGATGCACAACCTCCCGCTCGGAGAGGCCGCGACGGCGCTCAATCCGGGACGCATCGGGCAGGTCGTCGATCTCGTCGGGCTCGACTACTACCACCCGGCGAATCCGAAGCACCACATGTCGATCCTCCGCCGCACCGGCGAGCTCGCTGCGCGCTGCGAGGGCGTCGGCGTCCCGGCCTACGGAGCCGAGGTCGGCGCAGGCTTCCCGCCGTTCTTCGCACCGCTCGACGACAAGGACTCGCTCTACACGCTGATGACCGCGCTCGCGTACGGCTTGCGCGGCTTCAACCTCTACATGGCGGTCGATCGCGATCGCTGGGTCGGCGCACCGATCGACGAGCACGGCCTGCCGCGCCGGCTTGCCGACGACTACCACGCGCTGATCGATGCGCTCGACCGTGTGGCTTTCCACACGCTGCGCCGCCGCGCCCCCGTCCGCCTCGTCGTCCCGCGCGCGCTCCGGCGTCTGTCGCGCGCGACGCACGCGTTCGGCCCCGTCACGCCGGCGTTCTTCAACATCACCGGCGCGGGCCCGCTCGAGAGCTGCCTCGAGGACGACCTCGGGCTCGGACGTACGGCCGAGGACGGCGCGGAGCCGTCCGGCGAGCACGAGAAAGAAGCGTTCGCTCCCGCCGCGCCGATCGCGGGCGAGTCGTTCGTTCGTGCGTTCGAGCGAGCGCTTGTCGCGCGCGGCATTCCGTTCGCGTATGCGGGAGGCGAAGCGCTCGCCGCTTCGATCGAGGGCGCGTCGTGGATCGTCTGCACGACCGCGGGAGGCCTGAAGCGCGACGTGCTCGACACGCTCCGCGATGCGCAGGCCGGCGGTGCGGCGGTCACGATCGGACCGACCGTTCCGCACCGCGACGGATCGATGCGCCTGCTCGGGCACCCGCACGACGTGCGCGGCCTCGAGGTCGAGGCGCTCGAAGATCCCGCGCGCGCGGACGCCCTCGTCGCGCGATTCGTCGAGAGGCTAGGGCTTCCGAGCTTCGTGTGCGATCCGCCGACCGTCTTCGTGACCGTTCACGAGGACGACGAGGGCACGCCGCGCGTCGCGTTCGTGATGAACCCCGAGCCCGAGGCGGTGCTCGCGACCGTCGGGCTCGGTATGGAGGCGCGCGCGATCGTCGATTTGCTCCCGCACACGCGCGAGCCGGCCCGCATCGAAGCGCAGGCCGGCGGATTCGTCGTGGAGGTGCCCGCGCGCACCGCGCGGATGTTCGCGATCGAGGTCTGAGTCAGTTGCAGATTGGGTTCGGGGCGCAGGTCCGAACTTTCACCCCGTTCGGGCAGTTCCTCTCCGCGCACGTGCCGCCGTCACTGCACTCCGCGTTCGTCTTGCAGATCTGGGATCGGGGCTGACAGCCCTTCTCGCAGCGCACGCGGACGCCGGTGCCGCCGACCGAGACGCAGCATCGATCACCACCGCTGCAGTCCGCGGCCTCGTCGCAGGAGAGCTTGGCACCCTGACAGGCGTTGCCGTCGTCGATGCAGCCCGCATCGTTCGCGCTCTGACAGCACTGCTGGTTGTTCGCGTTGCACTCGCTCGCGCCGCACGTGATCTTGCCAGGATTCGACGGGCCCCCCGACGAGCTGCCGTCTGGCCCCGCGTCGCTCGGCGTGCCGCCGTCAGGCGTTCCGCCGCTCGATCCGCTCGATCCGCTCGACCCGCTGGTGCCGCTCGATCCGCTCGATCCGTTGTCTCCGGAGCTGCTGCTCGACTGCGAACCATCCGGCGCGTTCGCGTTGACGTCGCTTGCTTCGGCTCCCCCGCATCCACCGAGCGCCGTCATGAGTCCCCACCCGAACAGCGCCGTCATTCCGACGATCAAAGAAATACGCTTCATCGCTGGCACCCCTGCTCAGTTGATTCTGAGCCCAAGGGCGAGCTCGAGCCAGCTTTCGTCGGGTGGTCACTCACGCGTTCAGCGCGGCGAGCTCAGAACGCGTATCGAAGCGACGCTCCACCATCCAGCGCGAGGGGCGTGTCCGTGCCCGCGCCGGTCTTCGTAAAGCCCTGCGCCGTCCGGATCCCCGTGGTCAGACCGAGCGCGAAGTGCCGGTCGATCTGGAACCATTCGACGCCGAGGCGCGCTCCGAGATAGACGCCGAGCGACTCGGCTTCACGAAATCCGAGGTTCCCGAGCGCACGCGTCGCGATGTCGGCCTTCATCATGCCGAGGCCGCCCTGGGCGTACATCCCGACGCGATCGGTGAAGCGGATCGTGAAGCGGGCACCGCCGCCGAAGCCGAGGAGCGGAAACGCGCGCGTGCTCGGCGGCGCCTGCCGGCGAGACGTATCGGTAAACGCGAGCTCGCCCTCGCCGTAGACCATGAGCCACTTCAAGAGCTCGTAGCCGAGCTGCACGTGCATCCACGGTCCCGGCGGCGCGACCTTCCCGAACTCGCCGAGGAAGGCGAGCGCTCCGATCGACGAGTCGAGGACGAGCGACTTCTTGTACGGCGGCGCGGGCGGCGCCTCGGGCGGCGGCGCGAGGAGCTCTTCGGCCGCTGGCGGCTTCGTGTCCTTCGTCAGATCGACCTGCGCTGCCGGAGGCGGCGGCGCCTCGGACGGCGGCGCGGGCTCGTCCGCCGATGACAGCGACGTCATCGCCACGATCGCCGTGGTCGTGCAGGCGGCGACGAACCGAGCGCTCATCCGCCCCGACGATATCATCAGCGGAAGATCTGCACGCTCCAGATTGCGCCCCGGGAAGGAGTGAGCGACACCCGGGCGACCTTCGCTTGTTCCGTGAAGACAGTAGCTCCTTCGGTCAGCCGAGGAGCGGACCGATCGTCACTTCAAGAGCCAGCCGAAGAGCATCTGCTTCGTCGTCTGACGCGAGACATCCGCGATCGAGTCGACGAGCGGGATCTCCTTCGGGCAGACCTCGACGCAGTTCTGCGCCTTGCCGCAGCCGTCGATGCCGCCGGGCTCCATGAGCGCTTCGAGGCGCTCGGCCTTGTGCATCTTGCCGCTCGGGTGGAGGTTGAAGAGCCGCACCTGGTTGATCGCCGCCGGACCGATGAAGTTCGAGTGGTTGCCGACCTGCGGGCACGCTTCCATGCAGCATCCACACGTCATGCAGCGTGACAGCGGATAGGCGGTCTCCTGGTTCTCGGGAGACTGGCGCGGCCCCGGTCCGAGCTCGTGCGAGCCGTCGAGGTGGATCCACGCCTTGACCTTCTTGAGGTCGTCGAACATCCGCGAGCGGTCGACGATGAGGTCCCGGACGAGCGGGAACTTCGTCATCGGCTGGATGGTGACCGGCTCGCCGTCCGGGCTCACCTTGTCGATGAGCGCCGAGCAGGCCTGCCGGACCTTGCCGTTGATGATCATCGTGCACGCGCCGCAGACCTCTTCGAGGCAGCACGAGTCCCAGACCACCGGCGCGACGTTCTTGCCGTCCGCCGTCCTCGGAGACCGCTGGATCTCCATGAGCGCGCTGATGACGTTCATCTGCGGATGCCAGGCGACGTCGAACTCTTCCCAGCGGCGGGTGTTCGCGTCCGTCGGGCCGTCCTGCCGAAGAATCTTGAGCTTTACGGTGCGCTGATCTGGCATTGCGTCCGGCATAATGGTGAAACAGGCCCGTCGAGACAAGCTCAGAAGCACGTCAGGGCGACGGGGTAGGTGCCGGCTCGCTCGCGGGACGGCGGGCGCTCCACGTCAGGGCGAGCAGCAGAGCTAGGAACGTGACGCTGGCCACGACGTCGAAGGCCGCCGTCCAGC
>JAEXCN010000424.1 GCA_023402175.1 Pseudomonadota bacterium | reverse complement strand
GCAGCTCCGCGACGTGTCGAAGGTCGCGACCGCGATCGCCAATGGCGACTTGACCCAGAAGATCACCGTCGACGTCAAAGGCGAGATCCTCCAGATCAAGGACGTCATCAACAAGATGGTCGACCAGCTGAACTCGTTCGCCGCGGAGGTCACCCGCGTCGCGAAGGAGGTCGGCACCGAAGGAAAGCTCGGTGGTCAGGCCGAGGTGCGCGGCGTCAGCGGCACGTGGAAGGATCTGACCGACAACGTCAACGTCATGGCCGCCAACCTCACGACGCAGGTGCGCGGCATCGTCAAGGTCGTCACCGCCGTCGCGAACGGCGATCTCTCGCAGAAGTTTGTCCTCGAGGCGAAGGGCGAGGTCGCCGCGCTCGCCGAGACGATCAACAACATGACCGACACGCTCCGCACGTTCGCCGATCAGGTGACGACGCTCGCGCGCGAGGTCGGCATCGAAGGCAAGCTCGGTACGGAGGCGCGCGTCCCCGGCGCATTCGGCGTCTGGCGCGACCTGACGGACAACGTCAACATCATGGCCTCGAACCTCACGAAGCAGGTGCGAGGCATCGTGAAGGTCGTCACCGCCGTCGCGAGCGGCGATCTCTCGCCGAAGTTCGTCCTCGAGGCGAAGGGCGAAGTCGCCGCGCTCGCCGAGACGATCAACAACATGACCGACACGCTCCGCATCTTCGCGGACCAGGTCACGACGGTCGCTCGCGAGGTCGGTATCGAAGGCAAGCTCGGTGGCCAGGCGAAGGTCCCGGGCGCCGCCGGCACGTGGCGCGACCTCACCGACAACGTCAATCAGCTCGCAGGAAACCTCACCTCGCAGGTGCGTGCGATCGCGGAAGTGTCCACCGCAGTCGCCAAGGGTGACCTGACCCGCTCGATCACGGTCGAAGCGCAGGGCGAGGTCGCCGCGCTGAAAGACAACATCAACCAGATGATCGGCAACCTGAAGGACACGACGCAGAAGAACCAGGAGCAGGACTGGCTGAAGACCAACCTGGCCCGGTTCTCGAGCATCATGCAGGGCCAGCGCAACATCGTGTCCGTTGCGCAGCTGATCATGAGCGAGCTGACGCCGCTCGTCGATGCGCAGCACGGCGCGTTCTACATGCTCGACGAGTCGTCGGGTGAGCCGGCGATGCACCTCATCGCGAGCTACGGGTTCGGCGGCCGCAAGAGCCTCGCGAACTCATACAAGATGAGGGAGAGCCTCATCGGGCAGTGCGCGTTCGAGAAGAAGCGCATCCTGCTCACCGAGGTACCCGAGAACTTCATCTACATCGCGACGGGCATGGGCGAAGCCGCTCCCCGCGCGGTGGTCGTGCTGCCCGTCCTCTTCGAGGGCGAGATCAAGGCGGTCATCGAGCTCGCCTCGTTCCACCGCTTCCACATCAACCACCTGACGTTCCTCGACCAGCTGATGGATTCGGTCGGCGTCATCCTGAACATGATCTCGTCGAGCATGCGCACCGACGAGCTCCTCCAGCAGCTCAAGAAGTCGAACGCCGAGCTCGAGGCCCAGGCCGCCGAGCTGAACGACAAGGCGAAGCTCCTCGAGGTGAAGAACAACGAGGTCGAGCTCGCATCGCGAAGCCTGGAAGAGAAGGCGGAGCAGCTTCAGCTCATCTCGAAGTACAAGTCCGAGTTCCTCGCGAACATGAGCCACGAGCTCCGGACGCCGCTCAACAGCCTGCTCATTCTCTCGAAGATGCTGGCCGAGAACCCGGGCGGGAACCTCACCCCGGAACAGGTCAAGTTCGCCCAGACGGTGTATACGTCCGGCAACGATCTCCTCTCGCTCATCAACGAGATCCTCGATCTGTCGAAGGTCGAAGCCGGCAAGATGCCGATCGATCCGAAGAGCTTCGCGCTCTCCGACGTGAGGGAGTATCTCGAGCAGACGTTCCGACACGTGGCCGATCAGAAGAACCTCGTGTTCGACGTGAAGATGGAGCCCGGTGTCCCGAATACGCTCTACACGGACGTGAACCGGCTCCAGCAGATCCTGAAGAACCTTCTCTCGAATGCATTCAAGTTCACGGCGAAGGGCTCGGTCACGATGACGGTGAAGCCCGGTCCGTTCGAACGCGGCGAGTCGATGATCAGCTTCGCCGTCACCGATACGGGCATCGGCATCGTCCCCGAGAAGCAGAAGCTCATCTTCGAGGCGTTCCAGCAGGCCGACGGCACGACGAGCCGCAAGTACGGTGGCACCGGCCTCGGTCTCACGATCAGCCGTGAGATTGCGCGCCTCCTCGGCGGGTCCATCGAGGTCGTGAGCGTGCCCGATCAGGGCAGCACGTTCACGCTCAACCTGCCGTGCACCTACGCGGGCGCGGAGATCGCTCCCGAGGCAATGAAGGACGAGGCGCCGCGCGAAGAAGAAGACGTCCCGCCGCTCCCGCAGGACGCCGATTTCGGCGGAACGCGCGTCCTCGTCGTCGACGACGACATGCGGAACATCTTCGCGATCCGGAGCGTGCTCGAGGGCCATGGCATTCACGTCCTCCACGCCGAGAACGGGAAGATGGCTCTCGAGGTCCTGAACACCAACGCCGACATCAATTTGATCCTGATGGATACGATGATGCCGGAGATGGACGGCCTCACCGCCACACGCGCCATCCGCGACATCCTCCAGTTCCAGTCGCTGCCCATCATCTCGCTCACAGCGAAGGCGATGAAGGGCGACCGCGAGAAGGCGCTCGAGGCCGGGGCGTCCGATTACGTCACCAAGCCTGTCGATCCCGAGAAGCTCCTCGCGGTGATCTACATGTGGCGTCGCCGCTCGGCGGAGCGCCAGAAACAGCTCTCGTGAGAGCTGACGCCAGATGATGCAGTCCGACAGAAGTAGCGCAACGTCGCCCGTCAGCATCTTGGTGGTCGACGACACCCCAGCAAACCTGCTCGCGCTCTCGGCGGTGCTGAAGCCGCTCGGCGCGCGCATCGTCGAGGCGTCCTCCGGCAAACAGGCGATCGAGCACGTCGCGCGCGAGTCGTTCGCCGTGGCGCTGCTCGACGTCCAGATGCCCGAGATGGACGGGTTCGACACGGCCGCCAAGATCCGCACGCTCGAGACCGGCCGCGAGCTCCCGATCATCTTTCTCACGGCGATCCACCGCGACGACGGCTTCGTGAAGAAGGGCTATTCCGTCGGCGCGGCGGACTACATCACGAAGCCGTTCGACGCCGAGATCGTGCGGGCACGCGTCAGGGCGTTCGTGAACCTGTTCGAGCAGCGCGAAGAGGTGCGGCGCGCCCAGGTCGCCGTTCGAACCCATGAGCGGGACGAGGCGATCCGCCGGCTCGTCGCGTTCGAGCGCATCTCGACGGCCGCGCTGCAGAACACCGACCTCCCGACGTTCCTGCGGGAGCTCCTGTCCGTCTTCTTGAGCGCGGCCGACCACGCCGACTCGGCGACCGTCCTCCTCCGCGACAAGGACGAGCTCTGCGTCCGGGCGTGCGTCGGCCTGAACGGAGATGTCGACGAGCGCTTCTCCGTCCCGATCGGCGAGAGCTTCGCCGGCAAGGTCGCTGCCGAGCGCCGCCCCATCGAGCTCTCGGACGCCGCCACGTCCGGCATCGTCCGCAGCGCGTGGCTGCGCGAGCGCGGGACCAAGGGCCTCTACGGGATGCCGCTGCTCCACGACGGCGAGGTGCTCGGCGTCGCTCACATCGGCTCGATCCGGTCGAACACGTTCACCGAAGAAGAAAAACGCCTCTTCGGAGCGATGGCGGAGCGCGCCGCGTGGGCCGTCGCCGAGCACTTCAAGCGCGCGCGCTTGCACGAAGTGCTCTCCTCGGCGCCGGCGATGATCAGCATCCTCCGCGATGGCGACTGCCACGACTTCGTCAATCCTGCGTATGCGAGCTTCTTCCAGCGACACGATCTCCTCGGCAAGCCGCTCGCGGAGATCGGCCTCGAGGCGAGCGTCGGCGCGCTCGCGCAGCGCGTCCGCGAGACCGGAGAGACGACCTCGGCCGAGGAGCTCTCGCTCGAAGACGGTCGCGTGCTCCGGATCACGGCCCAACCGCTACGCAACCACGCAGGCACCGTGGACCGCGTGCTCGTGTTCGGGGTCGACATCTCGATGCAGGCGGCCGCCCGTCTCGAGCGCGCGCGCATCCTCGAGCTCGAACGAACAGCGCGGCTCGAAGCCGAGCTCGCCAGCCGGATGAAGGACGAGTTCCTCGCGACGGTGTCCCACGAGCTCAGGACGCCGCTGAACGCGATCCTCGGCTGGACGGTGACGGCCAGGGCCAAGGCTCCCGCAGAGCTCGATCGTGCGCTCGGCATCGTCGAGCGCAATGCGCGCTCCCAGGCGCGGATGCTCGAGGACATCCTCGATGTGTCTCGCGTCGTCCGCGGCAAGCTCCGTCTCGAGCCGACCGAGATCCTCCTCAATGACGTCATCAACGCCGCCGTGGACGTCGTCCGCCCCGCGGCTCAGGCGAAGAACATCGACCTGTCGGTGTCGTTGCCGGAGAAGATCACGCTTCGCGCCGACCCGCAGCGCATGCAGCAGGTCGTGTGGAACCTCCTCGCGAACGCGATCAAGTTCACGCCGAAGGAGGGGCGCGTTCAGCTGGAGGCGGACGTCTCGCCGGACAAGGTGAAGATCTGCATCACGGACTCCGGCGAAGGCATCGACGGCAGGTTCCTCGAGCACGTCTTCGAGCCCTTCCGGCAGGCGGATGCATCGACCACCCGCAAGCACGGCGGCCTCGGCCTCGGCCTCGCGATCGTCAAACAGATCGTCGATGCGCACGGCGGCAACATCACGGCAGCGAGCCCCGGACCCGACCAGGGATCGACCTTCACGGTCGAGATTCCGACGCCGGCCACCTCGTTCCCCGCTCCGTCGAGTCGATCGGTGCCGCCGCCGGAGCGTCCCGTCGAAGGCGAACCGATTCGCCTGGAAGGGCTCAAGATCCTCGTCGTGGACGACGACGACGACGCGCGTGGTCTCCTGAGGCACGTGCTCAGCGAGCGCGGCGCGACCGTTTCCGAAGCTGAGTCTGCGTCCACGGCGTTCCACGAGGTCGGACGCTTCCGTCCCGACGTCATCGTCAGCGACATCGCGATGCCGAACGGAGATGGTTACGGGCTCATCCGCGCGGTGCGTGGCCTCCCCGCGAGCCGCGGTGGGCGGACGCCAGCGATCGCCGTCACGGCGCATGCAAGGCAGGCCGACGGTGAGCGAGCCTATGCCGCCGGGTTCCAGGGTCACCTGCCGAAGCCCGTCGATCTCTCGCGCCTCGTCTCGATGGTCGCAAACCTCGGCGGGATGTCTTTCGATTGACGCTCTGCCACCGTCTGCCGCTCGCGCTTCATGGAGCCCTGACATGCCCGCATCGACGAAAACGGTACAAGGACCTCTCACCTCTGCGGCTGCCGCGCTCGAGAACGAGCTCCGCCATTACGAGGAGACGGTGACGGAGCTTCAGAAGCTGCCGCTCACCTCCGACAAGACATTGCAGCGCGCGCGCAAGGTGCTCGAGGAGTGCGCGGCACACCAGGAGAAGCTTGCGGTGCTCCTGCCCGAGTTCGCCCAGGCAATGCACGCAGCGCAGGTCCGGCAGCAGCAATGCATGGACATGACGGCGGAGGGTACGACGAAGATCAAGACGCGGTTCGAGGAGCGGATGGCGCTGCTCGAGCGCGTCGCGGCCCTCGGCCAGCGGGCGCAGGACATCAACGAGCCGGCACTCGCTGTGATGTCCGGCCAGGAAGAAAACCGCTCGCCGACCGAGCTGCTGAAGTCGCTCGAGGACGTCACTACGCGGACCGAGGCCGTCATCGCGGAAGCGGATGCCGTGCACAAGCTCGCGCAAGAAGGCGACTGGCAGGACATCGCGCGGGACACCGACGCGCTGAAGCAGCAGCTCCAGTCGGCGCGGAACAAGGTCCTGGTCGCGCAGCGCAACATCGCAGCGCGCGCGCCCTCGTGACGGGTCAACGCCGACGATACACGTCGTAGCGCTGCAGCCGTTGCGAGCCGAAGGAGAGCGTCGCGACCGCATCGAACTTCTCGCGGAAGAGCGGCGTCCGAAGGAGACGCTGCTCGACGATGCGTGGCTCTCCGTAGACGACGATCGTGTCGACGTTTCGATCGAGCAGCATCCCGAGATCGACCGCCTTCGACGTGTGACCGCCGGGAAGAACGGCGATCGCCGGGTCCGTGAGCCCCGCCAGGTCGATGATGGTCGCATCGGTCGCGGCGCCGACCCATCCGATGTCGAGGGCAGCGATGACCTTGGCGTCGGCGAGGACCGGTCGCGCCTCGGCGATGAGGTGCTTGCGCGCCTCGTGGACGTGACGCCCCGCTGGCGCAGCGCGAAGCGCGATGACGACGCCGAGGACGATCGCGACGAGCGCACGTCCGATCGTCGATGCTGGATGCGCGACGCGGCCGAGGTCGACGAACACGAGCGCGAGTGACGGCGCGACGGGCACGAGCAAGCGCGCGTACGGCATCCAGTCACCGCCCACCGCAACGACGACGAGCACGTGAACGAGCGCCGCCGTTGCGATCGTCTTCGCCAGCGGCGAAGCCCGCCGGAGCGCGACGGGCGCGAACGCGAGCAGTGGCAAGAGCACGACGAGCGACGCAGCAGCCGCATACAGCACGCCATGAGCGAGATCGCTCGGCTTCGCGAGGACCGCGAGCGGCGCGGCACGTCCGAAGACCGTGAGCCGGACCACCGCGCAGAGCGCGAACGGCGCAAAGGCGATAGCCGCCGTCGTCGCCGCCCGGCGCGCTCGGCCCGGACCTCGGTCGGCGATCGCGGCGCCGCTCGCAAGCGTCACCGACCACACCACGAGCTCCGGCCGGAACGTCGCCGCGAGGCCGGCGAAGATCGCCGCTCGTCGCGGACGGTCGAACGAGACCGCTGCGAAGGTCGCGAGGGCCGTCGCGGCGCCCGTTTCCATCCCACTCGCGGCCCATGCGCCGATCGGGAACGCGAGCGCAACGACGACGAGGCCTATCCCTGCGTGAATCGTCGCCGTTCGTTCTCCACCTGCGCGCCTCGAGAGCGCATGCCCGAGCGCCGCGCCCGCGACGGTCCATACCACCACCCCCACCGCCTTCACGCGCTCGAGCGCCGAGACGAGATCCGCCCCGGACGTCAGCGGGACGACCAGCGGCGCCCACGGAAGGGGTGTCACGCCATCCGTCGGGGGCCCGTGAGCGTCGAACCGGTACCCCGCCCCGCTCGCAATGTGATGCGCGTACCGCAGCGAAATCAGCGCATCGTCGACGGTGAAGCCCCACATCGCGAGCGCAGGCACGAGGGCGCAGATGGCGCCGGCGAGAGCAAGCGCGCGCCGGTACCAAGCGCCAACGGCCATGTCCACTCTCCTGCAGTCCGCGCCGAAAACTACGAACGAATCAGGCGCTCTTTCTACCATTCGATCCGTCGGTGGTGGCGCGGAACAGGACGTCCGCCCCCTTTCCCCCCGACGCACCCGAAGAGCCAGACCCGGACAATGCGTAGCTTCGAGATCTTCGTCGAACCCGAACCGCAGCGCACGATGACGTGGACCGACGAGGCGCGGACGAGCGGCGGACCTCCGCCGGCGCCGCGCTCCGGTACGCGCACGCGCACGAGCGAGGTTCTCGACCTCTTCATCCACGGCGCGAACGTGACGGCTCGGGTTGCCGAGCGTCACGCGTCGTGCGTCCTCCGCGACCTCGCGTTCGCGCTGGCCGAGCTCATGAGTGCGCCCCGCGGCAAGCGCATCGTTCGCTTCTACGACGATGCATGGGAGCTCTGCGTCGAGCGCATCGGGACGAGCGCGACCTTGAGCGTCTATCGTGGCGGCACCGAGCCGACGGTCCTGGTCTACGACCGTCCTGTCGTCTTCGCGGAGATGTGCGCGAGCGTCGTCGACGCGATCGACGCCACGCTTGCCCGCAATACGGCCGAGGCTCGCGGGCCCGTTGCGCGTGAGCTCGCCGAGGTGCGTGCGGCGCTCGCGGACCGATCGGCGTTCGAGATCGACGAAGACGACGAGACGAGCTTCGCGCCCCCGGTGTCGATCGACATCGAGCGCGACGCCCCGATCTCGTTCGCGGCGGAGTTCCCGATGCGCGCTGGCGCGCCCGCGGGCAGCGCGGGAGAGACCGGCGTGGAACGCGCCGACCTCCATGCGCTGCTCGTACGCGGCCGCATGCGTTCCGAGGTCCGCGGCCGTTCCGTCGAGCTCGGCGACGCGTACCCGTTCCTATTTGCCGAGCGTCTGCTCGACCTTTCCCGCCGTGCGCTCGATGCGTGGGAGCGCGGACAGCCGTTCTTCACGCGGATGGACGCCGGCGGCATCATGCTCGGGCTCCGCTCGAACGCGGATGAAGACCTTCCACGCGCCGCGTTGACGCTCGGCCCGGCGCCGCGTGCGGATCGTGCCCGCGGCCCCGCGTCCGACCCCCGGCCGCTCCTCGAGGTGCTGCCCCGCCTCGGCGACGATGCTCCTCCTTCCCGTCGTGGGACCGCAACGTTCCCGGAGCTCTCGCTCTTCGACGTCGTCGAGTCCGCGCTCGCGTTCGGTCGAGCGCTCGTCCGCGCCGTCGTGCGACGTGACCGCGCCCAGGGGGCCAACCTGCGCCTCGCCGCGTTCCGTCGCGACCTCCGCGCGCTCAATGATGCACTTCGTGATGTGCGCCGGCAGGACTCGCGCATCAATCCCGCGCCCGAGTCGTACCGCGCCTTCGCGGAGAGCCGCCGCACACGCCCGGCCGAAGATGGCGCGCCGCTGTCGGCAGCCACTCGCCTCCGCTACACGCAGCGCTGGACGGCGCTCGTCCCCGGCATCGACCTGCGCTCGACGTTCCTCTGCGGCGATCGCCTCATCATCGGCGCGGCCGCGGAGACTTTCTGCCTCGAGCGCACGACGGGCGAGCTCCTCTGGCGGAAGACGACGCCGCGCGCGGCGAGCGTGGTGACCCCGGCGGGCATCGCGCGGATCGGCGGCGACGGCGCGATCGCGCTCCACGACTTCGCGACCGGCGACGTCACGCTCCGCGCATGGATCGCTCCTCGCGTGTCCGGGCCGTGCGCCGGTGCAGTCGTCAGCTCGGCAGGTCTTCCCCGCCTTCTCATCGTCACGGAAGGCGAGCGCCATCTCGTGGCGATCGATCTGACGAGCGGTGAGGCGCGCTGGCGCTATCCGTGGTCGTCGAGCGGGCGCTCGGGTGCTCTTCGACTGAAGCGCGCCGGCAAGCTGCTCTACGTGGCGTCCGGCGACAGCGCGCTCACGGCCATCGACGTCCAGACGGGCGCCGTCGTCTGGCGGACCCGCGACCGCCTCCGCTTCGTCGCAGCGCCGACCGTCGATCACGAGAGTCTCTTCGCGATCGCCGGCGGCTCCAGCAGCGCTGCGGCGCTCCATGCCGTCGATCCGTTCTCGGGGAAGATCGCGTGGACCGCTCGCCTGCTCTCGACGCCGAACAGCGTCGAAGGTCCTCCCCTCCTCGCGAAGTCGTCGGTCTGCGTCGCCGTCCGCGCACGTCGCGGCCTTCGCCTCGCCGGGTTCCACCGCGAGACGGGCGAGCAGCTGTTCGAGACGGAGACGCCGGTCGCGCCCGTCGGGACCTCGTGGCTCGCAGTCGACGACCTGCTCGTCGGCAACACGCCCGCCGGTGAGCTCGTCGGCGTCGATGCTTCGACCGGAGCCGTTCGCTATCGGCACCAGTTCTGCCGGACCGTCGAGTCCGACGTTCCTCGCCGCCTCGAGCCCGTGCTTCGATCGGGCGCGCTCTTCGTTCCGCACGTTGATGTCCACGTGTTCCGCCCGAGCGACGGTGCTCATCTCGCGCAGATCGGTCCGTGCGACGCGATCCCGGATCTTCTCCGCGTCGACGAGCGCTGCGACGTCTACGTCGCCGAAGAGAGCGGCCACATGGCTGCGTTTGGTGTCGGTCCGCGCCTCTCGCTCGTGAAGTGACCGACGTGCGACGAGCGACGAGACGAGCTAACGTCGCCGGCGCATGCGCGCATGGATCAACGGTCGAGCTCGACGGACTCTCCTCGCGCTCGGCCCTCTGGCCCCCGTCGTCGTAGCCGTCGTCCTCGGCGGGTGTGGCGACTCGCGGCCGTCGTCTTCGCCTCCGCAATGGCCGGGCGCGGCGACGGCAGACGGCGCCCCCGCCTCCTCGGGATCGCCCGCATGCGGCAAGATCGGCGCGAAGACCGGAGTGCTCGCGCAGCGCGTGCCGGTCTTCGGCAAGTCGCGCACCTATACGCTCGTCGTTCCGTCGAACTATCAGGCTGGCACGTCGTACCCGCTCGTGTACGTGCTCCATGGTCATGGCGGCAACGGCGCCCAGGCCCGGCGCGCGATCGATCTCGAGAGCGCAGCGGCTGGTCGTGCGATCTTCATCTACCCTGACGGCAACGGCGGCGGTTGGGACCTCGACTCCCCCGCTTCGAAGAACGCGGACGTCGCGCTTTTCGACGCGACGCTGGCGATCACGCAGAGCAACTACTGCATCGATCTCCACCGCGTGTTCGTCGCGGGCTTCAGCAACGGCGCGTACATGGCAAACCAGCTCGGCTGCCGCCGTGGCGATCGGATCCGCGCGGTCGCTTCACACGCGGGCGGCGGCCCTTACGAGATGGCGGGTGAATACGACGAGACCGGCCATCTGCTCTGCAAGGGCAAGCCAGTCGCGAGCCTCGTCGTGCACGGGACGTCCGACGGTACCGTCGCGCCTTCCGAGGGACAGAAGAGCATCGATCACTGGACGTACGCGAACCACTGCAGCGGCAGTGCGCCGACGTCACCGAACGGCTGCGTCGCCTACCAAGGCTGCGCCAACGCGGTAAACGCCTGCAAAGTGCCCGGCCTCGGGCACTCGCTGTGGTCGCAAGCGAAGAACGTGACGTGGTCGTTCTTCGATGCACAGCGCTGAAACCGGATCCTCTCCGTTCGGCCGCACTGTTAGCCATGTCCTGTCACCGCACCGGTGACGGGGATCTCTGGTCTCTATGGACTGCTTCCACTGCTTCTCAGGAGAGATTCACAGGGAGACAGGAGACAAGGAGATCAGAGGGAGGGGCCCTGCTTCGGTTCCGACCTGGACCCTCGTCGCCTCTCGCGAAACGCTTTCGCGTTTCGCTCGAAAATTTGAGCCTCGCTCTCGACCTGGAACGTTGTCCCGCACAGGCACTGGCGTCCTTGCCAGGTGCCGGAGTCGGACGGAGCGAGGTGACGTGGCAGATGATCATCGACGCCGGTACGAGACGGCGCATGTGAGGCGCGAAGCGGTAGATGTCGAGCCACCGTCCTCCTCCCGAAGGTCTCGGGACAAAGCTTGGAGAGCGCACCGTTTGCGGAACGAGGATGCAGCTCGGAACTGAGATCTTCCTTCCGAACGAAACGTGAAGTGCTCGCGAAGCGAGCGCTTCACGTTTCGTGAGGGCCCGACGAGGGTCCAGGTGAAGGAAGAGACGAAGCCCCTCCTCCCTCTGATCTCCCTGTCACCCTGTAAATCTCGCCTCGAGAAGACAGTCGCAGCAGTCGATTGGATGGGCGTCGGAGCGGGACGCGATTACGGAGGCGAAAGGACTTCCACGGCGGCGAAGGCGCCAAGTGGCTCGCCGGAAGCGGTCGCAAGACGTGATGCGGCGACGCCCTTGTCACGCGCGGCCGTCGCGATCGCCTTCGCGGCTTTGTCGCCGCCCTTCGCCGTGATCTTGAAGACGCCGCGTTCGAACACGGTCGCGAGGAACGCGATCTGCGAAGCGACCTTGTCCGCATCGCCGTCGACGGCGCGATACGCGACCATCGGAACGGCACCGCTCGGGAGCGGACCGAACGTGACGCCACCATCTCCTTCCCCGACCGCCGGAGCGGGCAGCTCCTTCGGCGGCGGCGCGATCGTCGAGACGATGCGCGCATCGATCGGGAGCGGATCCGGTGCGGCCGCCGCGGTGATCCCTCCGCCGCGCGCGACTTGCCACGTGCGCTGCGTCAGGACGTCGAGCGTCGCAGGGCCTTTCGCGAGCGGGCCGATCAGTGAGGTCTGCTGATCGAGCCCGGTGTTCTCGATCTGCCCGAGGCGTTCGACGAGCACCAGGGCCTCCGGCGCGCCGCCGACACCGCTCGCGAGCGGAAGCGCCTCCTTCGCAGCGAGGCGACGCGCGACTCCGGGGACATCCGCCTTCGCGCGCGACAGGCCATCGAGCCAGCTCTTCGACCACTCGCGCACGGTAGCCTCGTGGGCGTCGATGAGCGCCTTCGGAGCGACGGCGACGATCGGTACGAGCCGCGACGCATCGGCCGTCGAGAATGCGCGCGGGCGCTCGTCCGCCGCTCCCCTCACCACCGCCGCAAACGGTGCCGCCTTCGCGTCGGGCGAGCCTGCCGCGACGAGACGGATGCGCGAGGGCGCGACGCCGAGGAGGTCGAGGGCGAAGAGGCCAAGCACGGTCGCGGATTCGCTGCCGGACGCCCGCGCCGTCGCATCGGTCGCCGTCTCGGGACCAAGCGCGACCAGCTTCACCTCGTCGGCCGCGGGAGGCGGCTTCAGGAGCGCGTTCGGCGCCGCGCGCACCTCCTCGCGACCGTGTGAGAAGCCGACCACGAGGAACGCACGCGGCTCGAGGGCGCGCAGCCGCTCGTAAGACGCGATGAAGGCCGGCAGCGGCAGAACCGCGATGTCCGCGCCCTGCGGGTCCGCACCACCACGAGCGAGCCGCGCCTCGATCGCTTCGAGCGACGACTCGGGCGCGAGCTCGAACGAAGGCGACGGTGCCGCGGCGTCTGCGCCTGCAGGAGGCGTGAGCGCTGCTCCGGCCGCGACGAGCTCCCATCCGAGCGAGGTCACGCGGATCGGCTTTTCCGCCTGGGGTGCGCCACCGTCGGCAGGCGCCAGAGCAGCGGCATCCGCGGTGCCCGCGTCGGGACCACCGGCGCCGGCATCTCCTGCGAGCGTGGGCTTCGGCTCGATCACCTCCGCCGGCGCCTCGTGCTTCGAACGATCGCGCGTCACGAGCATGAAGACGAGGCCGAACGTCATCACGGCGATGATGAAGAAGGTCGCGTAGCTCCTCATCGCTCCGCCCTCACTTGCCCCCGGTGCTCGCGTCGGGCGCCGCGTGGGCCGATGCCGACGCGGATGCCGATGCCGATGCCGATGCCGATGCCGATGGTGCCGGCGCTGCGCCTGCCTCGCCCGGGAATACCGGGCTGACGCCTCCGAGGAAGTAGACGAACCGCGCCATCGCGTGCGAGCCCGACCTCGCGTAGCGGTCCCCTTCCCGCACGAACAGCGGCTTCGACGCGAAGTCGGCCGCGACGAGCACGAGCGCGACGCCGAGCAGCACGATCGCGAACACGTCTCCGAGCATCCCGAGGCCTCCGCCGAGGCTCGTCCGCTTCAGCAGCCGATCGGACACGAACGCCGGCAAGCCGATGACGACGACGACCCCCACGACGAGGCGCACCCAGAAGTTGTCGGTCACGAACCCGACGAGCGACATCATCGCGATCAGCGTGACGAGGCCGCCGACGAGGATGCCGATCGCCCGTGTGATGCGCATCAGCCGGAGCATCTGCGGCGACGGGCCCTTCGAAGACGACTTGGTGAGGGGTCCCTTCGCCGCTCGGGGCCCCTGCTTCTTCGGCAAAAGGTCGTCTTCTTTGGCCACGCGCTCGTTCCCGGCTTTCGCCCGCAGAGGACGACAAAGGAAAGCAGGCGTCAACCCTGTCTACGAGCCGGCCCCGGCGTCGCATATGTCGCGGCTCCAGGGCTGGAGACGCAGCGTCGGACGAGAAGGCATCGTCGAACGCTTCGCCCCTTCGGCGTCGTCAGTCATTCAGCGGCGCGGAGGCTGGGCGAAGCGCGGATCGGCGGGGAATGGGCTGGCGGTGTCGCGAAGGCGGAGCTCGCTTTCGGGGACGAAGGCGTCGCCGCGCTCGGAGAAGAGAGCCACGCCGATGACGCCGACATTGCGCGCCGAGCCCATCTGCGCGGCATACGACTCCCCCACGGCGGCGAAGCGGAAGGCGGCCACCGCGCTCGTGCTCTGACGGAAGCCTTCGATCTCGAGGGTCGCGAACGGCAGGAGGACGTAACCGCGGTTCTCGAGCGTGCCGGGCTTGCCGTTGATGACGTCGAGGCCGTCGACGGTGACGACCGACTCGAAGCGATGGCTCGTGCGGTTCGTCAGGACGATCGAATAGCGCTGCCCCGCCTGTCCAACGACCAGCGTGCGATCGCCGACGTGCACGGCCTCGAGCGGGCTCCCGCCCGCGTCTCGGATCGAGATCGTCACGGCGCCGCCCCCGGCGACGATGTCGCGACGCGTCTCGCGCTGCGCATGCAGGTTGGCCATCGCCTCGACGCCGCGACGATCGTTGTAGTGCATCGTCGCGACGGCGAACGGCTGGCTCGAGTCACGTACGAAGGTGACGTCGTGGACGCGCGACGTACGCGCCTCGCCCCACTCGGTACCGAGGCCGGGGCGCGTGTCCGGCGACGGCTCACGTGCGGCGGTCGACTTCTCGTCCGATGGGCGCGCAGCGGAGGTGGGCGGAGGCGCGGGCTGTGTAGCATCGGCTGCACCGGCCGTGCGCGCGCGCGAAGGGGCGGACTCGGCCGCGGGCTCGGCGGCGAGCTCGCCGGGCTCGCTGAATCCCTGCGGCGCGCCACCACGACCGGGCGACTCGACGGCCTTCTGGGCGGGAGCGCCGCCTCCGCCGCAGCCGGCGAGGATCAGGAGCAAGCAGAGGAACAGCCAGATCTTCTTCGTCGACACCATCGCGGCCTCCAGTGCATGGAGAAACGCGGTCGACCGGCCGTCCTTACACGCCGTACGCGCCTTACACGCCGCCGCGAAAGCGCAGCCTCGATCGGCTCCGCGGCACGTCCACCGCCTCGGCATCGCCTCGGCGGTTACTGCCGCGTGCCGCGCCGCTTCAGCGGAGCGTCAGCAGCATGCTCTTCATGTGCGGATCGCGGCCACCTACACCCGGGAAATCGGGCGCATCGGGGAGGTCCTTCAGCTGGACGACGTCGCGCTTCGCCGCGCGCGCGCCTTCGTGGACGAGCCGCCGCAGCCTCTGCCGGCTCATGCCTCGATGATTGCAGCATGCAAGGATTCGTCCGCCGGGAGAGACGACCGCGGCCGCGAGGGTGACGAGCTCGTCGTAGTCACTCTCCGCGACGAACCGACGCTTCTTCGTCGACGAATAGCTCGGCGGATCGAGGATCACGAGGTCGAAGCGTTCGTCCTTCTTCGCAGCCTTCGCGAGCCAGGTGAACGCATCCTCGCCGACGAAGACGTGCTCGCGCGTGAGCTCGACGCCTGCGAGCGCAAAGCCATGGCGGCCTCGCTCGAGCGCGGCGAGCGACGCATCGACGCTCACCGCTCGCTTCGCCCCGCCGAGCGCCGCGACGACGCTGAACGCACACGTGTACGAGAAGAGGTTCGCGACGCGCGCGCCCCGCGAGATCTCTCGAACGACACGGCGATTGAGCCGCTGGTCGAGGAAAATTCCCGTCGACAGCCCATCGCCGAGACGGACCGCGAACGGCACGCCCTCCTCGAAGACGACGATGTCGTCTGCCGCAGGAGTACCGCGAACGGGCAAACGTGGCGCGAGGTCGTCGCGACGGGTGTCGACGAGGACGTTCGCCTGCTTCGGACGGAGCTTCAGGTAGACGCCGTCGAATCCGAGGGCATCGAGCGCGTCGAGCAGCCGCTCTCGTCGACCTGCAACCTCCCATTCCTCGGAGACGTAGATCTGCGCGACGAGATGATCGCCGTAGACGTCGACCGCCAGCCCGGGCAGCGCGTCGGCCTCCTCGTTGACGAGACGGAAGGCCGTCGTCTTGCGTTCGGGCGGATCGCGGTCGGCACTTCGGCCGAGCCCCCATCGACGCTCGGTCGCGAGCGCGAGCGCGCGTTCGAGCGCGCGGGGATCGTCGTAGACGCCGTAGCCGAGATCGCCGCGCTCGAGCCACGACTCCATGTCGGCGCGCGCGAGGTCGTCGCGCACGACGAGGCGGCGCTTCGTCCTCGGATGTTCGAGCTCGATCGCCGCCGCATGGAGCATGAGGCGTGGCGCGGCGCTCCCTCCGTAGAGGACGTCGCCCGCAATCGGCGCGCTCGCATGCGCGAGCTGCACGCGCGCTTGATGCGTACGGCCCGTCTCGAGCACGAGGTCGAGCAGCGCACGCTCGCCGTTCTGCGCGCGCGCCGTCACGTGCGTCAGCGCGCGCTGTACCTGCCGCGGCTCGCGCGGGCCCGGACGCGCGGGCCCGCGATGACCGGGAAGGCCTCGCCCGCGCGGTCCACGGGCGAAGCGCGGCACGACGATCATGCGACCGTCCTCGCCCTTCGCGAGATCGTCGTCCAGCGTGGCGTCGCGACGGCCTCGTGGCCAACCGACGACGCCGGCGTGGTAGCGCTTCTTCACTTGCCGCTTCTCGAGCTGCGCCGCGAGACCCGCGTTGGCTTCGGGGCGCTTCGTGAACACGACGATGCCGCTCGTATCGCGGTCGAGCCTCTGGTGCACGCCGAGGTAGATCGCCGCCTCTTGCCGACCTTCACGCGCGGCGAGGAACGCACGAACACGGAGCACGAGGTCGTCCGGTCGATCCGGCTGCGCCGCCTGGCTCGGAACCCCAGCGGGCTTGTGGACCACGATGAGATCCTCGTCCTCGTGAAGGACGTGCTCGGCCCGGAAGTCCGGCCACACGCGGGATCGATCCATCGCGTCGCACCCTAGACGAACTTCGCGAGTCTGTGCCGTGTGATCGCTGGCGTCCCGCGAGCGTCCGCTCGGCCGATCAGCCCGGCTCGAGGCCGATCTCGGCGAGCGAAGGATTCGAGTCCTTGTCTCGGTCGAGGCGCTCGAGGCCACGCTTGTGGAGCACGAGCGTGCCGCGCTCCGTGTAGCTCTGTCCGCCTGCCTCGACACGCACGCTCACCGGGAAGCGGTAGCAGCGCGGGGCGTCGATGAAACGGACGCGGCGGCTCCTGTCGTCGAGCACGGGCACCGGCTTGGTCGCGTCGTCGAGGCGCGCGAAGAGCGGCGACAGGTCGTAGCGGAAGACATGCTTCACGCGACGTACGCCCGATTTGACGAGCGGGGCGTTCGGGACGACCTCGCCACGGTGCTCGTAGGTGAGGACCGTCATGGGCGTCGACGCGCCACACTCCGGGTTGAGCGGGTCAGGCAGGTTCGCGACGCTCTGATTGAACGACTCGCGCGCGGTGACGACGACGTCCCGTCCGGGAAGGCGTCGGCTCGGCGCGCGATAACGGCTGATCCGCTGCGCTCCCCAGACACGCTGCACGCGGTGGGTCATCCAGTTGCGACCGATCTCCTTGATGCGGTCCTTGCCTGCGTAGACGAGGCCCGCGACGATCGCGACCATCACGACGCCGGAGCTCACGGTCGTCGCCGCGCTCGCGTGGTTCATCAACGCGATCTGCCACGCGAAGGCCCACGTGGAAGCGAGCACCGCGACGAACGCGGCGATCCAGTGGTACGCGCGCTCCGCGACCTGGAAGGTCTCCTGCTCGAGGAAGAGGACCTCCTGGAAATGCTTCTTCAGTCGGCTCGCACGATCGAGGTAGAGCTCGAGCGCCTGCGCGGACGCCGGGTCTGCGTTCGCGAAGCCTTGCGCGTCGCGGTAGGCGAGCTCCTGGGCGAGCGCTTCGGCGACCCTCGTCTGGACCTCGGCGACGACCGGCGAGAGCCGTCCGCCATGCGGGCTCTTCGACGAGACGATGTTGGAGAGCGCACGCTCTGCGGCCGCGAGCATCTCGAAAAGTCGGACGCTGACGTATTCGTCGACGAGGGTGCGCTCGCGTGTGAGCTCCGACGGCTCGTCGGGCTCGGGTTGCGTCAGCCGCTCGCGCGACTCCTGCGCGATGCGGATGGCCGCCTCGATCCAGATCGTCAGCGCGTCCTCGAGCTCGCTGTGCGGCGCCGTCGCGAACAGCGATGCTGCGAGGCGAGAGTGGCGCTGGAACCCGTCGCTCGCGCGCGCGAGCTGGTTCGCCATCGCGAGCGCGCCGCGGCGGAGCGCATCGATCGTGACGACATCGCCGACGGCGGCGATCGCCGGACCGTCGAGGCGCGTGAACGCCTGCATCTGATCCCAGGGCACGTGGCGCACGAACGCGTTCTGCGGGATCTGCATCTCGACCCGCAGCGAGTACGACGTCGCCTTCTCTTCGGGCAGCGGCAACGAGAGGCTCCACTCGAGCCTCGACGCATCGTGGACCGCGACGCGGACCTTTCCCGACCCTTCGGTGGCCGCCTCGGTGGCGGCATATGCTTCCTGCGTCAGTTCCGCGATCGCCATTGAAAATTCACAAAACCGTCACGCGCCGTAGTCCCCATCTATTGACGGATAACTCACGGACCTGCAACCGGAAATTTGAAGCCTACATGAGTAATCTTTGTCGCACGAATTCTCGTTGACACTTCCGAACCGCCACCGAGAAACCGGTGCGCGTGACAAAACGCTCGCGGCCGGAAGCGCTGGGTCGCGCCGCCGGCCGCGAGGAGGCGTGCAGGACGCACGCACAAGACATGAAGGTTACATCGAAAGTCCGCCGTCGACGTCGATCGTGCGCCCGTTGAAGTAGTCGCATTCGAGGACGAACCGGACGCCCAGCCAGATGTCCTCCGGCAGGCCGATGCGCCCCACCGGAATCGCGGCGACGAGCGCGTCGCGCGCCTTCTGGTTCATACCCTGCGTCATCGGGGTCTCGATCATGCCCGGAGCGACCGCGCCGACGCGGACACCGAACGGCGCGAACTCCCGCGACCAGGTCACCGTGTTCGCGGCGAGAGCGGCTTTGGCTGCGGTGTAGTTCGACTGACCGCGGTTGCCGTGGCGCGCGATGCTGGAAATGTTCACGACGACGCCCGGGCGGGTGTTCGTCTCGACCATCTTCGCGACGACGTCGCGGGCGAGGAGCGTGGCGCCGGTCAGGTTCACCCCGATGACCGCGTCCCACTGCTCCTTCGTCAGCTTCTTCACCTGCCCGGACTCCTTGTCCTTCTTCACGAGGAGGCCGTCGCGGAGGATGCCGGCGTTGTTGATGAGGCCGTTCAGGCCGCCCATCGCGCCGTAGGCCCACTCGATGTACGAAGCGACGTCCGCCTCGTTCGAGACGTCGAGGCGCCGCGCATGGATCTTCCCGCGCATGCCCTTCGCCGACTCGACCGTCTCGGCGAGGCCGACCTCGTTGACGTCCGCGATGGCGACCTGAGCGCCGGCCTCGGCGAGACGCTGCGCGAAATGACGTCCCATGCCCTGGGCGCCGCCCGACACGATGATCTTCAGCTCGTCTAGCTTCATGGCGCCGGACTCTACACCTGCGGAACCCCAAATCCACGTGCGCCGGTCACGCGGAGGCGGTCCGTGCCGAACGCCGAGGTCGCGACGTCACCAGCGAAGCCAGCCCAGCTCCGAGGCGGCGACGAGCGCGAGGGCGACGGCCGCGACCTCGACCGCGAACCGAGCGGTCCGTTTGAGCACGCGGTAGCCCACAGCGACGAGGATGGCCGCGACGAGGAGCGCCGGCACCCCGGTGTGGAGCGACAGCCAACGGACGACGGCCTTCGATCCCGCGAGCGCCCCCTGCCAGCTCCATCCCTTCGGGAGTGGGAGCGTGGACACGAACGCGAGGATGGACCCGAGGGGGTCCGACGAGCCGTCCCTCACCGAGCGATCGAGCCACGCGCGGCGGCGTACGGCCAACTTCGACGACAGCGCGGGAGCCGCTCCGGCGCCGGCTCCGTCGAGCTCGATGCTCGATGCTCGATGCTCGATGCTCGATGCTCGATGGTAGAGGTCGAGGTTTCACGAGGAGCACGCGGTGCGGAGGTGCGGAGCCGCCCGTCCGATCGAGCGGCGACTTTCTCGTCCGAGAACGTCGTCGGGCTGTAACATCACCCGATCTTGATGAGCGACGTCGGGACGGGGGAGCTCACGAAGGCTGCCGATGTCTTGGTGCAGACCGCCTTGCGCGTCGCGCCGGGAGAGCGGTTCGTGGTCGTCGGGGACCAGGCAACGACGTCCATCCTCGCGGCGCTCGAGCAGTCGGGGCGCGCGGCAGGTGCCGAGGTCGCTTCGCTCCGACTCGATGAGCTCCGGAGCTACTCGACGAACCACTCCGGAGAACGCCCGCACAAAGTGCTCCCCGATGCCGTGCGGCGCGCGATGTTGTCGGCGCAAGCGACCGCCTTCGTCGCGTCTGCGCCGCGTGCGGAGTCGTCGATGCGCGATCAGCTCCAGCACGTCGTCGGCGCATGCCGCATCCGTCACGCGCACCTGCCGGGCATCACCCCGGGAGCGTTCGCCGCCGGTCTCGCCGTTTCCCACGCGAACATCGCCGAATCGGCAAGGGCGCTCCTCCATCTCCTCGAGGTCGGTCGCGAGATCACGTGCACGAGCCCGGAGGGTACGAATCTCGTCGTCCATCCGGGCGCGCGTCGATGGGTGGCTCGCGTCGGCAAGGTCGAGCCCGGTGAGTCGGTCGTGTTCCCGACGGGCTCACTGTGTGTCGCGCCGGAGGCCATCCGTGGACGTTTCGCAGCGAGCGCGAGCCTCGGCGAGTTCTTCGGCGCACGTGAGCGGCTGCTTCGCGAGCCGATCCTCTTCGACATCGAGGACGGTGCGGTCGTTCGCGTCTCCTGCGCGGGAAGCCCGGAGCTCGTACGCGATGTCGAGGCGATGCTCGCCGTCGCGCCGAACTCGGAGCGCGTCGGGCTCGTCATCCTCGGCTTGAACCCCGGCGCCGCGCGTCCGGTCGGCGCCGCCGCCGTCGACCAGCACCGGCCCGGCCTCCATCTCGTGATCGGAGATCCTCAGTCGAAGCTCACGGCGGCAGGATGGTCCGCGCGAACGACCTTCGCCGCGTGCCAGGCAGAGAGCACGGTCCAGGTCGACGGGGTCCCCGTCGCCGAGGGCGGACGCCTCCTCATCGTGTGACTGTTCATCATGATTCCGCGGACATGGCGCACAATCTCTGAAGTTCTCCACGAGCCTGCAAGCGAGCGGCGTTCCTGTGAATGGCACGCACACTAGCGGCAAAGTCGAGAACGGGTCATAAGCGAACGGTAGCGAGACGTTCCCGATGACCACCCACGTCACGCCCCCCGCGAGGCCAGCGCTCGACGCGCCTGCGGTCGATTCCGCTCGTGCGGCGCCGGCGCATGCCGAACGCGCGCGCGTGCTCGGGCTGTTCGGGCTCGCGGCGGTGCTCGTGGTGGCGACGAGCGTCTTCTGGGCCTTCGAGGCGCTGCCCTTCCAGGACCTTCCCGCCCACGCCGGGTTGATCGCGATGCGCCACCGCTTCGAGACGTCGGCGTTCGAGCAGCGCTTCTACGTCCTCGCACCGCACATCGGCCCGTATTCGCTCTTCCGCTTCCTCGGCGAGTCCTTCGTCCGCGTGATCGGCCCGATCAACGCCGTCCGCGCGCTCGGAACGCTGCCCGTCGTCGCCACGCCGCTCGCGATGATGTTCGCGCGGCGCCGCCTCTACGCCGACAACACGCCCACGTACGGCTTCCTCGGCGTCGCGCTCTCGTTCGGGATCATGACGCTGCTCGGCTTCGCGAGCTACCTGCTCGGCGTCGCCGTGATGCTCGTCGGCCTGACGCTCTGGCTCGATCTGCTCGCCGCGGCAGACGACGCGACCGACCGACGCGGGCTCCGTCGACGCGAGCTCGTCATGATGGCGTTCGCGCCCGTCATGTTCGTCGCGCACGGGCATGCGTTCCTCCTGTTCCTCCTGTGCGCCGCGATCTCCGCGGTCGTGACCGGGCAGCGTTCAGCGCGACTGGTCCGGCTCCGCGCGCTCGTCCCTGCCCTCCTCCTCGCCGCTTGGGTGGCGTGGATCGAACGCGGCGCGACCACTCCTCCGGGCTCGGTACCGCGCGACCATCAGCTCGTGCCGCGGTTCCAGGGCGCGGCCGACAAGCTCGGGCTGCTCCTCAGCCCGACGCTCATGACGCGGACGGGCATCGACTTCTTCGTCGGATTCCTGCTCCTCGCGTTCGCCGTCGCGTGCACGATCGTGACCGTGCGCTCGATCGGCCGCGTCGCCGGGGCGGGCGCGACCGCGCCGGCCGAGGTTCGCCACAGCCGCGCGCTCTATGCGTGTGCCGCGGCGATCGCGATCGTGTTCGTCGCGCTCCCGCACGCCGTCGGCTGGTTCGGGTTCGTCGACGGGCGCCTCGTCCCGGTCGCCCTCATCCTTGCGCTCCTCGGCATCCACCGGAGCGCGCTTCCCCGCCCGATCGCGCTCGCGCTCCACTACGGCCCGCCCGTCGTCGCATCGACGATCGGCGTCCTCGCATTGGTTGCATCTTACAGGTTCCAGGAAGAGGCCCGCGGCTACAAGGAAGTGCTCGCGCGCATCCCCGCGGAGTCACGACTGTTGAACCTGCCGCTCGATCCGAACAGCGACGTCTTCACGGCGCATCCGTTCATCCACTACGACAAGCTCGTTCTCGTCGAGCGGCCGATCGTCGTGAGCGACATCTGGTTCCACCAAGGCTCGGCGCTCTACCCGACGCCCGAGAACCCGGTGCTCCGCCTCCCGGACACGTACAGCGAGAGCAACCTGAAGGTGATCGACTGGCCGGCGTACCACCTCGACGACTGGGACTACGTGCTCATCCGTACGCGACCGAGCGCGTCGCAGCCCCACACGCCGGACCGATTGGCGCTCGAAGAGCATCGCGGCGGGTGGTGGCTGTTCCGGAGAGACACGCCCGCTCGGTGAGCGGCGGATCCGAATACGCGCTCGACGACCCGCGCGCGCGAATCCGCGACGAGCGGTCGGATGGTGCGTGCTCGCGGCCGCCGGTCGCGATGCGGATCCTCCGGCGCGCCTGCCTTGCCCCGGTCGATGTGAGCGACTAGAAAACCCGGCCAATGCGCCTCGTCGTCTTCGGTGCCGGTTACGTCGGTCTCGTGAGCGGAACGGGTCTGTCCGATCTCGGGCACGACGTGCTCGTCTTCGACATCGATCCCGACAAGATCGCGAAGCTCCAAGACGGCCGCGTGCCGATCTACGAGCCGGGGCTCGCCGATCTGATCCACCGCAATCAGCGCTGCGGACGCCTGCAGTTCGCGACCTCGATCCCGGCGCCGTTCGACGCTGCGGACGCGTACTTCATCGCGGTCGGCACGCCCGCCGGTGCGGACGGTGCCGCCGATCTCTCGGCGGTCATGGCGGCGGCCGACACGATCGCGAAGGTCGCAACGAAGCGGGCGGTCGTCGTCGTGAAGAGCACCGTGCCGGTCGGGACGTGTGATGCCGTCCAGGCGCGCCTGGCGAGCGCGAAGGTGCCGCTCGAGGTGGTGTCGAACCCGGAGTTCCTCAAGGAAGGCGACGCCGTCAACGACTTCTTCAAGCCCGATCGCGTCGTCGTCGGCGCCCGCACCGAGGAGGCGCGCCAGCTGCTCCGGGAGCTCTATGCCCCTCTGCAGCTCTCGGGCGAGCGCCTCGTCGTGACGGATCCGCGCTCGAGCGAGCTCATCAAATACGCGTCGAACACGATGCTCGCGATCCGGATCTCGTTCATGAACGAGCTGTCGCGTCTGTGTCACGCGACCGGAGCGGACATCCACTCCGTGCGTCTCGGCGTCGGCACCGACTCGCGCATCGGCAAGAAATTCCTCTACGCCGGGCCGGGCTACGGCGGTTCGTGCTTCCCGAAGGACGTGCAGGCGCTGACCGCGCTCGGCCGGGAGCAGAACGTTCCGATGAAGATCGCCGAGGCCGCTCATCAGGCGAACGAAGAGCAAGCCCTCTTCCTCGCCCAGCTCGTCGAGACCGCTCTCGAAGGCGTGATGGGCAAGAAGGTCGCCCTCTGGGGTCTCGCGTTCAAGCCGGAGACGGACGACATCCGGGAGTCGCCTGCCGTGAAGCTCACGAAGGCGCTACTCGCCAAGGGCGCCTCCGTCGCGTGCCACGATCCGGAAGCGGGGCCGAACTTCGCGAAGCTCTTCGGCTCGAGCGTCACCGTCAAGGAGCGCGACTACGACGCGCTCGACGGCGCCCACGCGCTCGTCCTCCTCACGGAGTGGCGCAGCTACCGCGCGCCGAACTTCGCCGAGATCAAGCGGCGCCTCGCTCCGACGGCGTCGAGCGGCGCGCCGATCCTGGTCGACGCGCGTAACATCTGGCGTCCGGGCGACGTCGCTCGCGCCGGCCTGCGCTACCAGGGCATCGGCGTGGCCGTGAGCCGTTCGCCCGAACGGCCCTCGCAGCGTTAGCGCCGGCCCGCTCCATCACGACCCGCAAGTTGGCGACAGCGTCGGATTGACCGTTCATCGGTCGCCGCGGCATGCCGCCGTCGTGGCTTGAGCTGCACGCGCGTCCTCCGTAGCCTCGATCGCGGAGGCCACGATGGCGCAGAGCGAAAAGTTCAGGCTGGTGACGCGGAGCGATTTCGATGGGCTCGTCTGCGCCGTCATCCTCGAAGAGCTGGGCATGCTCGACGAGATCAAGTTCGTCCACCCGAAGGACATGCAAGACGGCAAGATCGAGGTGTCGAGCCGCGACATCACGACGAACGTCCCCTACGTCCCCGGCGTGCACCTCGCGTTCGATCATCATCTGAGCGAGACGACGCGGATCAAGGACCGGGCGGCGAACCACATCATCGATCCGAAGGCCCAGAGCGCCGCGCGCGTCGTCTACGACTACTTCGGCGGCGCCGCGAAGCTCCCGCGCATCAACGAAGAGATGATGCTCGCGGTCGACAAGGCCGATGCCGCCCAGTACTCGAAGGAGGACATCCTCGATCCGAAGGGCTGGACGCTCCTCAACTACCTGATGGACCCGCGCACCGGGCTCGGCCGCTTCCGCGAATTCCGGATCCCGAACTACCAGCTCATGATGGATCTCATCGGCGCCTGCCTCACGAAGCCGGTCGACGAAATCCTGGCGCTTCCCGACGTGAAGGAGCGCGTCGACCTCTATCGCGAGCACGAGCCGAAGGCGAAGGAGCAGATCGAGCGCTGCTCTACGGTGCACGGAAACCTCGTCGTCCTGGATCTCCGGCGCGAGGAGGTGAT
>JAEXCN010000361.1 GCA_023402175.1 Pseudomonadota bacterium | reverse complement strand
CACGATCCGGCTGACGGAACGGAACGTGTCGCGCACGCACGGGCGCGTCCGCCGCAACCGCGCAGCGAACGGATCAGGCTCGGTCTTCGTCCTCGAGGACCTCCGCAGCTACAACGGTCTCTTCGTCAACGGCCTGCGGGTAGCGCACACCCAGGACCTCCAGCACGGCGACCTCATCCAGATCGGCGACTACCGCATCGTCCTCCAGGACGACGCGGCCGCGTCCGTCGAGAACGCCACCATACCGGTCACGACGACCGACCCGAGTGACGCGAAGGCAACGATTCCGATCGCGCCTGCGTACCGCGGCCAGACGCTGACGGAGCGGCCGAACCGCCTCGTCATGCTCGTCGGGCCGACGCCCGGCGTCGAATACCCGCTCGACCGCGAACGGATGACGATCGGGCGCGCCGAAGACGCCACGATCTCGGTCAACCACAACTCGGTCTCGCGCCTGCACTGCGAGGTCCACGCGCTCGGGGACGGACGCTTCGAGATCGTCGACAAGGGCTCGTCGAACGGCGTGCGCGTCAACGCCGTCGAGCTGCGCCGCAGCATCATCGAAGCCGGCGACGTCATCGAGCTCGGCGACGTGCGGTTCAAGTTCGTGGGCGCGGGGCAGATCTTCGTCCCCGGTCCGAACGAGAGCCAGCAGCTCACGGCGATCAGCGATCGCGAAGCGGAGCTCGCCCCGCCGAAGAAGGGGCTCGGTGGCTACATCGTCCCGGTCGTCGGCGCAGGTGTCGTCGGCGCGATGATCATCCTCGCGTTCGTCTACGTCCTGCGCCAGCGAGCTGCGGCCGAAGCGGCCGACGCGACGATCGTCGGCGCGGATACGGAGCAGACGATCCTCTCGGACGCGAAGAGCAAGTGCACCCTCGACGACTGCGAGCAGGCGCACACGATGGTCTCGACGTTCCCCGAGACGTCGCCCTGGCGCGAGCACGCGGACTTCAAGCTCGTCGTCTCGACGTGGGCCGAGTCGCTCCTCAAGAAGGCGCGCGTCGATCCCGACAGCGCGAGCCGACGCGCGACGCTCAGCCGGATCCTGGCGGATCCGAAGGTCGACGCATCGCTCAAGAAGCAAGCGAGCGATCTGTTGGCGACGCCCGAGTCGACGCCCACGCCGACCGATCTCCCGACCGTCGCGGTGACGAAGGACGCCGGTATGGTCGCGACGATCGCGCCGACTCCGGCCCCGCCGCCTCCGCCAACGACGACGCGCACCACGCCGACGTCTCACACGACCGTCACGAACGCGACGACGACCGTGCCGACGACGCCCCCGCCGCCGGCGCCGAAGCCGACGGTGAATTCGCTCGAGAAGGCGCGCGAAGCCGGGCTCCGGGGCGACTTCGCCGTGGTCCGTCAGCTCCTCGAGCCGAAGGTGCGGAACGGCCACGGCACGCCGGAAGAAGCGCGGCTCGTTCGTGAAGCCTGCAGGGCCATGGGCGACAAGGCCTGCAGCGACGACGTGAAGGCGAAGTACCCGTAGCGCGTTGCTCTCGGTCCCGGCTGCCGCGCGGATCGAGAGTATGAGCGGCCCCTTCCGCTTTTCCTGCGAGTCCCCTCTCGACCACACGCCCGTCGAGCGGGAATGAGCATCACGGGGAGGAAGCGGCAGGTGTGAACACGCCGTCGTTGAGCTCGCACGCGCTCTTCGCGCTCGCTGCGTCGTAGTTGTTCGGCGGGCCGCTGTAGAGCCACTCGGAGCCGCTCTTCTTGCTGCAGGAGCCGAGTCGGCTCGCGGGCGGGCAGCTCTTCTCGCCGGGCGTCCACGTCATCCCGGAGCAGAGACGTTTGGCGGCGGCGGCCTGCGCGCGGTCGTAGTCGACGCACGCGTTGTCGTTCGGGCGATAGCAGCTCCCGGCCTCACCTTCCTTCGAGCACGCCGCGCCGAAGAGCGCAGAGAGGACGATGACGATTCGGATGCCGGTCTTCATACGCGATCGGTCCATCGTTCAGAACGTGGCTGCGGCGAAGACGTCGTCGACGAGCTGTCGAAGCAAGTCGGCTTCTGCGCGGTCGAACGCGTCGAGATGGGGCGAGTCGAGATCGAGCACGGCGCGGAGCTCGCCGCCCACGACGACGGGCACGACGAGCTCGGAGCGCGTGCGATCGTCGCATGCGATGTGATCGGGGAACTGCGACACATCCGGCACGAGCTGGATCTCGCGCGTCCGCGCGCACGCGCCGCAGACACCGCGATCGAAATCGATCCGCAGGCAGCCCATCGTGCCGTGGTAAGGGCCGACCGCGAGCGTCCGATCGGCAACGCGCCGGTAGAAGCCGCACCAGTTCGTCTGGGTCAGCGTCTCCCAGATGAGGCACGCGAGCGTCGCCTGGATCGCAACCGCGTCGCGCTCACCGTCGACCGCAGCACGGATCTGCGGGAGCGCCTGCTCGAGGCGAGCGATGCGTTCGGCTGTGGTCAAGAGCGTCCCGCGGAAGGCCGGCGGCAAGAGGATTCCTTCGGACATGCGGGAGACCATAGTGGATGACGTCGCCGGATCGGGATGGTGCATCGCAACAAAATATTCTCAGCCAATTCCTCGAAAGCAGAGGCGTCTGCGGTGATCCGATCCGGCGCCATGTTGCGTCGCAACATGCCCGGGTGTAGAACAGGCGCGTGTTCACCGCGATTCGCAGCACCGGCATCTACGTCCCCGAGATCGAAGTCCCGAACAGCGTCCTGCGCGAGCGCTTCGCGAAGACGAATCCCGAGTTCGTCGACAAGACGGAGGCGACCTCCGGGATCAAGACACGGTGGTACGCGCCGGAGACCTGGGCCACATCGGACATCGCCGTCCGCGCTGCACAGCATGCGCTTGGGCGCGCGGGGATCTCTCCCGAGGACGTCGACCTCATCCTCGTCGGGACCGACTCGCCCGACTACATCACGCCGTCGACCTCAGTGGTCGTGCAGGACAAGCTCGGCGCGAAGCGCGCCGGCACCTTCGACGTCGGCTGCGCCTGCGCGTCGTTCCCGACGGCGCTCGCCGCCGCGAACGGGATGATGATGGCGAACCCGTGGATGAAGAACGTCCTCGTGATCGGCGCGTACATGATGCACAAGCTCGCCGACCCGAACGACCCGATGATGTTCTTCTACGGCGACGGGGCGGGCGCTGCGGTGCTGCAGCCGTCGAGCACGCCGGGTCTGCTCGCATCGGCCTTCCGCGCCGACGGCTCCTACGCGAAGCACTGGGGCATCATGAGCGGCGGCACCGCGGAGCCCGCGAGCGTCGCGGCGATCGAGAGCGGCCGCACGCAGGTTCGCATGGTCGAGAAGTACCCGCCGTCGATCAACGAGGAGGGTTGGCCGGCCGTCGTGAAGGCGCTCGCCGAGAACAACAAGTTCTCGCTCGGCGAGGTCGACTTGATCATCTTCACGCAGGTGCGGAAGCGCACGATCGAGAAGGTCATGGGCTTCCTGCAGCTGCCCATGGACAAGGCTCACACCGTGATGGAGAAGTGGGGCTACACGGGATCGGCATGCATCCCGATGGCGCTCCACGATGCGCTCGAGAGCGGGCGTGCGAAGCCGGGCGATCTCGTGCTCCTCGTCGGCTCGGGCGTCGGACACAACCAGGCAGGCATCGCGCTTCGGATCACCGACGCGCTCGCCCGCTGATGAGAGAGGGATGAATCGGCCATGGCAGCTCTCAAGGAACGCATCGTCTTCGATCCTCCCGTGCCCGCACGCGAGCAGACGGTCGCCATCGTCCAGGCGCAGTCGAAGGGGCGTGACGGCGGGCGCGATCCTGGGCCGAGCGCGCCGATGCCGAGCGCTCGCGTGATGCAGCGGGCGGATCTCGAGCGCCTGCGCCGGCGTCTCGCCGAGCCGTGCGAGCTCAAGGACCGCGATCTGCTCACGCTCCTCTCGTATGCGGTCGGCGGCGACGGCGACCCGATCATCGGGCTGCTCGACGACACGCGCGCGACGATCGGGATGCTCGGAGACCTTCCGTCGGGGACCGAGCCGAACCTGCTCGCGTCGCTCGAACGCCGCCTCGCGGTCGCGATCGAGCTCTATGGCCGCGCGACCGCAAGCGACGATCGCTGAGGGTCGCTTGCTGGTACGACCCGTAAGGGATCACGGCCCGACGCGATAGAGCGTGCGGAAACGGAGGCGCCGCAAGAACCGCGGCGCAGACGCGTTGTACGCATCGACGAGGCGCATGACGCGCTCGGTGAGCTCGGGATCGCGGAACACCGGGAGCTCCGAGAAGACGACCGTCGCTCGAGCGTCGAGGGCCGTCCCGGTCCGCAGGATCGGACGATCGCTGATCAGCCACGTGCGCGCGGTCCCCGCTTCGATGCGACGCGCAACCTCCGCGGGATCGGCCTTGTCGACGTCGTAGATCCGCGGGTGGAACGCCGGCAGACTGAGATCGATCTCGGGCAGCGCCGTCGCGTGCAGCTCCTCGCCGATGTGGGCGTGGATGAAGCGTGTAAACCGCACGTTGTGGTGCCAGCCGAGCGGCACGAAGGCGAGGAAGAGCATTCCGAGCGTGCTCGCAGTCGCGAGGACTTTGCCCGGCCATCCCCGACGCTTGCCCCATCCCCAGCTCGCGAGTCGGCGCGTCACGCGCGTGCCGAAACGTCCCGGTCCGAACGACGGACCGAGCGCCATCGTGACGAACGCGGTCGACAGCACGGCGATCGGGAAGAGGAAGCGCTCCTCCTTGTGCGCGATGAGGTTGTGACCGACGAAGAACGGCAGCGTCGCCCACGTCAGCGGGTGCCACGGGCAGCGAAGCCATGCGGCCACCGCGAGCACGAGGAGCGCGAGGACGAGCGGCATGAAGATGTTCGCCGGCAGCATCCAGAAGTACGCAAACGGCGGATCGCTTCCGAACAGGCCCGCAGCGCCCTCGAGCACGTTCGCCTGGAAATAGGTCCACGCCGGGAACGTCCAGACGCCGTAGCCCCATCGATCGACGAGCGCGCCCACCGCGAGCGCAAGGGCTCCGCCGCCGCCGATGGTCGCGAGGGTGGACAAGGGAGCTTTTGCCGCAAGCCGGAGCCAGGCAAGGACACCGATCGCGATCAGCGCCGTCTGGAACCTCATCTCGAAGGCGACGCCGAAGAGGATCCCGCCGAGCAGGAGCGACGCGGGACGCGACAGGGCCGGCACGATCCAAGTGCGCCCATCGACGGACGAAGCAGCCTCGGATGGAGCGGCCTCGGACGGAGCAGCCCCGGCGAGGAGGAGCGCGAATGCCGCCGTGAGCGCGGCCATCGATCCGCTCTCCGACGAGGTCCGCACGAAGAGGTAGGGCAAGAACCCCAGCAGGCACGCCACGCGCGTGTGCAGTCGCTTCTCTTCGTCCGTCCGCATCCATGGGAGCGACGTCCGGAGGAATAGCGCGAGCGCGCCGACGTTCGCGAGCCCGGTCACGAGGCGGAAGACGAACGCGAGCGCGAAGATGTCCCGCACGCCCACCGCCGCGAGCGGACGCGCGATGAGCCAGTAGAGGAACGGCTGGAGCCACGGGCGCATCTGCTGCGCGTGCTCCCAGGGCAAGAGCTTCGGATCGACCTCGCCCAGCTTCGAGCGCGTGTACTCGATGACCTGGAAGTATTCGTCGTTGTGGAAGTACGCGTAGCTGAACCACGCGGTCACGCACGTCACCGCGAACGTGGCCGCGAGGTGCGCGCGGACGAACCGGTTCATCGGCGACGCGTCGCCGATGTTCACGTCTGACCGGCGCGCTTCTTCGTCCGGAGAAGGAGGTGCAGGAGCGACGGAAGGAACAAGAGCGCCGTCACCGTGCACGCAACCTCGCCCCACATCGCCAGGCGTCCGAAGGACTGCAGCGCCTGGTTGTCGGAGAACAGCATCGAGCCATAGCCGACCGTGGTCGTGTAGCTGCACAGCGCCACGGCTGCGCCGGTCCTCGACACGGCGGAGGTGACGTCGCCTTTCAGTAGTCGCGTCCTGTCGAAGACGTTGAACGGATACTCGCAGCCGATGCCGAACGTGATCGGAAGCGCGATGAAGTTGAAGAAGTTGAGCCGCGTCTGCGTGTAGGCCGCGAGCCCGACGAGACACACGACGCCCATGAAGAGCGCGAGGATCACGGAGAACGTGCCGATGCGCGATCGCGTCGCAAACGTGACGACGACGATGACGGCGAGGAAGGACGCGCTGGTCGCGAGCGGTCCGTCGCGCTCCATCGATCGGATCAGCTCGGCGAAGATCGTCGACCGGCTCGCAGTCTGCACCACCGTTCCGTCGGGAAGCCGCACGTTGTCGGTCGTCTTCGCCATGCGGAGCAGCGTGCGACCGTCGGAGAACGAAGTGCCCCACTTGTACTTGATGTACATGAGGGTCCCGAGCTTCCCGTTGTTCTCCTCGAAGCGCCGCTTGATGAGCGGCGGGAGGTCTTTCGCCTCGACGATGTCGAGGTCCTCCGGGGGCTTCATCTCCTCGAGGCGCGTCCGCTCCTGCTCCGAGACGTCGTGGAGCACGCGCGGCGTGAGGCGATCGCGGATCCGATCGATGACCTCGAGCTTCTCCTTCTGGAGCTGTGGCGAGCCGGGCAGAAACTGCTGGATCGTGACGATCTCTTCGATGAGCGGGCCCTTCGGATCCGCGCGATCGGCGTCCATGATCTGCTTCTCGAGCGCCGGCACCTGCTCGGGCGTGTCGGCGAGGATCAACGTGCCCGAGATGTTCTGCTTTCCTCGGAAGACCTCGTTGTCGGCCTTGTTGCTCCACTCACCCGCGCCGCCGACCTGCTTCGACGAGCGCGAGCCGAGCTTCGCGAAGTTGTACTCCCATGGATCGCGCAGGTACTCCGGCAGATGCGTCGCGCACCACGCGGTGAACACGAGCGGGACGATCACGAAAAAGAGCGGGAAGCGCTCCGTCACGCGCGCGATGGCCCGCATGACGGGGCCGCTCGATCCGTCCTTCGCGACGGTCGGCGTCGGGTCGCGGAGCCACGGCGGAAGCCGCTCCTGGATCCACTCCACCGTCACGATCAGCGCGGGGACGACCGGAACGATCGCCACCCAGACGAGGATCATGCCCACGAAGCCGATCGTCCCGAACTGGCTGAAGCCGCGGAAGTGCGTAATCGTCAGCGATCCGTACGCGATGCTCGCCACCGACGCGCCGACGAGCTCGGCCCGGAACGCATTGAGGACGGCCTCACGACGCGCCTCCGCCTTCTCCATCCCGCGCGCGCAGAACTCGCGATAACGCGAGAGGAGGACGATCGGATAATTGATCCCGTTGCCGAGGATGATCGCGCCAAGGAACGCGCCCGGCGTGTTGACGAATCCGAAGACGGCGGTCGCGAATGCATACGCGGCGCCGACGCCCATCAGCGCGGGTATCGAGATGACGATGAGCGACCACGGCGATCGATAGAAGACGACGATCCCGGCGAGGATGAACAGGAAGGCGAGGCCGCTCGCCCATGCGGCCTCGCTGAGCGTCGACTCCTTCTCCGCGACGGCGTTCGGGATGTCACCCGCGAAGCCCACCTTCATCTCCGGGTGGAGCTTCTGGGTGATGTCCATCGCCGCGATCCGCTTCGTCATGTCGGCGAGGAAGAGATCGCCGCTGTAGCCGCCGGTCCCCGACGCGTTCGACACGATGCGGACGACCATGATCGTCCCCGCGTCGTTCGCGAAGTACCCCGAGGGGAAGTCGTTGTACTTCGTCGACGAGCCCTTCCAGCGCTCGTAGTACTTGTCCATCCCGAGCGTGACGTGCGGGTCGGATGCAGAATCCGCGGCTGCACCCGCCGACGGCGGTGCTGCCTCCAGCGCTGCTCCGGCATCGCCTGCGGGCGGAGCACGCGCGCCCGCGTCCGCTGCACGCGGCGCTTGCGGAGGCCCCGCGTCGCGCGCGGGAGGAGGCGCGTTCTCTTTACGAGGCGCGGGCTCGTCGTCGTCGAGCTTCTCGACCGCTCCGCTGCGGTACGCAATCTCGTGGTCGAGCGTCTCGTCGGCCTCCTCGAGATCGGACAGCTTCGCGTAGAGCCATTTCCGCTTCTCGAAGAAGGCTTGGAGGTCCTTCGTCCCGCTCTCGACGTACGAGATGAAGTCCGGTCCACACGCGGCCTTGCAGCCTGCGTCCGTCGCCGCACATGCGGCGATGCAGGTCTTTCGTTTCGACGCCTGGGCCTCGAGGTCGGCCGTGAGCTCGTCGACGAACTTCTCGTTCGCCTTCCGATCGGGCGACTCGACGACGACGAGGAACGTCGCGCTGCCGCCGACACGGCCGAGCTGGTGCTCGAACGCCTTGAACCCGGGACTGTCTCGCGGAAGGAGCTCGAGGAAGTCGGACCGCAGCTCGATCTTCCTGGCGTAGCTCCACGATCCGACCATGAAGATCAGACTGAGGATCAGGACGATGGCAGGACGACGCCCCGCGGCGTCGACCAAGCTTCCAACGATGCGTCGGAACATTCGAGGCTCTACAGGGACCCCATGTACGCATGGGGATCAAGACAGGGACCCCACGAATTCATGGGGATCAAGACAGGGACCCCATGTACGCATGGGGATCAAGACAGGGGCCCCACGAATTCATGGGGAATCAAGGCGAGAAAAGCTGGAGTTCTTCCTATCACGAAAGCCGCCCGTGCGCGGCGGGCCCCGCGTCGGCTGAGATTGCAGGACCGGCCGGCCTGTTGCCCGGCTCGTTCTCGTTCCCGAACCGTTCGGGCCGGCGGCTGCTTCCCGAGGTCCCCGTCGTCGCGAGTTGACGGCCATGCGGGCGGCGTCTCAAATCGCACCGTGAAGGACGGCCCCCTCGCCCAGCTTGAACGGTCCCATCGTCGCCTCGAAGAGGCATGCGACGCCCTCGCCGTCGCCGCGACCGATCGCGACATCGAGACGGCGAGCGACGTCTGCTCGTTCTTCGCGCGCCAGGTCCGGCGCCACGAAGAAGACGAGGAACGCTCTCTCTTCCCACGCCTCGAAGCGGCGCAGCCGAGCGCCGAGGTCCGCGCGGCCATGGAGCGGCTATCCGCCGAGCATCGCGAGCACGAGGCCCTGCATCGCCGGCTCGAAGACGCCGTCGCCGGAAGATTCGATGGCAACGTCTGGACGGAGATCGCGAAGGTCGCCGACCTCGTCACGCGCGCCTATCGCGCGCACATCGACGAAGAGGAAAAGGTCCTCTTCCCCGCTGCGCGTTCCCTCCTCGGACCGAGCGATCTCGAAGCGATGCAGGACGAGATGGACGCCCGACGAGGCCGATCGCGCTGACGCGACGGCCCCGCTCGTCGGGCTCGACCATCACTAGCGCATCAACAAGAAGCGGTACGCCGCGAACGCCCCCGCCGCGAGCACGAGGATCCAGAGCCAGGGGAAGCCCTTCTCCTTGCGCGCGGTCTTCTGCGTCGTCGCGAGGCGCGAATCGCGCGGATGCACCTCGGCCGAGGACGGCTCGTCCTCGGCGGCCGCCTTCTTCGCGGCCTTCTTCGGCTCGGCCGACTTCTCGGCCTTCTTCGGCTCGGCCGTCTTTTCGGCCTTCTTGGCAGCTTCGGCTTTCTTGGCGGCTTCGGCCTTCTTGGCTTCTTCAGCCTTCTTGGCTTCTTCGGCCTCGGCAGCCTTCTTCGCCTCCTCGGCCTTCTTCGCTTCCTCGGCCTCGGCAGCCTTCTTTGCCTCTTCGGCCTTGCGCGCCTCTTCGGCCTTCTTCGCTTCCTCGGCCTTCCGCGCCTCTTCGGCCTTCTTCGCTTCCTCGGCCTTGCGCGCGTCCTCCACCTCCTTCGGCGGAGGTGTCGACCCGGGGCGCGGCGGGTTCAGCGGCACCGCAAGGGGACGCATGTTCGCCGGAGGTGCGCTCGCGGCTGTCGTCGCCGCAGGCTTCGGCGTCGCGGCCTTCGGCTCGGCGCTCTGAGCGACCGCCGCGGGCGCCGGCGTGCGCTGAGCTGCGGGTTGCGCGGGCTTCGGCTCGCTGAAGGGACCGGTCGCGATCCACCGCTCGTGCGTGACGAGCGCGACGTTCTTGTCGCCGACCGTCAGCTCGAACGGACCTTGCGAGACCTTGCGCGCATCGCCGAAGAGCGGGACGTCGACCTTGCGCTCGTTCGTGTCGGCGATCTTGTTCGCGATCTCCTGGAGGAACGAGGTGTACTTCTCCGACGCTCCGACGAGCGCAGCGAGCTCTTTCTCGAACGACTCGAGATCGATGTCTTGCGTCCCCGTGCCGTCGGCCGCCGCGCGCGGGAGCGCCGCTGCGAGCTCGAGCGCGAGCTCGGTCACGCGATCCTTCGAGAGCGAGCGGAGGAGCCGATCGACGAGACCGTCGAGCACGCGCTCGATCGCGGCGTTGTCCGCGCGCTCGCCGAGCATCGCGCCGACCGCGGCGACGAGGTCCCCTTCGATCCGTACCGGCTCTTCACCGCCACCTTCGGCGATGTAATAGAAGCTGCTCGTCACGCGATCCGCGCCGACCGTGTGGACGCGAATGCCTGCGTCGATCAGCTTCTGCGTGAGCCTGCTCGAGATGCTGACGAGCGGGCTCCGCAACGCCGCCTGATGCGTGAGCGGCATCTTCGCGGGAGGGATCTGCTCCTCCGGCATGACGATCTTGGCGTCACGTCGGACCTGCTCGTTCAGGGCCTCGCGCGCGACGACGGACACTTCGGTCGACCAGCCGAGGATGCCCTTCGGGATCATCCATCCGGCAGCGGAACCGAGGTGCGCAACGAGCCGCGCGCGGTCGTCCTCTCCCACGAACAATACGCCGGGGAGGGCCAGGGAAGGGCTCGCCATGGAGTCGTCCGAGGCTATACGGAACAGAGAGCATCGGGCAAGGCGGGTTTCGACCTTTTCACTTCTCTCGTCGTCTCTTTGTCGTCCGGATCCGTCGGCAAAAGAAGAATCGCGTTCGACTACGCTCCCCCGCCTCGCCCTGCGATGACGGCCCCGTTTCGCAGCTCGCTTTCGGGCCGAGCGAGTGGATTGCAACTGCGACTGTTTCCCCGGCTAGGACGGATCTATAAAGAACGCGTGAAGCGCGAGACCATCCAGAGGGTCGCCACTCCGACGGGGATCCTCGTGGGCCTCCCCGACGAGCTGGCTTCGCTCTGCACGGAGGCGCTCGGAGACGGCGGTCTCCGCGTCCTTCGCGTCGGGCACGTCGCGGCCGCGAGCGAGCGCATCCCCGTGGTCATGCCGCAGCTCGTCGTCGTCTCGACTTCGCTCCGGCAAGAGGAGCTCGACGTCCTGATCGACCGCTGCGTCGCCGTCGGCGCGGAGGTCATCCGTGTCGCTCCGGATGCGGATCGCAAGGCGCTCCTCGCACACCTGCGAACGGCGGCGAATACGGCGCTCATCAAGGCCCTGCGAGGCGGCTGAGCTGCCGGGTTTTCGGCCCGCTCGCGATCGCGTGCTACGGTTGCGGGGTGATGGGCGTCGAGGAGCGTGTTCCCTGTCCTTCTTGCGGCGGCGCCGGCGGAGGCCCGTTCGGCCGCGCGGGCAGCGCCTGGGACAGCGAGGACTACGTCTGCTCGCGCTGCAAGGGCGAAGGCATGATCCTCGTCGCCGACGAGACCGCCTCGCAGCGCCCCGGCATCGTGAAGGCCACGCGCCCCGCCGCCGACGAAGCTGCCAAGAAGCGCAAGGCGACGGGCTGACCGTCGAGCTGCGCGTCCACGCGGCTAGCTCGAGTCGCGCCAAGGCGATCGCGCGCGGCGAACGATGCTCACTCGCTACGAGACCTTGCGCCGCCGGAGGAGCCGCGAGACGAGGAACGCGACGCCGAGCGTGAGCGTCGCCGAGCCCGCCATGCGATCGCGACGAAGCGGCGCGACGCTCGCCGTCGCCCCCGGCTCCGCCTTCGCGTAGTGGAAGCTGTCGACGGTCTCTTGCGTGGGATGCGCTTCGAGGCGGAGATCTTCGTTCAGTGCCGCCGTCGGCAGGTTCGCGCGGAGACGCGTGACCCAGACGTCGCTCTTGTTCATGCCCTCGATCGCGAGATCGAGATCGTCGAACGCGCAGCAGGCTTTCTCGACGCACACGCTCGGCTCTTCGCCGTCCGAGCCCGAATCACCGGAGCTCGTCCCGCCGTCTCCGTACGTCTCTCCCGACGTCGGCGCGTCGGGGGCGGCATCCGCGGATCCGGCGTCGTCGATGCTCCCGGCGTCGTCTTCGAGGGCGCCCGGGTCGACGGGATCTTCACCGCTCTGGTCAGGCTCGGGCTCCGTCGGCGGCACGGGCACACATTGCGCGTAATACGCGTTGTAGAGGTTCCCCGCGGGGACCTGCGCAGGCGGAGCGAGCCCGCCGCCGCTTCGCGATCCGAACAGCGTCGGGCGGTTCGCGTATTCGACGAGCCAGCCACGCCCACCCGGCGCTCCCGCCATCGTGACGAGCGAGAGCTCCTGGTAGTTCGAGCGGTTCTCGGCCGCCTTCCATACGAGCTTCGAATCGTCGATCGACACCTCGGGGAAGTTCTGCGGGCGGTAACGTCCTTCGGAGATCACGAAGAGCGTCACACCGACGTTTGCGCCGACGCCGGCAGCGACCATCCGGAGCGGCAGCGTCGTGTCTGCGCCCGGCGTGACGACGCGGACGGGCTTCATCGCGCGAACGCTCTGCCCCGGCCGGAGCTTCAACGCGATGAAATCGAGCTTCTCGTCCGTGTACGCCGCGATCACGGGCTCGATCGCGGGCGGGATCGTGTAGCCGTTGTCACGGAGCCACGTCTCGAGCGCCTGCGCATCCTCGGAGCGGAGCGTGACGGTCTCGTACGGTCCGACGACGCTCTGCGAAACGACCTCGACAGCGGGGGCGAGCGCGACCCCGCCGCCGGCAAAGGACTGCGTCGACGACGAGCAGCCGACGCCGTCGCAGCCGTCGCCTCCGCCGGACGTCGACGTCGGTGGCCCCTGGATCCGCGGCTGCGTCGTCGCGTCGAGCGCGGCGATCCACGCATCGCGCGAGAGCTCCACGCGCGTGCCTCGCCTGACGGGGAGCACCCAGGCGAACTCCTTCGGGTCGCCGCTGTACTGGATCTGATCCCAGAGGATCGTGTGCTCTTTCGAGACCGCGAAGACCATCCGATGGTCGTTCACGACGGTCGATTCGGCGGGCGGGATGAAGCAGCCGCCGCAAGCACGAGCCTCGTGCTCACCCGTGATCAAAAGACCGACGAGCGAGGCCGCTCCGATGACGGCCAATGAGCGCGTCTTCAGCATCCTTTCCTCCGGGCACCGCCGGACGCAACACGCATGCCGTGCGGATGAGCATGCGGAAACCCCGACAAAACAGCTTTCGTCGAGCTTGCGAGCTGTCGGCTGCCATGGCATCTGCGCCATGGACCATGGCCTCCGGCAATTCTCGCACGCCCTCGATCGTCGCGATGCACGCGCGCTCCGGACTCGTCGGCCTGAACGTCGTGACCGCCGCGCTCGACGCGGATGCCCGCACGGCCGGCCTCGAGATCGCGTTCGTGAAGGACGCTCCGTCGATGGTCGATGCCCTCCGTGGTTCGCTCGCCGAAGGCCGACCGACGATCGCACTCTGGTCGTTCTACTCGCCGGACTTCGCTGCCACGGCCGAGGACCTCGCGACCGTGAAGGCAGGATGTGGCGGTGACGTGCTGCACGTCGCCGGAGGCGTGCACGCCACCGCGGAGCCTCTCGCGACGCTCGAGAGCGGCTTCGATCTCGTCGCGATCGGCGAAGGCGAGCACACGATGGTGGAGATCGTCCATGCGCTCGCGACCGGTCGCGACCCGCGCGAGCTCGCCGGGACTGCGCACCGCGATCCGAAGAGCGGACGCCTCGTCTCGCACGGCCCTGGCGAGCGATTCCCCCTCGATACATATCCGCCGTTCAACGCGCGCTACCGCAAGTGGAACGCGATCGAGATCACGCGCGGCTGCGTCTACGCGTGCTCGTTCTGCCAGACGCCGTACATGTTCAAGGCGCGCTTCCGCCACCGGAGCGTCGACGACATCCGGTACCACATCGATCGCATGCGCGAGCACGGCTCGCGGTTCGTCCGCTTCCTCACGCCGACGTCGCTCTCCTATGGCTCGGCAGACACGGAGCCGAACCTGGAGGCAGTCGACGCAATGCTCGCTTCGGTCCGCGAGGGAGCCGGTACCGACGCGAAGATCTACTTCGGCACGTTCCCTTCGGAGATCCGCCCCGAGCACGTCACGCCTCGCGCGCTCGAGATCATCACGCGCTGGTGCGACAACCGCACGCTCGTCATCGGCGGCCAATCGGGATCGGACCGCGTCCTCGAGCGGACCCGACGCGGACACTCGGTCGACGACGTCATTCGTGCGGTCGAGCTCTGCGTGAAGGCCGGCTTCCAGCCGGATGTCGACTTCCTCCTCGGCTTGCCGGGCGAAGAAGAGGCGGACCGCGTGCTGTCGATGCAGCTCGCGGACCGGCTCGTCTCGATGGGCGCTCGCATCCACTCTCATGCGTTCATGCCGCTTCCGGGCACGCCGCTTCGCGACGCCGTCCCCTCCCCGATCGAGCCCGAGACGATGCTCGCCATGGCTCGCCTCGAGTCGAAAGGAAAGGCCTACGGGCAGTGGCGGCGGCAAGTAGTCACAGCCGAGAATCTCGTCCGCGCGCGGCGAGCTCGCGTGGCCAATTAGGAGCGAAGGTCGATTACCATCGAGGCGTGGATCCGCTTTCGTGCACGGTCATGCCGTATCCGTGGGGATCGCGCACGGCGATCGCCTCACTGACTGGACGTCCCTCGCCGAGCAGCGCACCGGAAGCAGAGCTGTGGATGGGCGCACACCCGGTCGCGCCTTCGTTCGTCGAACGTCATGGCGAGCGCGCGTCGCTCTCCGATCTCGTTGCGCGTGCGCCCGAGCGTGAGCTCGGCGGCGACGTCGTCCGCGAGCTCGGCCCGCGCCTTCCCTTCCTCCTCAAGGTGCTCGCCGCTGCCGAGCCGCTCTCGCTGCAAGCGCACCCGACGCTCGAGCAGGCGCGCGCCGGCTACGAGGACGAGACCCAGCGCGGCGTTCCGATCGATGCTCCACATCGGAGCTACAAGGACCCGTCGCACAAGCCGGAGCTCCTCTGCGCGCTGACGCCGTTCGATGCGCTCTCCGGCTTCCGGCGCATCGACGAGACGCTCCGCCTCTTCGACGTGCTCGCGGTGCCGGAGCTCGAGGCCGTTCTCGCTCCGCTCCGCGCGACGCGCGATGCCTCGGGGCTCTCGCAGACGTTCCGCGCGCTGATGACGATTCCGGCCGAACAGCGCGCGCGCATCGTCGATGCGACGCTCGCGGCATGTGCACGTCCCGCGGACGTCTTCGTGCGCGAACGCGCTCTCGCGGCGCGCCTCGCCTCGCTGTATCCGGGCGACATCGGGATCGTGAGCGCGCTCCTCCTCGAGCTCGTCCACCTCGAGCCGGGCGAAGCGGTGTACCTCGGCGCCGGCAACCTGCATGCGTACCTCGAAGGCACGGGCGTCGAGATCATGGCGAGCTCGGACAACGTCCTTCGCGGCGGGCTGACGAAGAAGCACGTCGACGTTCCGGAGCTCCTTCGCGTCCTCGATTTCAGCGGCGGGCCGGCGAACATCCTCCGCCCGCGCGCGATCGACGAGCACGAAGTCGTCTACGAGACGCCTGCACGCGAGTTCCGACTCTCGAGGATCGACGTCGCGGGATCGGTCACGCGAAGCACGAACGGGCCGGAGATTTTGCTCGCGACCGAGGGCTCCGCCACTGCCGGCGCGACCGCGATCGCGAAAGGCTCGTCGGTGTTCGTTTCGGCGGCGACGAAGACGTACACGCTCGAGGGGAACGCGACGATTTACCGGGCGACCACGAACCTCGGTGGCGAAGGCATTTAGCGAGCTTTCAGAACCTCGGTGGCGGAGGCTTTTTAGCGAGCTTTCAGCCGCCGCTGACGTACGAGAACGAGTACGAGTACGAGCACGAGCACGAGGGGACTGAGAATCTTGTTTGCTGAGGTAGTGCGAAGCAGGCGTTGAAACGGGTAGGCTGGGCGGGATGGTTTCGGTTCCCATGCGACGAGATCCCGAGTCCACGCGCCGGACGATCGGGATTGTCCTCTACGTGCTCGGGATGCTCGTCGGTGGATTCCTGCTCGTCGCGATGCTCTTCTTTCCCGCGCTCTTGTCGCGGCACGCCGACGTCGAGCTGACGGCGCTCTTCCTCGGCGCGCTCTTCGCGCTGCCGATGCTCGTCATCTACTTGTGGGTTCCGTGGATCGTCGATCGATACGATCCCGAGCCCGCGTGGGCGCTCGCGATGACGCTCGCCTGGGGAGGCATCGCCGCGTGCGGCTTCTCCGCGCTCGTCAACACGAGCGTCCACGAGGTCGGGAACGCGATCGGCGGAAACGACGTCGGCGACGTCCTGTCCGCGTGCATCAGCGCGCCGCTCGTCGAAGAGCTGACGAAGGGCATGGCCGTCTTCTTCATGTACTACTTCATGCGTCGTCAGTTCGACGGCGTCGTCGACGGCGTCATCTACGCGACGTTCGCCGCGCTCGGCTTCGCGGCGGTCGAGAACATCCTCTACTACGGCAACGCGGCGAAGGCGGAGATCCTCCAGCACAAGGAAGGACTCTTCATCGGGACGTTCTTCGTCCGCGGCATCCTCGCGCCGTGGGGACACCCGCTCTACACGTCGATGACGGGCCTCGGCTTCGGAATCGCGCGCGAGACGAACAAGACGTGGCTCAAGTGGCTCGCGCCACTCGGCGGCTACATGTTCGCCGTGTTCCTGCACTCCGTCTGGAACACCGCCGCGACGCTCTCGAACGACCTCGTGGCGGTGATGCTGCCGCTCTGGTTCCTGTTCGTCCTCGCGTTCTTCGGGCTCGTCATCCACATGGTCGTCCGCAAGGGACGCATCATCCGCGATCACCTCAAGGACGAGGTGCTCATGGGCAACATGACGCCATGGGAGCTCGAGCTCGTGACGTCGCCGATCGGCCGCTGGCGCGCGACGTTCTCCTGGGGCGGGAGCGCAGGTCGTCGCTTCATCGATGCCGCCGCGCGCCTCGCGCTCAGCAAATGGCACACGGGCCGCGCCACGCAGGGGCGCAAGCTCACCGTCAGCGCCGACATGATCTTCCCGCTGCGCCAGGAGCTCGCGAAGCTCCGCGCCGAGGTGTCACGCGCGCTCCGGCGGCCGGTGCCGCAGCCGCAGCCGTGGACACCGGGACAGCCCACTCCATGGCAGCAGCCCGCGCAGCAGTACCCGCAGCCTCCGCAGCAGCAGTACCAGCAGCCGAATCCGTGGGGTCGGCGCTGACGGGGCGAACGACGATCCGTCAGGCCGACTTGCGGCGGTCGCCGACGAGCATCCGCAGCTCGTCGATGCTGCGCGCGATCATCTCCGAGCGGTGATGCGCGACCTTGTGCGATCCGCAGACGGTCACGCGCTCGCCCTGCAGGAGGCGGGTGAACGAGAGCACCCGCTGGTCCGTCGAGCCGCAAACCACGCACGCGCCGACCTCGGGCGCACTCCGTCGATCTCGGTTTCCCATCCGCATGCTCGGAAGGTGCTCCGGGGCGCGTGAATCGGCCAACTTTCATGCTCTCGCTTCGCCGGGATTCAAGGTCGGGCTTGCCTCGAGGATCCTCGTCCCTAAGCTCTCGTCCGTGAGCGACGACGACCGACATCGGCCAGCCCCGCGCGACGAGAGCAGCCCGAGCGCGCTGAGCAGCGCAGACCCGGTCCGGAACTTTTCGCTCAGCGTCGACGAGCGGATCCGCGCGCTCACGATCGGTGTTCCCGCCTGGGCCGCGCGCAAGCGGAAGATCGAGGACGATCAACAACGCATCGTCGCCGACCTCGTCGAGCTGCACGACACGCTGACCGCGAAGGCGCGTTCGACGGACGAGATCGAATTCGCGCTCCTCGCCGCGGCGTCCGAGCTCGATCTCAAGAAGCTGAACGAGCTCGTCGGGACGCACAATCGCTACTATCCGATCGAGGCGAACCTCCCGATGGATCGACGCGGGAACTACCTCGTCTACGGCCGCGTCTGGAGGCCGGAAGAGCCGTACTCGGCCGTGCGGCTCGTTGCGCTCGTTCGCGCGCACATCGAGGAGCGGACGCGGCGCGACGCCGACGACTCGGAAGACTGATCGTCCGCGCATCGCGTAAGATCGAGCGCGCACGCCGATGCGCGTCGACGACGTCGATCCCAATCTGCTCCGCGCTGCCGGTGCCGTTCTCGGCGTCGTCCTCGGCGTCTTCGCGGCGAAGCTCGCTGACGTGCTCCCTCGCCGCTACGGGATCACGCACCTCGTGACCGGACCGCGGCGCTCGCGGAGGAACGTCGCGCTCGTCGTCCTCTCTGCCCTCTGCGCGGCGGGGATCGCCCACGTCCTCACGGGGGCGCGCGACGACTCGATCGTCCACGCGAGCTTCCTCCTCGTGACGAATGCGGTCGTCGCATCGTCCGTGCTCGCGGCGGCAGCGATCGATCTCGAGCACATGATCCTCCCGAACGAGCTGACGCTCGGACCTGCCGTCCTCTGCCTCGTCAGCTCCCCGCTTCGATCGATCCAGCTCTTCGGATCCGTCGCCGGCGCGATCGTCGGGCTCGCGATCTCGTACCTGCCCTTTCTCCTCTACAAGCGGCTCCGCGGACAGAGCGGAATGGGCCTCGGCGACGCGAAGCTCGTTCTCATGGCCGGTGCCTGGCACGGCATCGCGGGCGCGCCGTTCGTCCTGTTCCTCGGCGCGCTGCAGTCGGCGCTCGCGGCGATCGTCATGCGCCCTCTCGGTCTCTCCTACGAAGAGCCGGAGAGCGTGAAGGCGGAGATCCAAGAGCTCCGCGCACGAGCGGCAGCCGGAGACGAGGATGCGAAGAGCGAGCTCGCCGACGATCCGATGGCCGGAGAAGCGCGTGAGGGCACCCTCGGCATGCGCCTTCCTCTCGGCCCCTTTCTCGCGCTCGGGTGCATCGAGGTCCTGTTCCTCCGTCGCTGGCTCGTCGAGCACGTGATCGGCTGGCTGATGCAGTAGCGATGCTTCCGCGGAGCGACCGGCTCAGAGATCGCGCACCGTCCGCCGCAACGTGAACGTCCCCGGATCGGCAGCGCTGCCTCCCACGCGATCGTAGGTGCCGTCGAACGCCATCTGGACGAGCCGCGCGTCGCGCAGTCGGACCCTCGCCTCGCCGCTCACGACCATGCGTACGCCGTTCGTTCCGGTGGCGTCGATCGCGATCGTGAACACGGCATCGTCCGCTTCGGTTCGCGCCAGCACGGCCGTGCCCTTGTTCAGCGTCCACGCGCGTGGATGGATCACGCGAAGGATTGCGCCGGCGAGCTCGTCGCGTGCGTCGCCGATCGCCATCGCGGCGTCGGGCAGGATCTGGTCGACCTGCGTGCGCGTGCCGAGATCGGGGACGACATCGAGCACGCGTTCGATCTCTTCTTCGCTCGGCACCGCCCCTCGTGCGTCGCGAACGGCCCAGCGACCGGACGCACCATCGGACGTGCTCGCATCGACGACGTACGTCTTGCCGTCGATCGCTGTCGCCTTGTCGATGCCCTGATACTGCTGGACGTTCTTCTCGAAGACGAGCCGCACGCGCGAGGGCGCCGCGCCATTCGTCGCGAGCACCTCGACGATGTACGACGACACGTATTCCGAGAGCTGCGTACCGCCCGGGGCATCGGCCGACGCGCTCTTCGCCGAGACGTCGACGTGCCATCGGGTGGAGGGCGCAGGGACGACGCGCCCGAACCGGACGCCCGCTGCGGATGCATGCGTCGTGCTGCTGCCAGCGTCGAGACGAGGCACGTCGAGCGGCACCTCGACGATCGGTGACGAGCCGCCTCTCGGCGAGCACGCCGACAGGACCAGTGCGAGCGCTCCGATGCGAACTGAACGGACGATGCCCCCTCGCGCACGGACATTCGAGCATCTCGTCAACATGAACACCACGCCGACCACCTCTCAGGTGTACCCTTTGTCCCTCGAAGAATGCGCCCCGTCCACCGCGGGGAGAAGCAGACGGGAGGAGAGAGGCGTGGTCAAGCCGAGGAACGATCGCAACCAGGCCGTGACGAAGTTCTGTCTCGCGATGGAAGAACATCGCCGGACCGAGGTCGGACGCGTCCGCACGGCGCGCGAGCTCGTCGCGACCTTGTTCCCGTACGACGAGCACGGCGCGACCGACAAGGTCTTCAAGGCGATGCCGAACGAGGTCCGCGGCCCCATCCTCTCCAACTGGGGGATCCGCGGCGCAAAGGCGGCTCTCAAGGACGACGACGAGAGGGTGAAGAGCGTCGTCCACGACGCTCTCGTGGCGGGTGACATCGACGAGGCCATCTTCGAGGAAGGTGTGACCGCTCAGACGCTCGTCGATTGGATCGCTCTGTCCGATTGGTGGAGCTTCTGGCGACACGGCAAGCTCACCGGCGTCGCGATCCAAAAGGCGCTCGCGACCGCGCGCGAGCTCGAGCTGATCGACGACCGGTGGTTCCTCGCGAACGTGCAGGGACGCGGCGGGAAGCTGAAAGGCACCGACGTCATCTGCGACTCGCTGAGCAAGGATCAGATCGTCGCGTGGATCCGGAAGGTCCACGAGTCGGGTGACGGCTCGCCGGGGGGCCTCGTCGCAGCGCTCGGCTGGGAGACGATCCTCGCGAAGACCGCACAGGACGCGCTCCTCTTCGCGCTGGATGCCTTCGCGAAGAAAGCCGGCCTCGTCCCCGATGCTTCCGCCGATAAGGACAAGGACCAGGACAACGGCAAGGACAAGGAGAAGAAGGAGTCGATCTCGACGGCGACGCGGTCAGCGCACGAGGCGCGGACGGAAGCTCCCGCAGCGGACGACGACAACGGGCCTGATTCGGGCCTGCCCGTCGCCATCCCGGACATTCCCGCGATCGACTCGGCGGACGACGTCGACGACAGCCCCGCCGCGAACGGAGCGGAGGGCACGTGGACCGGCACCGGCGAGAGCCCGAAGCTCGTCGAGGCGCGCGCGAAGATGATGGAGATGCTCGGTCACGCGGGCACCGACGTCGTGCGTCCCGCGATCCACGAGTGGGCCGCGTCCGACATGCCCGAGAAACCTTCGTCGCTCGAATGGCCGGAGCCTCCTCCGATCGTCGCGCCGGAGCAGCCGAAACCGCCCGCCCCCCCGCCGCTCCCGAAAAAGGGCCCCGCGGGCGTGCCGGGCCGTTGACGCGTCCTCGCGCGTCGACGCCGCCGTCACGTTGCCGTTCCCCCGCGCGGGTGTGGCGGCCCGTTGAACCGTCGACGCGCTCCGCTCACGGGCACGCGGTGAGCTCGCGGATCCAGCTCTCGATCGCGGCGCTGCCGGCCTCGTCGTCGACACGCGTGGCGAGCGGCGGCATCCGGTTCTGATCGAGCGCGCGCATCCGGAGCGCGAGCGTCGATCTCGCCGGATCCCCCGGCGTGATGATCTTCGCGCCGGCGACGCCCAGATCGCCGCCCTGCGGAGCGACGTTGCACGTCTTCGTATCGACGAGCGGACGATCGATGCGGAGATCCATCGTCGCCGCTCCGGCGCCGCTGCCCTCGCGGTGACAGAACGAACAGTTCGCGTGAAGGTACCCGCGCGCGCGTTCCTCGCTCGATGCTCCCGGAGTGTCTGCCGCGCGAAGCGGAGCAAACGCTTCCTTCGCGACCGGCGCATCGAAGACGGGAGCGAAGCGGTCGAGCACGTTGCCGTGATCGTCGCGATTGAGCTGCCGTGCCTCGAGGCCGAGCGTGAATCCGGCCGCAGGCGTGTGACAGGCGAAACACTCGCCGCGGGAGGGGAAGTACCAGCTTCGTCCGGCGCCGAGGTCCTTCGTCTTGCTCCCGTCGAGCAAGAGCGCGTCCGTCTGTTCGTCGTTCCACTCGTACGAGTAGCCGGCCCATCCGCCGTCGTCGTAGCGAACGAAGAGGCGGGTCTCGATCTTCTTCCCGCCCACCGTGAACGTCTTCACCGCAACGCTCCCGGGAGGCACGTCGAAGTCGCCGTCGGGCGCGACGCCGATCTTCTTGCCTTCCGGGACGAAGAGCCAACGGCTCTTGTCCGCGCCATCGGACCAGAGCGCGCTGTTGACCGAATACGCGATCGCGCGCGCCGGCGCGCGCGTCGGGTTCTTCGGATCGAAGCAGCCCGTCTCCGCGAGGTGCGCTCCCTCGACGCTCGTCGGCGACGGGCCTTCATTCCGCGCTGCGAGCCGCTTCACGGTGCCGCTCGCATAATCGACGACGTAGACCTCGCCATCCACGTCCTGACCGAACGACGAGATCTTGAGGCTCGACGGCGTGAGCAGCGTTCCGGCCGTCTGTCCTGCATCGAGCGCCCAGATGTTCCCCGATCCGAAGTCGCCGTAGACGAGCTTGCCGGTGAGCGCGGGGATGTCCTTGCCTCGATAGACGTAGCCGCCGATGACGCTGATGCCGTCCGAGCGTGGGTACTCGGCGACGGGATCGATCAGCCCGTCGGTCGCGCAGTCGGGCTCACTGAAGCAGTGCTTCCCCTCGCGGAGGTTCCATCCGTAGTTGCCGCCGAGGACGACGCGATCGATCTCCTCGTACTTGTTCTGGCCGACGTCGGCGACCCAGAGATCGCCGGTGACCTTGTCGAAGCTGAACTTCCATGGGTTGCGGAACCCGTACGCGTAGATCTCGGGTCGCCCGCCTCCCTTCGCGAACGGGTTCGACTCCGGGATTCCGTAGGGATCGCCGCCGTTCGGATCGATCCGAAGGAGCTTCCCGAAGAGGACGCCCTTGTTCTGTCCGTTGCCGAACGGATCGCCGCCGGAGCCGCCGTCGCCGATGCCGACGTAAAGCATTCCATCGGGGCCGAACGCGAGATGACCGCCGTTGTGATTGGTGTACGGGTCGTCGATCTGGATGAGCGTCTTCTGCGTCGTCGGATCGAACGTCGCTCCTCCATCTTTGCTCGTGAAGCGCGCGACGATGTCCTGGAAGACGACGTTGTCCTTCGGGGCAACGTTCGCGGTGAAGTAGACATAGACGAAGCCGTTGTCCGCGAACTTCGGATCGAACGCGAGGCCGAGGAGGCCCGCTTCGCCGCCGGACGTGATCCGCGCCGAGATGTCGAACGCCACCGTCGGCTCTCCGCCGTCGGGCGGAACGACCTTCACGATGCCCGCTTGCTCGACGACGTAGAAGCGCCCCCCTGGGCCGTGGACGAGCTCGACCGGCGCGGTGAACTTCCGATCGCCGAGCGCGGGGACGAGCGTGACGCTCGCGCCGCTCGACCGCGGCGGAGGAATACATGGCGCGGATGAAAGCGGCGAGGTCGCCGGCTCATCGCCATCACATGCCGCGACGACGGCGAGCGCGGAGGCGATCGAAAGCAAAGCACGGGTGATACGACGCACGCCGAAAGAATGCCGTGTCACCGCGCGCGGCACAAACCCGGCGTGCTCGAGCGTATGTCACCACGGCCATGCGGCTCGCGACATTCCTCGGCACGCCGGCGTCGCGAAGCCGCGCGGGGCTGAAGAAGGACGAACCGGCGAGGCGTCACCTGGTCTTCGTCTTCTTCTTCGCCGTCGCACGGTTGACCTTCGTCGTGCGCTTCGTCGTCGCCTTGGTCGCGGCGCGCGGCTTCGCGCTCGGCTTCGCGCTCCGTTTGCGGCTCGCCGCCTTCGGCTTCTCGGCGAACGCTCCGCGCGCCTTTCTCGATGCCGAGAGCGAAGCGTCGCGCTTCACACGCAGTGCGCTCCACACGTCGTCGACCGCAATCTGCGAGACAGGCTCGAGCCCCTCCGCCTGCAACGCGCGCGCGAGAATGTCGCGATTGAGATCCGTGCCGAGCTGCCCGGCCTTCGGATACGCCACCCAGAGGACGCCGCCGTCGGCCAGGCGCTTGGTCGCCTTCGCGAGCGCCGGCCCGAGAGCGGCGCGCCCCCGCACGTAGGTCAGAAGGATGTCGGCCGGGCCGTGCTCGCTGGGGTGAACGCCGGGCGGAAGTACGAGATCGATCGTCGGCGGCGCTCCGATGACGGCAACGCGCGATCCGGGGCGGACGAGGAGCTTCTTGGCGAGCATGCGCGCAGCATACTTGCCGGAGCCGGCGCGTGATCAAGCCATCATGCTGACCACGACTATTGGATCGCGAAGAAACGGACGCGATCAATACCCGGGCGGGAGGACCACGTTCTGCAGCGGCGTCTGGTCGTACGGGCAGTTCGTCGTGTCGGTCTCGCCGGCGGCGTTCGTCGTGCAGCGCTTCACGGGGCCGTTCAGGTAATCCAAGTAGAGGTCGTGATAGCCCGGCATCCCCGGCGCGAACGCGCGGTCGGGGCGCGCCGCTCCCCACGAGTTCTTCACGCGGAGGAATTGAACGTCGGTGCTCGGATCGAGCGCACGGTCGAGCAGCCGCTTGTCCGCCGGCTTGTTCGGATCGAGCGTCACGCCGGCCTTCAGGACCGTCCCGTCGGAGAGCTTCGCCTGGTAGTCCTCGAGCACGGTCATGTGACCGCCCTGCCGACCCGGACCGTACTGGTTCAAGGTCGTCATGTTGAACGACCCGCGACGCTCGTTCTGTCCGTTCTCCATCGCGTTGAAGTCGACGAACCACGTGATGACGACGGGCTGCTCCGCGTGGAGCGCCTTCTGCACGCGGAGGAGAAAGCCGCGCCTGTCGAAGCCGGAGTAATAGACCTGGCGCCACTCGTTCATCGCCTGCGTGAGCTTGCGGCGCACGAGCGGTTGGCCGGGACCCGGCGAGTAGCTCACGTCGAAGTCCTGCGCGCGGAGGATCGACGTGCCGGCGTTGCTCGCCGAGCTCGCGAACGTCCTCGTCACGGTCGAGCCGAAGACGCGATCGAGCATGGCGCTCTGCTCGGCAGAGAGCCCCCACGCGCGGTCCATCTCCTGTCGGACCTTCTTCTTGTCACGACGCGCTGCCGAATCCTTGAGCGCGCCGCTCTTCAGCGATGCGTTCAGCGCGTCGAGCGCGGTCGCCTGCCGGCTCGACATCTCGTTCAGCGTGTCGGCGAAGATGAAATCCTTCTCCGCCATCAATCCATACTTCTTGATGATGTTGTTCGCGGTCGTCCAGTTGCCGCCGGTCGAGATCTCCGAGGAGAAGCCGCCCGCGATCTGATCGAACCAGTGCCAGTACGTCCAGTACGACTGCGACACGTCGAAGTCCGCGCCCGTCGCGGACTTGTTCATCGACTCGATCCAGCTCGCGTGCGCATAGAGCCAGCAGTTGCCGATCGACTGCCGCTCGACGTCGGTTTGTGGGACGTTGACGATCTCGTTCTCGTCGTTCGTCGTCGCCTCGTCGTCGACCTCCGTGGCGCAGCCCATGGCCGACGCAGCCGACAGAGAAAAGAGAAGAGCGAGCGAGAAGGAGCGGAGCTTCATTGGCGTCTGTTTTCCCTGGTTCGAAGGGCTCGTCGGCGAGCTCGACCTTACATATGACGCACATGTAGGTCTTCGTCCAACCCGAACCCACGGATTTCGCCAGAGCGGCGTAAGTCTGCAGAACAATTCAGGTCAGACGTCGTCGCCGAGCGCAAATCGCTCCTGCGCGCGGTCGATACGGAGCGCGATCGATCCCGCGCGTGGTCAACCGAAGACGATGCCCTGCGCCAGCGGGAGATCCTTCGAGTAGTTCACCGTGTTCGTCGAACGACGCATGTAGTTGCGCCACGCGTCCGAGCCCGACTCGCGACCGCCGCCGGTCTCCTTCTCCCCGCCGAACGCTCCGCCGATCTCGGCGCCGCTCGGGCCGATGTTCACGTTCGCGATCCCGCAGTCGCTCCCCTCCACGGAGACGAAGCGCTCCGCCTCGCGGAGGTCGTTCGTGAAGATGCACGACGAGAGACCTTGCGGGACGTCGTTCTGCATCGCGATCGCCTCGTCGAGGTCGCGATAAGCCATGACGTAGAGGATCGGCGCGAAGGTCTCTTCCTTCACGACGTCCGTCTGCGCGGGCATGCGGACGATCGCCGGGCGCACGTAGAAGCCGCCGCCTCCGCCCTTCACGTCGACGCGCTCGCCGCCGGCGACCTCACCTCCGGCCTTCTTTGCGCGAGCGAGCGCGGACTGCATCGCCTCGAACGATGCGCCGTCGACGAGCGGCCCAACGAGAGTCGACGCGTCACGCGGATCGCCGATGCGAATCTGCGCATAAACACGCTGCACGCGAGCGACGAGCTCCGTCGCGATGCTCTCGTGCGCGAACAGGCGGCGGAGCGTCGTGCAGCGCTGTCCGCACGTGCCGGCAGCGCTGAAGAGCACCGCGCGCGTGGCGAGCTCGAGATCGGCAGTCGGCGCGACGATCATCGCGTTGTTGCCGCCGAGCTCGAGGAGCGTGCGCCCGAAACGAGCAGCCACACGCGGAGCGACGGCGCGACCCATGCGGGTCGATCCCGTCGCGCTGACGAGCGCGACGCGCCGATCGTCGACGAGGCGCTCGCCGACGGCGAGTCCGCCCTGCACCACCTCGGACAGCCCTTCGGGAGCGGCCGCGCCACCTTCCGCGAAGCGCTTGCATGCGCGGAGGAAGAGCGACTGACAAGCGGCAGCGGTGAGCGGCGTCTTCTCCGACGGCTTCCACACGGCGGAGTTTCCGCAGACGATCGCGAGCGCGAAGTTCCACGCCCAGACCGCGACCGGGAAGTTGAAGGCGCTGATCACGCCGACGACGCCGAGCGGGTGCCACGTCTCGCTCATCCGATGTCCGGGACGCTCGGACGCGATCGTGAGGCCATAGAGCTGCCGCGACAGACCACAGGCGAAGTCGCAGATGTCGATCATCTCCTGCACTTCGCCGCGTGCCTCGGCGACGATCTTCCCGGCCTCGATCGTGACGAGACTCGCGAGCGCTTCCTTCTCTTTCCGCAGCTCTTCACCGAAGAGACGAACGAGCTCGCCTCGCCTCGGGGCCGGAACGCTGCGCCATGCGAGAAAGACCGCATGCGCACGACCGATCGCGGCATCGACGGCCGAGGCATCGTGCGAGCCCAGCCGCGACGTGACCGATCCGTCGATCGGCGTCCGAGCGACGAGATCGCCTTCGAGGAACGTCTTCGGGTCGAGGTCGACTGCCGCGAGCTGCTTGCCGATGTCCATGGCCCGGCTCTTACCGCTTCGACTCGGGGAGTGCCAGAGTCAGGGCCGAGACTGCGCTCTTCACTTCGGCGGCGGCGGAGGCGGCGCGATGAGATTCAGATTCAGGCCTGCCGGGTATTGAAAGCTCGTGTTGTCGCCGAAGCCGATGACCTGCACGCCGACGGGCTTCTTCGCCGTGAGCGTGTGCGCTCCGTCCTTTCCGCTCTTCGTCAGATCGACGCGATGGACGCCGAACGGCCCAGAGCCGATCTTCGTCCAAGGTGCCGAGAGCGGGCTTCCATCGAGCTCGATCTGCGCGTCCTCCGTCGCGGTGATGTCCGCCCAGAGCACCGGGTAGTCATTCGGCGCGAGGAATACGTATTTCGTCCGGAACTGCTCGACCGCCGCGACGTTCGAGTGCGAAGGATCGCCCTTCGTGTCCTTGTAGACAGTCGCGCCGAGGAGGAACGTCGAGACGCCGAATTCCTTGTCGCCGGAGACCTCGAACGTCTCGTTGACGATGTCGCAATCGACCATCTCTCCGGCCTTCAGCGTGGTCGGGCACTTCGCCGGCTTCGACGGAACGTACGTGAGCGTCGTGCCGTCCTGGTTGCCGTACAAACGAACTACCTGCCCCACGGGCTGCCCCTTCGGCCCGGTCGGCTGCGCGACGAGGTAGTGCTTGCCGAGCGTCTCCGCCGGCAGGACCGTCTCCTCGATGTGATCGCAGGCGGGGCCGCCGATGCTGATGCACGGGATGCTGGCGATGACCTGCACCGGCTTGTCGGTCTGGACGAGCGAGCCGCTGAAGTCCTTGCCCTGATCCGCGACGAACTGAGCGACGTCGCCGGCCTTCGCGAGCGTCAGCGTGACCTTGCCCGAGGTCGTCGCCGGGACCGATTGGCCACTCGACGACGCGATCACGGTTGCCGTCGTCGAGAGCGTGAGCGTGACCTGCGTGTTCGCCTCCGTCGCCGTGACCGTGAGCGCAGACGAGAGGCCCGGGATCCCGAAGATCGGCGGCAGCCCGACCGGTGCGACGCCCTTGTACCCGGTCACGCGATAGTTGTTCGTCATCGCGGTGCTCGGGAGGAGCAGCGAGGCGTCGTTCGAATACGAGAAGCAACCAATCGCCTGATCCGCGCAGTCCTTGGCCGGGCACTTCGACCAATCCTTCACGCCTCCGTCGGGCGCCTCGCCTCCCTCGCCTTTGTATTCGAGCGCGCTGAACTGATAGACGATGACGGGCGACGAGCTGACGAGATGATACGCAGATTCTGGCGCGACGACCGACGCGGAGATCGCGGTCGAGCCTCCGCATTCGTCCGCGTCGTTCCCCTTCAGCGAGGGAACCCACGGCAGATAGATCTTCCGGAGCTCGCCCGAGGGCACCGTGACCTGCTTGTCCACGCCGTTCGGCCCGGTGACGGTGACGTTCGCGTCCTTCGTTCCGGTGTTCGCGACGACGACGGCGTAATCGAAGATCGACCACACCGCGTTCGGCGTCACTGTCGGCCAGTAATCGCAGCCGACATAGGACTTCGACGTCTTCGCTTCCTCGCAGTCGACCGGGTCGCGCGTCTCGCCGGGCGGAAGCCCCGGGTCCGCCGCATCATCGCCGCCGAAGCCGCCGTCGAGCGCGGGAAATCCGCTGCTCTCTCCGCCGTCTTCGGGCGCAGCTTCGGTGTTCGTCGCGAACTGGTCGCGCCCCGAGCCGCAGGCCACGACCGCCGTGAGGCCGAGGACGGAGGTGAACGCAAAGACGCCGAGTACGGATGCCCTCTCCATGCTGGAGGGGTCCTTACCATCTACGGTCGAGCTCTCCCTGACACGAGAGCGTCTCCGAAACGGAACGAGGATGCCGGGCTGACCAGCATCCTCGTTCTCGGGTCATCGACTCCCGCGCGAAATCGCGCGTCCGATCACTTCGGGACGGTGGGCGGCGGCGAGATGATTTTCAGATTCAGACCAGCCGGGTACTGGAAGCTGGTGTTGTCTCCGAAGCCGAGCACCTGAACGGCGACGGGCTTCTTCGCCGTGAGCGAGTGCGCGCCATCGCGGCCGCTCTTCGTGAGGTCCACCCGGAACACGCCGAACGGCCCTTCACCGACCATGTTCCAGGTCGCATCGATCGGCTGCCCGTCGAGCTGGATGTCCGCGTCGACCGGCGCCGTGATGTCCGCATAGAGCACCGGGTAGTCGGTCGGCGCGAGGAAGACGTAGCTCGTTCGGAACTGCTCGACGCTCGAGACCATGCTCTGGTCAGGGTCTCCGCGGCGGTCTTCACCCTTCGGGTCGTAGACCGTGGCGCCGAGGAGGAACGTCGAGACGCCGAACTCGTTCGAGCCTTCGACCTCGAACGGCTCGCTGATGAGACCGCAATCGGCCATCTGTCCGGCGTCGAGCGTGTCCGGGCAGCTCGCCGGCTTCGACGGCTTGTACGTGAGCGTCGTCCCGTCCTTGTTCCCGTAGAGCCGCACCTTCTGGGAGACCGGGAAGCCCTTCGGGCCCGTCGGCGGGTTCACGACGTAGTGCCTGCCGAGCGTCTCCGCCGGCGGGACCGACTCCTCGATGTGATCGCAGGCCGGCCTGTCGGTGGGGATCGAGATGCACGGCACGCTCGAGATCACCTGAACCGGCTTGTTCGACTGCACGAGCGAGCCGCTGAAGTCGAAGGACGCGCCCTTCTCCGTGATGAGCTGCACGACGTCACCTGCGTTCGTCAGGGTGAACGTCATCGTGTTGCCGCCCTCGGTCTTCGCGACGGTCTCGCCGTCGCGCGAAGCGATCACGCTCGCCGACGACGCCAGCGCGACGTGCACCGTCGTCCCTGGCTGCGTCGTCGTGACGGTGAGCGCCGTCGCGATCATGCCGATGCGCTCGGCGCCCGGGACCGACGCGCCGGAGTGCGCCATGACCCGGTACGTGTTCGTCATTGCGCTGCTCGGGAGGAGCAGCGATGCGTCGTTCGAGAACGAGAAGCACCCCGCCTTCACCGGCGGGCTCGTCTGGCTCTTCCTGCAGCCGGTCGTCGTGCCCGGGCACTGCGACCAGTCCTTCGGCTGCCCGTCGGGCCCCTCACCGCCCTCGCCTTTGTATTCGAGCGCGTTGAACTGGTAGACGATGACCGGGCTCGAGCTCACGAGGTGATAGGCGCCGCCGCTCACGATCGCGGAGGTGTCCGAGCCGAGAGACGCCGTGCACTCGTTGAAGTCGGCTCCTTTGAGCGCCTCGACCCACGGGAGATAGATCTTCTTCAGCTCGCCCGCAGGCACCTTGACCTGCTTGTCCGTGTTCTTCGGACCGGTGATGTGAATGTTCGCGTCGTTCTTCCCCGTGTTCGCGACGACGACGGCGTAGTCGAAGATCGACCACACCGGGTTCGGCGTGATGGTCGGCCAGTAGTCACAGCCGACGTACGACTTGAGCTCCTCGGCCTCCTTGCAGTCGACCGGATCGCGCGTCTCCTCCGCGACGGGATCATCGCTCGCCGGCTCACCGAATCCGCCGTCGATCGGCGTGAACCCGCCGCCGTTGTCACCTTGGTCTCCGCCGCCGCCGCCACCTCCTGCTTTCGGAGCGTCGTCCAAGAACGCGCTCCGCTTCGAGTCACCACACGCAACGACCGCCGCCAGTGCGAGCACGAACGACGTCGTGGCGATGCCCAGAACTCCGACCCTCTCCATGCGTTGGTGCTTACCATCGCGAGCTAAACCATGAGAAGCATTACGAAAAGCTGAGGTATATCCCGAACCGAACAGCTGCGTTCGTTCGCGTTCGTCATGCTAACGTCCGCGCCGTTTTCATCGCGTGCAGAGCGTGGACATGAGCGCATCATCGGACGACGAGCCGCTGCTCGTACGCCTCGGAATTCGGTACTTCAGAAGCCTCTCGAGCAAGGTGCGTCCGCTCGAAGCGCTCGACGCCGTCCACCTGCTGAATGCGGACGAGCGCGAGGCGCTCCGGCGGACCGAGCGAGGAGCGATCGTCCGGGCCGCCGTCGCGGGAGGCATCTCGACGATCGTCGCCGGCGCGATCGAGGTCGGCATCGCGATGCCTCTCCTCCCGCATCATCACCGTGACGTGACGTTCGCCGATCAGCTTCGCTTCTACGCGATCGTCGGCGCAGCGACCGTCGTCACGTCGGTGTTCGAGATCCTGTACCTGTACTGGGACGGGCTCCGCGCCGTCCATCGACTGTCGCACGAAGCGGGGCTCGACCTCTTTCCTCGGCAGGACGACGACAAGGCGCTCGCGTCCGCGATGGCGCGCGCCGCTCTCGAGCTGCCGAACCCGACGACGAGCCTGTTCGGCGTCGATCCACGCCGCGAGGCCTCGAAGGTCCGACTGCTCGTTGCGTCGCTCGTCTACAAGCTGAAGGTCAGCGTCACGAACTTCATCGCGAAGGCGCTCGTCCGGCGCATGCTCGGTCGCGCGTTCGTCCGCGGCTGGCTTCCGTTCGTCGCCGTTCCCGTCACCGCAGCATGGAACGCGTTCGTCTGCTGGCTCATCATGCGCGAGGCCCGCATCCGGGCGATGGGTCCGTCCGCAGCACGCGAGATGATCGACGTCGCGTTTGCCGGCGAACGTCCGCTGTCTTCCGCGGGCAAGACCGCCGTCCTCCGCGCCGTCGCGAGCTCGATCGTGCGCACGGAGGACCTGCATCCAAACCTCGCCGCGCTCCTCCACGAAATCGCGCTTCGCATGCGCGAGGTGCCGCGCATCGATCCACGCAAGCGGCTCGATGCCGAGGACGAGGGCGGAGATCTCGACGACAGCCGCGCGTTCCTCGCGTCTCTCGCGAAGCTCGATCGGAGCGAGCAGAGAATCGTGCTGCGTGTCCTCGCGATCGCATCGATCATCGACGGTCGTCTCACGCGCGCAGAGAAGCGACTGCTCGTAGAGGCGCGCGCGATGTGCTCGCGCCCGCTCGATCTCACGGGCGTCGAGCAGCTCCGGCGCGCCTTCATCGACGGCGATCCCATCGACCCCGCGCGCATCTCCGCTTTGTGAACGACGACGGCTCGTCGGATGTCGGGCGGGCAACCTTGTCCGATCGACTTCCGCTGCTACAGTCCCCGCGCGTTACACAACGTACGGGGTGTGCGTACCGTGACGCCCGGGGTTCCAGCCGAGAATGAACCTCGCGGAATTCGGAAAGTTTCGCTCGTTCTCCGCCTGGCTGACGTCTTGCTGAGCGCAGCCCGCCGCCGGTGAATTTCCGACGGTGAAGCCTTTGATCCTCACCGGAGCAAACTTCATGAGGCGTGTTCACCGCATCTTCCTCCTGGGCGCTCTGTTCCTCGCTGCATGCGGCGTGGAGACGGCACCCGCCGACACGAACGGCACCACCGATCCGACGGATCCGTCAGGCAAAGGATCGGGGGATCGTTCGAGCTCCGGTTCGACCGACCCGTCGAATCCGGACGGCACGTCGGAGGACGAAGAGCCGGGCGGCATCGTCGCCGATCTTCGCGCCGACACGAATCGTGACGGGACGATCTCGTTCGAAGGCAAAGGCGACGACGACGGCGAGGACGTGTGGGACGCGAAGCACGGCGCCGTCTTCCTCGCGAACATCGATGACGACGAGAGCGAGTGCGATCCCAACCTCGACGATCTGCAGGTCGCCAAATGCAACGACGCCGCAGACGACGAGATCAACGGCCCCGACGATGCGCTCGATCTCGCGCGCCTGAAGACGAAGCCGTGGGCCGGCGTCATGCAGGGCGCCACCGGATCGATCTCCTGGACCGCCGCCGACGACGTCCGGCTCTTCAAGGTGACAGGCAGCTCGTTCAAGGTCGTCGAGAGCGGGATGAAGCTCACCGAGGCCGAGCTGAAGAGCGGCATCGAGCTCGCGATCGAGGGCAAGGACATCGTCCGCGACGCCGCCGTCTGGGACGGATTCGTCGACATCACGTTGAAGGTCGACGGCGACGGCAAGAGCAAGACGGACAAGGTCCGGATGCGCGTCGCGCCGCTGCTCACGTATCACCATCTCTTGCCGACCGAGCAGACGTGGGTCTCGGCCTCGAACAACCAGGGCAACGCGTCGATGCGCGCCGATCTCGGCGCGGCGCTCTCGGCGGCCGGCCTCCCGCCGGTCACCGGCGTCAACACGACCGACTCCTGGAACCAGGACTATTTCGAGACCGGCTTCATGTCGATGCCGGCGCCCGGCGGAAAGCAGCACGCGATCCGCGTGAACATCCGCTCGGCGAACGTCTACAACAACAGCGCTTCGAACCCGCTCCGCACGGCGGGCAAGGTCGTCTGGAAGCTGCGCGGAAAGGACACGGCCGGCATCCAGGAGTGGAAGTCGCAGCGCACGGCGCAGGAGCGCAACAACGACTCGCTCAACTCGTTCGGCAATCTCGAGACGGTGCCGCCGTACACGATGAACGGCCAGAGCTACCCGCTCGGGCGCGTCATCCGCGGCCAGACCGCGTCGGTGTACCCCGACAAGGACTTCATCAGGATGATGGAGTCGCAGAAGGTCCAGCCGCCGATCTACGTCGACACCTCCTGGCTCGTCGTCGGTCACATCGACGAGACCGTGTCGTTCGTGAAGGCGAACAACGCGCGCGGCTGGGTGATGCTCGTGAACGACGCGACGATGGCGAAGAGCATGTTCCAGACCCAGGCGAACGCCGGTCGGGGAAACACGGCGCTCCACGTCGGCAAGTACTGGTCGGGCTCGAATGGCAATTCGTCGGCGCAGGTGACGATCAACCAGGTCCTCTCGGACACGGACGTCATGTCGGCGAGCGCCGAAGCTGCCGTCGAGGTCGCCGCGCAGATCGACAAGATCAAGCAGGAGACCGGCCTCACCGACGCCGAGATCGTGAAGGTCCCCTTCCTCCATGAGAGCCTCAACGGCGAGTCCGTCGCGTACCAACCGGGAATGGTGAACGGCATCTACATCTCGGACACGCACTTCGTGTCGCCGGATCCGCACGGGCCGAGCATCAACGGACAGGACATCTTCAAGCAGGCGATGAGCGCCGCGCTAGCGCCCTTCAACATCACGGTGCACTTCGCCGAGGACTGGGACACGTATCACCGTCAGCTCGGCGAGGTTCACTGCGGCACCAACTCGACGAGGCAGATCCCTCAGACCAAGTGGTGGGAGAGCGGCCGATGAAGACCATGAAGATTGCTCGCAAGTCCTTCGCTGCCATCGCCCTTTCGCTCGCTCTGCTCGGGATGAGTACGAACGCCTCCGCTGCCGGTGCCGGCCTCGACGCAAACGACCTTCCGGCCGCGACGCAGCGCGAGCTCCGGACGGAGATCGACAAGGCTCGCGCGGCCACTCCCGAGCTGTTCAAGGCCGTCGCAGACATCGCCGCTCAGGCGCGCGAGCTCGATGCGAACGCGCGCAAGCCGGGCATCCCGCTCACGATGCACTTCAAGCCGCTCGGCAATCGCGCGCTCTATCCGCTGCTCGACGCGCTCGTGTTCGACGCGCACGTGAAGGACCTCCCGCCGAGCGCCGCGTCTGCGCTCCGACTCGGCCTCATCGAGGCCGTCGGCACGATCCGCGATCCGCACGCGATCCCGGTCCTCGCGAAGATCCTCGAGGTCGGTCGTGACGACGCGACCGTTCGCGCTTCCGCCGAGGGCCTCGCACGCATCGGCACGGACGACGCGCTCACGATCCTCACGACCGCTGCGACGAAGGCCAAGACCGACGCTCCGGGTGGTGCTCGCGAGCGCGCGATCCTCTCCGGCCTGCACGACGCGCGCCGCGAGGCGGCGGCGCGCCATCTCGCTCACCGGCTCGAGCAGAGCCCCGACAACGAGACGGCGCGTGTCGTCGTGAAGTCGCTCGGCGGCGTCGGCAATGCCTGGGCGTGGAAGACGCTCCCGAACCAGAGCGAGATGTCCGCGACGCGCGGCATTGCAGCGAACGCACTCGTCGACGCGTACGTCCGCTTCAGCGGCGAGGTCCGCGAACAGGCCGCGAAGGCGATCCTCGTGGTCGACGATCCGAGCACGACGACGTTGATCGCGCAGGCGAAGAAGGGCGCATCGGGCGACCTCACCACCGCCCTCGAAGCGCTCGAGCGTCGCTTCGCGAACAACCCGACGCACTGACGTCAGCCTTCGCGCTCGTCCCCGCCGTCTTCGCGCTCGCGACGGACGAGCCGACCGCCGAGCGTCACCTCCCACTCGATCCCGCGGCGCCGCAGCTCGGCGGTGTAGATCGAGTCTCGTCGCATCCGCCTCGACAGAAGCGTCGCGATCGCGGTGGCGAGCACGAGCGGGACGACGATCGCGTAATCGCCCGAGAGCTCGAACACGAGGACGGAAGCCATCAGCGGTGCGTGCGTCGTCGCCGCCGTCATCGCCGCCATCCCAACGAGCGCATAGCTGCCTTCCGATTCGGGCGCATGGACGAGCCCCGCGACCGCATGCCCCCAAAGCATTCCGAGGCCGCCGCCGATGAAGAGCGACGGCGTGAAGACGCCGCCCGGGCTCCCGGACGAGACCGAAGCGGTCGTCGCGAGCGCTTTGGCGACGATGAGGACGGCGACGAGATGGATCGTGAACTGTCCGTCGAGCATGCGATTCAGCGGCTCGTACCCGTTGCCCACGACCTCGGGCAGCCCGATCGCGAGCAGGCCGACGAAGCCGCCGCCGAGCGCGGCTCGCCACGGCTGCGCGACGTTCGTTTTCTCGAACGCGACCTCGCCTGCCGCGAGCATGCGCATGAATGCCTGACCGACGAGCGCAGCGAGCACGCCGAGCACCGCGTGGGCGAGGAGCTCGCGCGTGGTCGAAATCGCGAAGATGCGCTGCCCGTAGATCGGTCCGCCGCCGACGGTGGCGCGAACGAGCGTCGTCGAGATCGCCGTGCCGACGAGCACCATGCAGAGCGCCTCGATCGCGACGACACCGGTCACGACCTCGATCACGAAGAGCACCGCAGCGAGAGGTGTGTTGTATGCGGCGGCGAACCCGGCGGCGGTACCGACGGCGATGAGCGCGCGAGCTCGCTCGCCCGAGATCCGGAACCTCGACGCGATCGCCGCTCCGAGGCTCCCGCCGAACTGGATGAGCGGTCCCTCGCGCCCTACGGAGCCGCCGGTCGCGATCGCGAGCCACGAGCCGAGCGCTTTCGACAGCGTGGATCGGATCGAGAGGCGCGTACGCCCGAGGACGACCGCTTCCATGACATCGCCGACGCCCTGCGCTTGTTTTGCGAGCCGCGTGACGATGCCGGCGAGCAGAGCACCTGCGGCCGGGAGAATGGCTTTTTCGGCGGGCGGAAGATTCGTGAACGCTTCGACGACGTCGCGGTGCCGGTACACGCCCCTGTAGACGAGCTGGAGAGCCTCGCGAAACGCCATCGCGAACGCGGCAGCGCCGATCGAGACGATGAGTAGCGCAAGCAAGCCGCGGAGGAGCTCGATCGATCGACGACGCTTCGCTGCCGCCTTCGGCGAGGTGCTCTCTTCCGTCGCCATCGCGACGAGCATAGTCGGCTTCGACGTGGAAGCGCTGCCGAGA
>JAEXCN010000341.1 GCA_023402175.1 Pseudomonadota bacterium | reverse complement strand
GTGCGCTGGTAGCCTCCACCCCGCCATGCGAGGGACATCGTGAATACCGGCCCGGCAGTGGACGAGCACCTTGGCGCTCGAACGCAATCCGTCGACGTGCGGAGTCTCGCGCAAGACGGCGTCATGCGGACGGCCACGTTCGCGCTCGGCATCGCGCTCCTCACCTGCTGCAACTGCACGAAGCCGAGCCCGCCGCCGCTCGGCTCCAGGGACCCGCAGCCGAGCGCTTCCGTCCCCGCGCCGTCCGTCACGCCGGCAAGCGCGCCCGCTCCGATCGTCGCGGCGACAGGCGACGCGTCGGCCGGCTGCGAGCCGACCAAGCCCAAAGAAGGACGCTCGGCGGCGCCCGTCCCGGATCGGCCGAAGCCAAAAAAGGGGGCCTTCCACAGCGAGCCGTCGTTCAACACGTGCTTCGTGCGCGCGACTGATCACGCAAAGGACGGCGTCGACACCTTCTCGCGTAACGACTACTCGCGCCGGCAGCCGTTCAATGCCGACTCGACCTTGTTCATCACCAGCGCGAACGACGGCAGCTGGCATCTCTACGATGCGAAGACGCTGAGGCACGTCGGATCGTTGCCGCAGCTCCAGGGAGATGCGGAGCCGCAGTGGCATCCGACCGATCCGAATGTTCTCTATTACGGCGAGCGCAACGGCGGAATGACCGTTCGCTCGCTCGACGTGAAGACGCGTATGACGCGCGTCGCGTTCTCGCTGAAGGGCAAGCTCCCCTGGCCGAATGCCGCGCGCGCGTGGACGAAGGCCGAGGGCTCGCCTTCACGCGACGGCCGCTACTGGGCGCTGCAGGTCGAGACCGAGAAGTTCGACATCCTGGGCTTCGCGGTCTTCGATCTCGTCGAGGACAAGGTCGTCGGGACGATGCCGATGACCTCGCGACCCGACCACGTCAGCATGTCGCCGTCGGGTCGGTGGTTCGTGAGCTCGGGCGACGATACGATCGCCTGGAGCCGGGACTTCAAAGAGCAGCGCAAGCTGCGCAAAGGCGGCGAGCACTCGGACCTCGCGATCGGCAAGAACGGCCACGACTACTACGTGTCGATCGACTACCAGAAGGACGGCGACCTGTTCATGCTCGACATCGACACGGGCGAGCGGACCGACCTCTTTCGCACGTATCTCGAGCACACGGCGACCGCGGTGCACTTCTCGGGCAAGGCCTTCGACAAGCCCGGGTGGGTCCTCGTCTCGACGTACGACGGATACGGTGGCCCGACGCAGTGGTTCTGGGACAAGGTCTTCGCGGTCGAGCTCGCGCCGAATCCACGCGTCTACCAGCTGGCGGCGCACCACAGCGCCGTTGCCGGTCAGTACTTCGCCGAGCCGCACGCGAGCGCGAACCGCGATTTCACGCGCGTCATCTTCAACTCGAACTGGGGGACGAAGGCGAGCACCGACGTCGACGCGTACATGATCCTCCTGCCGCCCGACGCTCTTCCCTGAGCCGCGAGCGCCTGGCGAACGCGGGAGGGCTCAGCGCACGACGACCAAGTCGCCGCGGAGGAGGACGATGTTCTGCTCGGGATACTCCCCGGACGACGCGCGCTTCAGATCGATCGGGATGCGTCGCGCCGGCGAGCCACGGACGACGTAGATCGTGGACCCCGCGAAGCGATTCGGGCCGCCAGCCATGGCGATGGCATCGACCGCCGTCACGTAGGTCTTGGAGTTGTAGACCCCCGCACGCTCGACGTTCCCGCTGACGGTGAACTGGTAGCTGTTGACCGAGTGGACACCGACGGCGACGGTGACCTCCTCCGAGTGGATGAACGCCGCGTAGCGGGTCACGAGCTCTTTCTGGAGATCGGTCGTCGTACGACCTGCCGCTTTCACGTCCCCGATGAGAGGCAGCGTGATGATGCCGTCAGGGCGGACGGTCACCTCCGCGGACAGCTCCTTGTTGTTCCAGACCATGATGCTGAGCTGGTCCAGCGGTCCGACCTGATACTCGCTCTTTCGCGGATCGGGCTCGCGTGCGTAGTCGTAGGTCGGCACCGCGCAGCCCGCGATCGCGAGCACCGCGGCCGCGCAGATCAAGACGTCCCGAAACATCGCGCCTGACGATAGCATTCCAACCGATCGCTGAGGAGCGCATGAACGCGCCCCGCCTCCGTTCCAGACGAGGTAAATCACCCGCAGGCCCGTCGAGCAAAAGGAGCGCTGCGATCGTCGCCGCCGCCCTCGTCCTCGGGGGGGAACGCGCTGTACTTCGTGAATGAGTTCGCAGAGAATCGCGCCGTGCGTCGACGGCTCGGCCAGGTGAAGCTGCAGCGGACCATCAGAGGAATCTGATGGCCGACCCGCTGAAGCGGCTAGGGCTCCAGACGACCCACTACTCGATCGCGAGCCTGCTCGCGCTCGTGTCGGGACTGATCACGTTCCCGCTCTTCACGCGGATCTTCTCTGTCGAAGACTACGGCGTGATGAACCTGGTGGGCAGCACGCTCTCGGTGTTCGTCGCGTTCGGGAAGCTCGGGATCCAGCACTCGATCGTCCGCTACCAGAGCGAGATCAGCGCCAACAAGAGCCGATTCACGCTCCCCCAGCTCTACTCGACGACCGTGTTCGGCATGACGGCCGGCGCGCTCGTCATCATGGTCGGCCTCGTCGCGTTCGCGCAGCTCGCTCCGGCGGAGTGGCTCGCCGACCCGCGGCTGCGCGTCATCTTCTCGATCATCGCGCTGCTCATCATCGTCCAGATCGTCGAGAGCGCTCTCACGAATCTCCTACGAGCGGAGCAGCGCAGCGCGATCTTGATGAAGTACCAGGTGCTGAAGAAGTACCTGATGCTCGCGTTGATGATCGCCGCGGCGGTCCTCGCGCGCAAACTGACCGCGTTCTACAGCGCGCAAGTCGTCGCAGAGGCGCTCGCCGTCGCGGGTCTCTTCTTCCTCTGCTTCAGCAGCGAAGATCGGCGTCCGAAGCCGAAGGAGTTTTCGCGACCTCTCTACCTCGAGCTCCTCCGGTTCGGCGTTCCGATGATGATCGGTTACGAGCTCTCCGGCATCGTGCTCGCGGTGGGCGACCGCTACGTCATCCACGGGATGCTCGGCGAGGCGCAGCTCGGGCTCTACGGCGCTGCGTACAACCTGTGCGAGTACGTCCAGGCCGTCGTCATCGCGTCGGTCGGCCAGGCGATCATGCCGCTCTACATGGAGATGTGGGATCGCGAGGGGCCGGAGGCGACGGGCGCGTTCATCAGTCGGTCGCTGAGGACGTACGCGCTCTTCGGCGCTCCCGTGATCGCGGGGCTCGCGGCGGTGGGCCCCGAGCTCCTGCCCGCGCTCGCATCGAATCGCTACGCGGACGCCTCTGCCGTGCTGCCGTGGATCATCGCGGGCATGGTCATCGGAGGGCTCAATTCCCTCGTCGGAGCTGGCCTCTTCATCCAGCGTCGGACGCGCACGATCATGACCATCATCCTGAGCTGTGCGATCCTGAACATCCTGCTCAACGTGTTGTTCGTTCCACGCATCGGGATCGTCGGCTCCGCGCTCGCGACGCTCGTGTGTTACGCCGCGACCGCGTTCGGGCTCGGGTTCGCGGGTCGCAAGCTCCTCACGATCGCGTTCCCGTGGGCGACCCTTGCTCGTGCGAGCCTCGTGGCCGTCGCGATGTACTTGGCCGTGAGCTGGATCTACCCGGGACGGCGCCTTCTCACGGTCGGCGTCCGCGTGTTGGCCGGCGCGCCCATCTACGTCGTCGCAGTGATGCTGATCGATCCGGACGCGAAGGGAATCGTGCAGAACGTCCTCCTTCGCTTCCGAAGGACCCGGGGGTGAAGTGACATGAACGTTCTCAAGCGCGCGGTGAAGCGCACGTTGTCGTCGTCGTTGGGCTGGGGCGTGTTCGGGCCCGCCGTGCGCGCGCCCGGCGTGATCGTCCTCACGTATCACCGCATCCTCGGAAAGGAGCCGACGCCGCTGGAAGGCATCTCCGTCGATGCGTTCGCGGCGCAGATGGAGTGGGTGCGGTCACGCTGCGACCCCATCGAGCCCGAACGATTGATGGATCATGCGCGCCGCGGACGACAGCGCCGACCCGCCGTGCTGGTCACGTTCGACGACGGCTATCGCGACTACCACGACCTCGCGTATCCGGTCCTCAGGCGGCTCGGGATCCCCGCGGTCGTCTTCCTGGCGACCTCCTTCCTCGACGAAGGAGGGATGCTCTGGACCGAACAGGTGCAGTGGGCCACGAGCATGACTCGGCGAGAGAAGGTCCGGCTCCCTTGGTCGAAGGACGAGGAGCTCGTGCTCTCCGACGCTCGCGCGCGGAGTGCACTGGGAAAGGCAGTACGGGCCCGTCTGAAGAAGCTGCCCGACGGTGAACGTCGCACCGAGCTCGCTGCGCTCCTTGCCGAGCTGGATCCGCCTCCCTTGCCCGAGCGCCAGATGCTGAGCTGGGACGATGTTCGTCGCACGATGGACCTCACCGTCTACGGCGGCCACTCGCACACGCATCCGATCCTCTCGCGTCTCGACCGCGCTGCGGCGGTCGACGAGATCCGCACGTGTCGCGATCGCATCGCTGACGAGACCGGCAAGACGCCGACGCTCTTCGCATATCCGAACGGGACGCCGGCCGATTACACGTCGGAGACGAAGGACATCCTCCGCGACCACGGCTTCACGCTGGCGTTCTCGACGACGGAGGGAATCGCCGGGCCTGACACGGACTCGATGGCGGTACAGCGCCTCCCGTCGGGCGAGGTCGACGTCCCCGACTTCGTGTGGATGGCGGCCGGGCTGATGCGTAACGGCGCCTGAGCACGCACGGGCGAGCGTGCGTCGGCCTCACTGCCGACGTGCGCTCGCCTACTGACAGCGGCCGATCCCGGGATACAGGTCGTCCTTGAACACCTTGCACGTCTTGCCGTTCGCGCAGTGCGGTCGGCCGAGCGCGCAGAGCTGGATGTCTCGCGCGCCGGTGCAGTTCTCCGTCAGCTCGCAGGTTGCTCGGTCGAGAGCGTAGAGGTCGCTCGAGAGAACGCCGCAGCAGACCTTGCCTGGGCTGCAGTCCGTATCGTCATCGCAGTCGAGGTGAAGCCCGGGGCACGAACCCTGCTCGACGCACTTGCAGTCGGCGGTCGTCTTGCAGTGGTAGCCACCGCTCTTGAGCGCGCAGCAGGTCTCCGTCTCGCGCGCGCACTGCGCCGTCGTCGGCCCGCAGTGGGTTCCCCATACGTCCTCCGGTCCGACATCGGGCGGGTCGTCCTCGACCGGATCGACGACCTGGCCGTCCTCCACGCTCGACGTCCCTCCGTCCGAGAGGCCAGCCTCCTTCGCGGGATCGGCGACGTCGGCATCCGAGTCGAGCTCGTAATCACGATCGAGGCCGACGATCGTGTTGCATGCGAGGAGCGTCACGAATGCCCCCGAGGCCAGGAGCGCAGCGGGCCTTACTCGCCGTCTAGCCATCAATCCAGAAGTGTACCTCTACTGTCTCCTGCGTCGAAAGTTCGCGCATCGAGGCCGCGGTGAGGGGAGCTGTAGGTTCGTGGCAGGCGTCTATTTTTAGCCTTCAAGCCTTCAAGCCTTGGCCTCGTTAGCCTGACGAATGCTCTCATCTCCTGGTGCCGGAGGTCGTCCCCGCGAGATTTGGAGGGTGACAGGGCGCCAGTATCCTTGGTCCCATCGCGACGCAGCTCGTCAGTCCGAGCGCAGCATCGGACGCGCGACGAACGCTCCGCAGTCCACGAGATTGACAGGTTGAACATCTCTCGCGCGAAGGCGCAGTCGCAGCGATGACGCCCTGTCGAGAAGAAGATTAACAGGGAGACATGAGACAGCGAGCCGAGAGAGAGGGGCCTTGCTTCGGTTCCGACCTAGACCCTCGTCGCCTCTCGCAAAACGCTTTCGCGTTTTGCTCGCAAATTTGAGCCTCCCTCTCATCCGGCGAGTTTGTTCCGCACAGGCACTAGCGTCCTTGCCGGCTGCGGGACTCG
>JAEXCN010000333.1 GCA_023402175.1 Pseudomonadota bacterium | reverse complement strand
GGCGCGCGCTCGGCGCTCGCGGCAGGCGACACCCGCCGGACGCTGTCGCTGCTCGACGCGTACGACAAGGAGTTCCCGTCGGGGGCCTTTGTGCTGGAGGTCTCCGTCCTCCGCATCGAAGCGCTCGCTCGGAGCGGTCGCCACGACGAGGCGCGCCGGCTCGGCGATGAGTTCATCGCGAAGCATCCGGGCGGGGCACTGGCCCGTCGTGTTGCCGTCACGCTTGGGGACGTCCGCTCCGTCGAGCGCTGACTCGCGGCCCTTTTCAAGGAGATCCACGTTGAGAGCTCGCACCGTCGGGGCCTTGTGCGCCCTTCCGCTCGTCTGTTTCATGGTCCAGTCGTGCTCGCGCGACCAGTCGCTCGGTTTCGGGTTCGAGGTGGACGCAGGCGCTCCCGCGCCGACCACGCCGAGCTTCACGCCTCCCCCGCCGGACGGTGGGCCAACCGACGCCGCGACGCCTCCAGAGGAGGTGCGGCTCCTGGAGTGCACCGGCACGGTGTGCCCTGACGGATTCGCGACGTGCGGCGACGGCGTGACCGCCAGGTGCAACGTCGACCTCATGAGCGACGATCAGAATTGCGGTGCGTGCGGGAATGCGTGCATCCAATACAACGCTCTGTCGCTCGGCTCGAAATGCTCCGGAGGGGTATGTCAGCCTTACTGCACGAGCATTGATCTCCGCGACTGCAACGGCATCATCGACGACGGCTGCGAGACCCTGGTCCAGAGCGACCCGAACAACTGCGGCGCGTGCGGAAACAAGTGCCCGCCCGGTGAGCCTTGTTCGTACGGCCAGTGCGGATGTCCCGCCGGCACCGTCAAATGCGGAGACAAGTGCGTCGACACGGACAACGACAACGCCAACTGCGGGGCCTGCGGGAACGAATGCCCGGACGTGGCCCCTTGTGGCGACGGACCTCTTCCCTTCAAGACGGCTGTCAAGTGCGCACACGGCAAATGTGGGCAGTTCGTTTGCCAAGGCGGATATGACGACTGCAACGGCGATCTCAAGAAGAAGGGCTGCGCTTCCGATGGCTGCGAGGTCGAGACCCGCGTCGACACGAACAACTGCGGATTCTGCGGTAACAAGTGCGCCCCAGGCCAGGTCTGCGGCTCGGTCGGGAGCGGCATTCGGCAGTGCCTCTGCGGCCCGGGCGAGACCGTTTGCGGAAGGGTGAGCGACCCGGACGCGGTGCTCGACTGCGTCAACCTGGAGACCGACCCGAGGAACTGCGGAGCATGCGGGCACAAGTGCCCGACCAAGCCGAACGCGGACGCCGTCTGTCGTAAGGGCGTCTGCGGGTTCGCGTGCCCCCCGAATCGGGCCGACTGCAATGGAGATTGGTCCGACGGCTGCGAGGTCGATCTGCTCACCAACATGAATCACTGCGGGGCATGCGGTAACGCGTGTGACGGCGACGCCGGGCAGCCCTGCATCAACGGAGCTTGCTTGATGACCGAATGCGATGCCGGAGGAGGGCCGCACTGATGTTCGCCCGCGCCAAACTTCGCTCCTGGCTCCTTGGCCTCGTCGGCGCATCCGCGGGGATCTGTGCCCTCGTGAGCTGCGCCGAGTCTGACCAGCCGGTGTCGCTGGAAGAGACGCCGGACGCGCAGCCGATCCCCCCTCCACCCGACGCGGACGTGCCTCACGACGCGGATGTGCCTCCGGACGCCGACTGCGATGCGGATCCGCTCCTCTGCACGCCCGCACCGACTCCGTGCGAGGGCGTCGACTGGTGTCCGGTGACGACGCCGCTCGATCCTCGGCGCGCGCTCACGGCCGTGTGGGGGAGCAGCAAGAACGACGTCTGGGCCGTCGGCTCGAGCGGTGCGATTCTGCACTACGACGGCGCGACCTGGACCGCGGTGCCTTCGGGCACGACGCGGACGCTCCTCTCGGTGGCGGGGGCTGGTCCGGACGAAGTCTGGATCGTGAGCACGTTCGGCACGGTCCTGCGTGGCAGCTCGACGGGAGGAACGGCGACGGTCACGCCGTGGCCGATGGCGGCATATTCCGGCGCGAGCGAGAACCTCCTGCTGTCGACATGGGCGGCATCGACGGACGACGTCTGGATCGCGGGCGAGTCCGCTCGCCTCGCGGGCACGACGGCGACGACGACGACCTGGCGAAAGAAGACCGCCGCCGACGGCGGCGTCGGATGGGAGGCGATGACGGCTTGCACCTCGTGCACGTCGCTCGCGGCCGTGTGGGGCAGCAGCCCGAGTGACGTATGGGTCGCGGGAGCCGGCGGCAAGACGGTTCACACCTCCAACGCCCGCCCTCTCGCCGACGATGCCGGCGCCGGGCCTCCCGTCTGGACGACGGTCCCGAGCAACACGAAGCAGGACCTCCTTGCTCTCTGGGGCAGCAGCGCCGACGACGTCTGGGCCGTCGGTAGGCGAGGGACGATCCTCCATTATGTGCAAGGTGCATCTTCGTGGGAGCTCGTGGAGTCGCCCACGACGCAAGACTTGCAGCACGTCTGGGGCAGCGGGCCGGACGATGTGTGGGCCGTCGGCGAGTACGGGACCATTCTCCACTACGACGGCGCGGCGTGGACGGCATCGACGGCGTCCTTCGCAGCGGGGGTGAAGCCTCACCTCTACGGCGTGTGGGGAAGCTCGAAAGACGACGTGTGGATCGTCGGAGAGGGGATCGTGCTCTCGCCCGCGGCGAGCGCGAAAGGAGCAGGGAAATGAAGCGCTATCTCCGACTATCCGTATTTCCCATCCTGCCCTTCGCGATCACCGCCGGCTTGATCGCAGCGGCGTGCGCAGGCGGCGACGAGGAAGCGGCGCGCCCGGACGACGACGACGCAGGCGAGGTGCCGCCGCCGCCGACGGGCTCCGACTCCGGTGACATCGACGAAGACGCGTCGACGGAGGACGCAGGCACGACGGACGTTCGTGACGGCGGAGACGCCAGCGCTCCGCGGAAGACGTGCACCGTCGACGACTGGTGCCACACGGACCTTCCGGACAAGCCGACGCTTCGCGGCGTCTGGGGTGACGGTGAAGGCGTCGTGTGGAGCGTCACCGAGCAGGGCGCGATCCTTCGCTGGGACGGAAGCGCTTGGTCGGTCGCGTTCTCGACGACCGGCACACTCCGGACGATCTGGGGAAGCGGCCCGACCGACATCTGGGTCGGCGGAGAAGGCGGCCTCTTCCACGGGCAAGGACCGAGCTCTGCTGCGCTCTCGTGGACGCAGGTGCCGACGCCGAACGCCGTGCCGATCCTCTCGATATGGGGATCCGGGCCCTCCGACGTATGGGCGGTCGGCAACAAGAGCAGGACGGAGAGCTACGTCCTCCATTACGAAGGTGGGCCCGCCGACCCCGCCGAGACCGGCTGGGCGGTCGATCCGGTCTCGTCGAACGTGGGCGAGCTCGTCAAGGTATGGGGTTATGGGAGCGACGTCTGGGTCGCCGGGCAGCGCTGGTCGACGGCGACCGCGCGCAAAGGGATCGTCTACCGGCGCATCGCGGACGACGCCGGAGTGCCATCGTTCCAGCCCGAGACGTCGTTCAACTTCTATGCGAACTTCAGCATCTACGGCGGTCATACCAAAGATGCAAATAGACTGATCTATTATGGGATATACGGCAATTTGCCATATTACTCAATCGGCACGCCGTCCCCGAGCACTGGCGTCTACAGCTGGACCGACGGCTTGCGCAAGGCTCCCGGCTCGTGCGCGAGCATGGAACACTTCGGCTTGCTCCCGTTTTCGGATGACGATCTCTGGCTCTTCGGCGCCTATGGACGCCTGTGCCACTGGGACGGCAGCGGCTGGACGATCAGCGCGATCTCGATCGCCCAGCTGCCGTTCATCGATCCGCTCTACGACGCGTGGGCGCCGACCGGGACGTCGGGTGGGATGTGGGTAGTCGGGAAGAATATCGCAATTTACAAGAAGAAATAGGCGGATCATGAAGGGCCTGGATCGAAAGTCGAAGATCGGTGCGTGCTCCGTCCTCTGTGCTTGCGCCGTATTGGCCGCCGCGGCATGCGCGCAAGACAAGCCGGGGTTCAAAGACACGAAGCCCGCGCCCTTTCCGGAGGCCGACGCGAGCGAGACCGCGTCTTGCGAGACGGTCAAGTGTTCGCTCGACCTGAAGAAGGTCGTCAGCGGGTGCGACGACCAAGTCGTCATCGAAGAATGCAAACAGGGCCTTGGTTGCGCCGAGGGCAAGTGCATCGAAGATGCATGCCGGAGCGCGGAGCTCTCGAAGGGCTCGGTCGGCTGCTCGTTCTACGCCATCCCGCCGCCGGAGCAGACCTACGGTAGCGGCCAGTGTTTTGCCGCGATCATCACGAACACGTGGGACCTGCCCGTCACGATCAGCGCCGAGCTCGACCAACAATCGCTGGACATCTCGAATTCGATCTACACCGCCGAGAAGAACGGCACGACGACGATCCACACGCGCCTCGACGGGCCGTTGCCGCGGGGCGCGGCAGCCGTCGTCTTCCTCGCGGAGGCGCCGAACGCCAAAGCGTCCGGGAAGTGTCCCCGAGACGTCGTGCCGGCGGTCACCGACAAGTTGATCCTCGACACCACCGGTCGAACGCATGCCATTCGGCTTCGGACCACGCTGCCCGTGAGCGCGTACTCGATCTTTCCGTACGGCGGAGCGCCCACGTACATCCCGACCGCGACGCTGCTCCTGCCGACGTCGGCATGGTCGACGAACTACATCGCAGTCGACGGATGGCCGAGCGACGAGCCGGGGCAGAGGCCGTTCTTGCAGATCGTCGCCGACGAGGACGACACCGTCGTTCGGATGCGACCGATCGCCGACATCGGGGACGGCGTCGACGTCCTCGGCACACCACGAGACGTCACACAGAGCTGGACCTTGTCGCGGGGGGAGGTACTCCAGATCACGCAGATCCCGCAGCTCATCGGCAGCCCGATCGAATCGAACAAGCCGGTCGGGCTCTTCGGCGGCTCGCAGTGCACGGCCGTTCCGCGCCGCACCTGCTGCTGCGATACGCTCCAGCAGCAGATCCCGCCGCTCTCGCAGTGGGGATCGGAGTATGCGCTCGTGCCGTACCTGAGTCGGCTCGAGGAGAAGACGGGCAGTGAATCCTCCATCGCGAGGGAGAAGGTCCCCTACCGCCTCGTCGGCGCCATCGACGGGACGAAGCTCACCTACGATCCGGAGCGACCCGTAGGCGCGCCGGACACGCTGTCGAAGGGTGAGGCCGTGGTCTTCACGACCGACAGGGTCGTCACCGTGAGGAGTCAGGACGACGACCATCCCTTCTATGCAGCCGTGTACATGACCGGATCGCAGTTCAACAGCGGCACCGGCACCGTCGGGGACCCGGATTTCGTCAACATCGTACCGTCGAACCAGTTCCTCGATCGGTACATCTTCTCGACGGACTACTCGTACGCCGATACGACGCTCACCTTCGTGCGAAAGAAGACCAGCCAGGGGTTCGAGCCCGTCGTCCTCGACTGCGCCGGCGAGGTCTCTGGCTGGCGTTCGCTCGACTCGAAGGGTGAGTACGAGTTCGCCTGGGTTCGAATCACGCACGCATTCACTCCCGAGAAGTTCGGAGACAGCTCGTGCGGATACGGCCGCCACGAGGCGAAGAGCAACGGACCGTTCTCCGTGACCGTCTGGGGCCTCAGCAAGGACGCGAGCTATGGCTATCCGGGAGGCATGGGCCTTCGGCCGGTCAACACCGTGACGGTGCCGGTACCGAACTGAAACCTGCTCCGATGGGCGGTCGCGGAGCTTCGCGGCGAGCCTGGTGGATGGATCCGCCGACACTGGGATTGCGAGATCGATCTGCCACCGACGAGCTCCCGAGCCCGCCCGACCGGTGTCGAAGCACCAAAACGCAACAACCGAGCTTCCAAGACAGGACCGATCCACCGTTCGGCAACTCCCGAGTTGCCCAAAGCTGGATCGGTCCTCCTTTTTGCGGCCTTGTTGGCCTGTCACTCCGCGTGCGTCGAAAGCACCGGTGTAGGCGGCGTCGCGAGGTACTACGGCTCGAAGTCGAAGCGTCGCGGCGAGGTGCTCCTCGGGCGCAAGAACGGGCGATGAACTGCCGCCACCACTCCTCCGCGTAATCGAGCGGCCGTTCGGGAATCTCGGGACAGCTCTCGAGTGTCGTGTGCTGGTCGACTACGCAGAGCGTGCGTGCGCGACTCGACGCCAACCGATCCCGCGCCCTCACGCTCGACGCCCGCGGCTGATCACACCGCCGAGGGCACTTCGGCGAACGCTATTCGCTGAAGGGATAGGACTCGTTCTCGAGTCGGCAGAAGGCCAATGACAGCCGATGGCGGCACAGGACCGATGTCGGCGGAGGCGTCGTCCGATGGCACCTCGGGGATAGCGAGGCTACTGGCACGTCGCAGTGGTAGGCATCACGCATGCGCCGTCGATGCAGGCGGCCGGGGCACGGCAGGTCGTGTGCGCCCCTTCGATGCACCCCTCGCCGTCTTCGATGATCTGGGGGCACCTCGGCGCGCCGGTGCCCTGGCCGCAGATGCCTTCGCGACAGAGGACGGTTCCTCCGCAGCTCTCGTCGGGCCCGACGAAGGTCAAGGGCCCGCACTTGCTGGTCGTGCGATCGCAGCCGAGCCCGTCCGCGCAGGGGGTCATTGCATCGCACGCGTCGCCCGCGTTGCCGCGATTCGTGCACGTCCCCGTGTTCTGGCTGCAGAACGCCTCCTTCACGCACATCGCGTTCCCGCTACACCGCTCACCGGCGGGAAGGCGACGCACGCAGCTCGGCTCCGCGCCCTTCACCGATGCGCACATGAAGCCCACCCGGCACTGGAGATCGAAGCCGTTGCAGGAGGCCTTCTCGTCGACGTAGCGAACGCGCTGGCAGGTCTTCACGGTCGGCGATGCCTTCGAGCCGACGCAGTGGGTGCCGGGCGCGCACGCCCGACCTTCGGAGTTGCAGCCTTCGCCTTCCAAGGCGGTGTCCGCGCAGACTCCGCATCCCTTTCCCTTCGCGTGCGCGTCGAGAAGATCGCAAAGGCCGCTCTGGCACTGAGCGTCGACGTTGCACGCGGAGCCCGTCGCGAGCGAGCCCGCCTTCCGGGCGCACGCCGGCAGGATGTCCGCGACGATGCCGCACTCTTCGGCCTCGACCGCCTTCGCGCACGCTTCGACCTCGTCTACCGTACGCGTCGATCCCGCGAGGCCGAGCGCGCTCACGCAGCTCTCGACGTAGCGCGTGCGCGCGCTCGTCATCGTCTGCGGCGCGACGTCCTTCGTGCAGCGCTCGAACTGAACGCGGAACTCGTGTTCGCACGCCGACTGAGCGGTGATCGGCGAGCTCGGAGCGCCGGCGTCGTGGTTCGACGGGCCGGCCTCGTTCGAGACCACCTCGCTGCTGCAGGCGAGCAGCGCGGCGGCGCCGAGGAAAGGAGCTAGGCAAAACTGGGTCGAAAGGCGCATGCGATCCTTCGTTTCCGGGAGCCGCCTCCGGCTCCGCAACGTAGCTCGGGACGGCCGAGCTCTCGTCGGCCGTCCCGGAATTTCAACTTGGCTGTCGTTCGCGTCCGGATCGGGCGTCGCCGCGCCGGACGCGGGTTTGGAGCTCAGTGAGGCACGGGGACTTCGACCGAATTGACGGGACGAAGGCCCATACCGCCCGGATAGCCGTAGCTCGCCGTCAGGCCGATGCCCCATACCGTGAGCGAGAATGGGCCCTCGCTCTTCGCCTCGTGGCGACCGTATCCGCACGACGACTCGCCGAACTTCTCCAGCTGGAAGTAGCGCGTCATCTGCACGAAGGCATACTCGTACTCGCCGCGCGCTCCGAGCGGCTGCCAGCCCGTGATCTCTCCGGCGCATCCGAGCTCGACCGGCTTGAACCCCGTCGAGGTCTTCTTCCTCACGAGCGTGACGGAGGTGTTCGGATACGAGTAGTCGGTGAAGAACACGTATCGATCGAGGAACTGATCCGACGGAACGATGTTGACGAAGTCCGGATCGCCGAAGACCTGCGTCCCGTACCGGGTCGAGCCGGTCATGTATACGGCCGCGTAGAACGGATGATCTTTGTCCTGACTCTTCACCGACAGGATCCGGCTCGTGGTGAACGACACGACCTGACCGGCCTCGAGCGTCTCCGGCGCGCCATTCGGCGTGAACGGATCGTACGTGAGCTTGGTTCCGCCGACGGCGCCGACCAGCCGATACGGGACCTCTTCGTACGCGCTGACGGGGCCCTGGCCGGCCCCCTCGTCGAGTCGCGAGCGGTAGGGTACGAGGGCGTATTCGCTGCCCCACTGAGCGAGCGGCGGGATCTGCTGCTGGAGCGTGTCGCAGAAGTCGACGCTCTCGGCCGGGATTCGATTGCATTGCGTGCCGCCGAACAGGCCGATCGGCTTTGTCGACTCGATGGGGCTGCCGGCGAGCGACTGGAACTGCGTGAGCTGGAGCACCTGTCCGCGCGAGAGCTTCCACGCCTGCGTTTGCCCCGCGCCGGCCCCCACGAAATCTTCGCCGTTCACGATGTTGGCGACCGGCCGCATCCGGACCTCGGTGTCGTCCTCTTGCGCGATGATCTGATAAAATTGTTTCTGGTAATTCTGTATGCCGGGCCATCCGTCGATGGCGATGTAGTTCGTGGACCAGGCCGACGTTGGCAAGAGGAGCGTCGCGGTCGGGATCCACGTGGCGGCTCCGCCGTACGGATAGATCGAATATGCGCTCACCGGCAGGCTCGTGTTCAAGCGAAACGAGCGCGTGTAACCCGAAAATCGGATGAGCGGATCCTCCTGAAACGCGGGGACGACCTCCTTCGGGCAAACGCCCGTCGAGTCGGAGCCCGGTCCCTGGGAGAGGACGACGACCGCGACGGCACCGGGGGGGATGGGGCCGACGAGCGGCCTGTGAACGGTGCTCCCGTTCTCGTTCTCGGCGGTGTAGATGGACTTCGAGATGTCGAGTGGCTCGGACCCGAGCTCGGCGGTCACCGTCACCGGCAGGTCCCAGGTGTTGGCGATGATCGCGGCGAAACACTGATCGCTGCCATAGATCCGGTCGACCGGCGGCAGCGTGTAGAACGAGCAGCCCACGGAGCCTTTCGCGAGCTCGGCGCTGCGACAGGCGTCCTCGATGCACGCGCCCTCGGCGCAGCCGAGCCCGGTGGCGCATTCCTTCACGACTTTCGTCTCGTCGCAGCCGTTCACGACGCGCTTGAGGTCGCGTGAGCATCGGACCATCGAGCATTCCTCGGGCGGGGGCGGCGTGCTGGCGTCCACGACGAACTCGCTCTTGTCGTCCGGATTGAAGCCAGGCTTGTCGCTCGAGCACGCGTTGATGCTGACGGCCGCGAGGATCACGGCTCCGCATGGAATCGAGGCGCGGAAGAGTCGTTCGAGAGAAATCGTCGTTCTCATGGGTTGCTCACCGGTTGTTTGCGAATCGCGACCTGGTCTCCGACGACCCACATGCCGCTCGGGTCCTGGTTCGGCGCCCAGGCATCCCAGAACGAATTTTTGAGCGGCAGATCTTCGATCGAGACCGCGGCCAGATCCCAGCGCGTCCCGTCCCAGTGGCAGAGGCGGCCGAACTCGCCGTACTTCCAAAGATCGTTGGTCCCGAACGCGAGGACGCCGGTGTGGATTAGCGAGCCGCACGAGTAGTGCGACTGCGGGATCGAGAACCGGAACGCGTCCGTCCAGTCGAACGCCTGCGTGCTGTCGGTCCTTCGGCCCCACAGCATGTAAGAGCTCCCGTAGTACGTCCCGAACCAGAGCCGATTTTTCGGGTCCGCCGTGAAGCCGCCCGAGACGATGCAATTACTGCCAAAGTACTTGAACGAATCGTCCCGCTTGAACGTCGAGACACCGTCGGCGTCGGGCGAACGATTCCAGATGAAGTCCTTCGTGTTGCGGCCTTCCGTGACCGACCCGACGGTCCAGACGTCGGTCGCGCTGTTGCCCCAGATCTTGGTGAGCTTCCCGGTGATGTTCCCGAGGACGGGATCCGGGGTCCACCCGGACGCATCGGGATCGGACGGCGGTCCCGCGTAGTGGAGCACCTGGCTCACCGTGCCGTCGTTGCCGACGGAATAGACGTCGTTTGCGGCGCTCCCCCAGATCGAGAGGACCGGGAGGCGCTCGGGCGCGAACTCGGTCCACGTCAGCGACGCGGACGTCGCGCCGGTGCCGTGGAAGATGCCCTTCGCGCCCCCGACCCACACGTCGGTGGGGCCGCTCCCCCAGATCGTGTAGAGCGCGCCCTCGACGGTGTGGGCGATCGACCAGGCGCTCCCGTCCCAGCGAAGGATGTTGCCTTGCTCGCTGACGGACCAGACGACGCCGGCGCCGTCGCCCCACACGCCGCGAAGCGTTTGCTTCGGCGGCAGCTCGGTATGGCACCAGCCGTCGGCGGTGCAGAGCTTCTTGGGCCCGGCGTCGCCGGAGTCGGCCGGCGCAGTCGCGTCGTCGTCGCCGCCGTCGTCGGCGGGAACCTCGGTGGACGCCTCGCCGGCGCTCG
>JAEXCN010000305.1 GCA_023402175.1 Pseudomonadota bacterium | reverse complement strand
CCTCCACCCGCCGAACGATCCTGGAGCACCTTTCCGGTACACGAAGGAGCAGGCGCAGGCGTGGAGCAAGCGCATCGGTGCGCTGCACTCGCCCGACATGGCAGGTCTCTCTTTCGACGCGATCGGCGAATTCCTCGCCGCGAACTTCTCGATCACGCTCACGGAGCTCCCGACGACCGCAGTTCCTGTCGCGCTGTTCCCGATGTTCCCCACGCTCGCAGTGACCGTGGAGGGAAAGCCTGCGTCCACCTTCGATCGCAGCCAGTACACGAAGCAGGACGAGGCCAAGCTGGAGGAGCTGTTCCGACCGAGCGGGGACGAGGAGCGACTCGCCATCGCGGGAGCGCAGCCAGACGATGCTGTTCCGCTCACCGGGCTCTTGATGCGGGACTACTTCCGTGGCCTCGCGAAAATGGCGGTTGAGGATCTCGCGGAGGTCGCCACCGACACGCCGGCGACGCTCGAGGTCCTCATCGAACGCCTGCGGGATCGCACGAAACGTCCGCAGGGCTGTCGCTTGCCCGACGAGGACGCGTTTGCGCTCATCGGAGCGGCTGCCTCCGGACATGCCGTGAACGGCCTCCATATCCCGCCGCCCGACGCGCCGGCCAGCGGTGATCCGCATGGACCGGCGGTCTACGAACGCACGGGTCAGATGGTCGTTCTGTTCGACACGCCGAGCTCGGCGAAGCCGATCGCCGTACGACTGCACTCGGCAGGAGCATCGGGCGCACTGCCTGGACCGGTCGACGTCGTCGAACGCATCGAAGACGGCGCGAACTTGGCCGCCGTACGTCAGCTCGCACGCTTGATGGCGGACACGACCACGGCGCCCGCGCTGGGAACGGATCCGGTGCGCATCGCGCGCATGGACCGGACACGTCGGCGGACGTTCTCGCTGGGGGCGGCGAATGCCATTCCCAAGCAGGACCAGATAGCCTTCGCGTTGCCGCCCGACCTCATCGAGCTGCTCGCGCGTCGGGAGACGAGTGGACGTGGCCCGATGCAGCTACGCGTCGTTTCCGCGGTGGCCGACGCGGGCGATCGCTCCCGAGCCGAGCCGATACCGGTAGCGGGCTGCGCCTGGCTCTTGCGTGTCGACTTCGAGATCCGAAAGCCCACCACGTCGGGCGGAGCCGTGCGCGTCTTCGAGGTCACGGGCGCAGACGACGTCGCTCGTCGCCAGATGCAGCGCTATCTCGAGAATGCACCCCCGGGATCGGCGGGCAAAGCGTCGCTCTTCACCAGCGTCGTTTCGGGGAAGACGACGAACCTCGACCCCATACCGACGGACGGACGACGAGCTCGGCTCGTCATGACGAATCTTTCGCGCCGAGCGAATCCGCAACAAGCGCACCTCTTGGGGCTCGACACCAATTTGCTCGAGATGCCTGTCAGCGCCGGTCTCGACGAGCCGACCGCGTTCGTGCGCTTGTTGTGGAGCGCGAGCATCGTGCGCGAGCGCGGGTTCACGATCGCGCTTCCGGTCTCCGCGGACGACATCGCCTGGAACGACGGAGACCGCGCAACACTGACGTTGCTCGTCGAAATGGCTGGAGCCGATTCGGGGATCATGCCGACATACGCCAACGGCGTGCGTATCCCGGCAGCGGTCTTTTCTCCGCCGGCCGACGCTGTCGCGGTCAACGGGGAGAAACCGAGCGTTGGATGTTCGCTCGCGTTCGTCGGACCGGCCACTGACGACGACGGAGTCCTCCGCACGTCGCTAGCGAAGCCTGGTCACCTCACCCTCGAGCTGCTGCGCCCGAATCCCGATCGCGAACGGCTCGGGATTCCTGAGCTCGGGATTCGCGGCGGTCTCACCCACTCGGAGCTCGTCGAGCAACTACGAGCCAAGGGCATCGATCCGGACTCGACGGACGGGGAACGGTACCTGCTCGCGGCACGGGATCCTCAAATTCACCTCCAACTCGGGTACCGCCTACTCGCGCTCCGCGTCGACGGCGACAAGCCAGCGGTCGCGAGCTACCGCCGCCCGCTGAGCCCACGCGAAATCGACGACAGCGCCGCGGCCGACGGGGGCGCGATTCCGAATCCGCTTCCGGCGGGAATCCGCGACCACGACTGGCTCTACCGAACGTCGCTCGATCTCGACGCGCTCTCGGGAGGTAAAGGGCCCTACGCGTTCGTCGGGAAAGACCTCGGCATCGCGTTCTCGTGGCGAGACGGATTCGGTAACGAACCGAGTGGGCCGGGTTGGTCGTGGAAGCAGACGACGCTACACGTGCGCTACCAAGATCGGATCGTCCCCGTCTCGTCGTGGCCGCGCCTGAGTGCTGAATGGCGTCCCGGCGCAAAGGCAGGCGATCCGCTGCACGTAACCATCTCGTATTCGCTGAAGGAGGCAGGCGGAGTCCCGACGACGTCGCAGCCTTCCGAAGACGAGGAGCTCATCTGGCGGACTATCCTTGCGCAGGTCCAGGACACGCGGATGACGATTCGAATCGTCGTGCCGCTCTGCGGTGAGGACTACGTCCTCGAACGCGCGCAACGCGAAGCGCTCATCAAATTCGTCAGGGCCCGTGCTGAAGGACTGTCTTCGGATCCGACGGTCACGTTCGGCGTCCCGATGAAGTCGCTCGCAAAGGGCAAGTCGCGGTATGCGATGACCGTCGCGATACGGTTCGAGCGTTCCAACGACGACATCGACCCCAACCTCGCCATGCGCGTACCGGACGTGTGCTCGGTCGAGAGCTTCGTCGCGCCAGAGACGTCTACGGGCGATACAAAGGGACTGCGCGCTTTCGCCGAAACATTCAATCGTGCATATTCGGACTTCCGGCTGGCGCTCGGCGATCCGCTCGGCACCGATGCGGATAGCCGCTCATTGTGGGCAGTGCGCGCAACCGTGCTTCGCCCGCGCGTCGTGAAGGCGACGGGGCCACAGCCGCAGTGGGCCCGGTTCTTCGCGCCAGCGCCCATCCAGACGAAGCTGGTGACCGTCGAGAACGCGCGCCTCGAGCTGTACAAGGAAGGTTCGGAGACGACTCCGCTGCGCGGGCAAGACGTCGACCTGCTCTTCCGCGGCTTTCTCGACGATGTCGAGGCGGCGTTGCGACCAGAGGTGTTCGCGCTCGCGCAGCAAGGCGCGGATCAGCAGGTGGCGCGAGCTCTCGACGACATCGTTCGCGCGAAGCTCGGGATCGCGGACACCCTCCAGCGCATCGTCGCTCCCCTGTTCGAGCGGCAAGCGGACGATGGCTCGGCGGACGCGCGCGCTGCCTTCGTGGAGGCGGTGCGCGCGGATCTTCGCCAAGCGTACGCGGTCGACGTGATTGCGCAGTACGAGATGAAGACCGAGCCGGTTGCGGAGCCGGAGCTCCTCTACGGCGACGTGGTGTCGACGCTCGACACGTCGTTGCAGCTGTCCCGTGGTCGTCTGTGGCTATGTCCAGGGAAGACGTCCGGCGCATTGACGCTCCTCGTCGATCGCACGTCGAACAACGACCTGTCCGGCTCGAGTCCCGGTGTAGTCGACGCCCGGCTCGGGTGGCGAATCACGCATCTCGCTCAACCCGAGGACAAGCGCTGCGGCGACGACCCAGCACGTTACGAGACGATGCGTTGGCTGCAACTGATCGTGCCCGAAGCCACGGTTGATCTCGTCCCCGAGAAGGAGCCGAAACCCGTGCTACGGGTGCCGCTTCCCGTCCGCATCCACCCGGCCCCGCCGACGCTCATCGGGCACTCCGCTCAACCAGTCACGACACCAGCCGATCCTCGAGCCGCCCGTCGATGGACGTACTCCGTCGAATACGCGCAGGACTGGAACCGTGAGGGCGTCGACCGCGTCTGGGCGACGATGCGATTCGAGCCGTATCTCGCGCGGCGCACGATGAGCGCAATGACGACCGCGCCGAACGACTTGGAACGATTCGTTTCCGTGCTCGCGGCGTGGCAACGCTCGTCTTCCGCCGTCCTCACCGACATTGCCAAAGTACAGAGTGGTGGAGCGACGCTCGATCCGGCGGTCGTCGCCGCGTACCGCTACCTGAGCTCCATCATCACGGAGGCGCGCGGTTGTCTCGCGAACATCGTCACCAGCACGGCGAGCATGGCGACCGCGCCTAGCGCGTCCGTGCTCGCGGAGAAGCTCTTGGTGCCGCGCCCTGGAGGAACCGTCGAGGGAGACAAGTCGCATTTCCTCTACGCAACGTCGGGCTGGCTCCCGACTTCACCGCCGACACAGGCACGTTCGCGAACGATCACCTGTCGCGGAAAGCCGACCGACGGCGGGATCGATGTTCTGACGTACTGTGCAGCTTCGGCGGAGATGAGCCTCGATCGAAACGCCGAGCTCATTCCCGGGTCTCCCTCCGCAGCGCGCTTCATCTACACCACCGAATCGATCGCCGTCGGTGAATGGGCGCGTCCCAGACCCGACCCCGATCAACTGTTCATCGGGGCGGTACGACTGCGGAGAAAGCAGCCCGATGGGCGCAGAGCGAGCATCGAGAGCTGCCTCACCACGTGGCTGAAGATGCTCGTCGATATCGGAGGCGTCGACCTCAACGTCAACATCGCCTACGTGTTCAACCAGTCCGAGTCGCCGCCGAAGACGCTCGCCGATCTCGCGAGGTGCACGCACGTTCCGATCGCCTTCGCACCCAACATCGTCGTCGAGCCGGGCGACGTTGCGCAACTCACCGCTGCGCTCGCAGAACGCATCGACACCGTCCTGCCCAAGGTCGTGGAGGCGGTCGCGGCAGGCGTCCTCGTGCACGTGGACGCGTTCACGCATCCGACGGAGGCCACGGTCGGCACTCTCGACGCTCAACGTTCCGTCCTTCGTCTGCGAGGACTCTGGATGCCGTTCACCGACGCATGATGGCGAACGTGCACGACTCGATCAGCGGAGACGGAGGACGTGATCCATCATTTGGACTCCGCACGCCCAAGAGGCACGCCAGAGACCGCACGCGACGACTAGGTGATTCGGAACTTGTGGGGCGCGTCCGCGAGCATCGAGAGGTCGAGCTCGAGCCTCGTGCCTCCGGCGTCGGTCTCGACACCGACGGTGAAGGCGCCCCAGGCGGTCAGTTCGAGCGTTGCACGCCCCCCGAGGACGCCGCGGCGACGCACGCGTTCCCCGAATGTCGGATGCAGGTGGAACACGACGTCGCCGCCAAGAGGATGCTGCTCAGGATCGGTGGATTCGACCGTGATGGTCACGGAGTACCAGCTCGGCGCATCCTCGAGCGCCACGACCTTCGCCGACACGCGACGATGATTCGCCTCGGGCGAGCCGCCGAAACACCCTTTGTTGGGGTCGTCCGGATCCTCGCGCGCCTTCTCTGGTGCTCGTGGGCTACTGCCGGCGAGCTCGCCGAGGAGCTCCGTAAGGCCGGAATGATCGTCCGTCGGCCTGTAGAACACCGGCTCGATCCCGAACTTCTCGACGAGGCGCCGACGCATGAACGCGTCGCCGGAGCGCGGCTGCGCGAGAATCGCGAAGTGACGAGGATCGCCGCTTCCCACCGCGAGCGTCGCCTCCCGAAGCAGCTGCATGAAGTCCGGGTCACTGAACCCGAAGCCAACGAACACGACGGACTGGGTGGCGAACATGGCGAAGAGCTTCTTGGACGCCGCGCTCGAACGGAAGTACCGCTCCGTGTAGTCCGTCTCGCTGAGGACAATCTGCGCGGGGCGATCGTAACGACCGTGCAGGTGGACGTAATGCCGGTTCGCAACGTCGACACGATTGCCCAGCGAGTAGAGCAGGTTCCGCAGCTCGAGTTGCTCGTCCCAGCGAATGACGCGCGGCGAATTGCCGAAGACGTGCTGGTGGGCGCGGTCGAGACACGGGTCGTAGTTCGTGGTGAGAATGTGCCGGAAAGGGGCGCGGACAAGGCTCTCGAGAGCGTCGTTCGTCTTTGGAGCCCTCGGGCCGAACTTCTCCTGGAGGAAAGCGTGATAGCGCTCGGTCGGGATCGCCCTCTTGTACTCCTCTGCGCGCCAGAGTTGGTCCGGTTCATCCCTCATCGTCGGCGTTCCCGGGCGAACCTCGAGGAACAGCTCGTCGAGCTGATTGAGCAGCGTCGTCCAGACCGGATAGCCAAGTCCCGCGCTGAGCCCCGCGCCAACCAGCGCGAGCGGCTGCTGCGTGTGGACGATTTCCTTCAGTCTAGCTCTCGCCGCATCCATGGATTCCATTTTTCTAATACCCCACTGCGTCCGTCAACCCCCATCTCTGGAATATCAACAAGCCTCAACGCAGTTCATCCCGCGACTGAATCGATAGGAGGTCAACATCGTGACAATGACAAATGACATTTCGGACCTCTCGGACGCCTTTTTCCACGCATGGACCGCAATGTGCGGGCGCCTCGGCGTCGATCCCGTCGACTTGATACGCGTCAGCTTTTCCGAATCCGGCGGAGTCAGGGCGGGCGCACACAATCCTAATGGCCACGCAGTCGGGCTGATCCAGTTCATGCCAGCCACCCTGACTGCGCTCGGGTGGACGCGCGGCTGGGACGCATTTCGGCTCCTCTCAGCGGAGGAGCAGATTCCATTCGTGGAGCGCTATTATCGCGCGCACGCGCGCTTCTGTACGAGCGACGCGCTCTGCTACGTTGCCACATTCCTTCCAGGGCTCTTGGCGGACGCTGCAGGTGCCAATGAAGGTAGTGGCTTCGTGCTCTGCGAACGAGACCGTGGAGCGCTCGCTTGGGCATATCGAGCAAACGTCGGTCTGGATCGTGACGGCGACGGGCGCATCACTGTCGGGGACCTCGCTCGTCAGCTTCAGTTGTCGTGCCGCGGGGCCCGGTACTCTGGAATCGTCACGCGCCTACAGCAGAGTGGAGCCTCGCCATCGCTGGTACTGGCGCTCGATGGCGCGGGTGTCGGCGGACTCAGTATCCCTCGTTTCGACATGGAGCACATCGCGGCGCCGAAGTCCGTCGACATCGCGGGCATCCCGTCGCCGCTCGACGTCGCTACCGGACGCCCGGGCGCCCTCTCGCTCGCGCCCGTCGCGGCGAAGTGGAACAACTCGTGCGCAGGCGGCGATGCGTTCGACAACAACTGTGCTCACTTCCTGTCCGATGCGTTCATTCGTGCGGGGTACGAGGAGCTCAAGCCCAATAATCCGCACATCCACGCCAGGTGCGGAACTGCCGCGAAGAGACCGATCCGTGCTCGCGACATGTGGGAATGGTTCCAGTCGAAAGCAACGAAGACGAGCCGAACCCTGACGCGCAACACCGGCTGGTGGGCCGTATTTCAGCTGGACGAGAGCGCATATTGGGGCGGGCACGTCGCGCTCTGGGATTCCGACGCCGATCGAAAGTTCGGAACAGGCTGGTATCCGCAGTGGAACCAGTACCTGTACCAGTGGGAAGAGTCACCGAGTCGAGCGTGACTCGGTAGGCGGGCGACTAGCTCTCTCAGCGTGAGCGTCCACTTGCCGTGATGATCGACGACGTAGCGGATCATCGCGCGCTCTCCTTGTCCTCGAGGGCGCGGGCGCCGGCCACGGGATGCGAGGTGATGTTCGCGGAATGGAAGGTCCCGAGGAGGTCGGGCGCATCGGTCATGGGCGCGGCGGACGCACCGTCCATTCCGGGACCCGGCGGTGACACAGCAGCTCACATGTCGAACGAAAGATCGTCGTCGAGCCACTCCTGCCGGCGATCGAGCCGCCTGGATGGGTGGGAAGCCTTCCCTCAAGGCAGAGCTCCGTCGCAGTGAGTCAACCGATTTCTTCTCACGATCGGTCGAAAGTTGGACCGCCAACGTCTGCGTCGCGCCATAAATGCACGCCATGAAGTCAGGCGCTGCGGTTCTCCTTTCGGCTCTTGCCTTGTTTGGATGTGCGTCGGCGCCGAAGCCCGCGGCGACCCCGGTCGCGCCGCCGGCTGCTGAAGCACACGAAGAGACGCCGGCACCGGAGGTCGAAGCGCCCGCCGAGCCGCCGGCTCAGAGCGCCGCGGAGGCGTGGGCCGAGCGTCGCTCTCGCGCCGAGGAAGCGAGCGCGCCCCCGACGGCGGACGCCACGGCATCCGATCCGCTCGCCGTCGACGCGGCGATGCAGTCGGCGACGACGGCGAACGTGCAGCTCACGAATCCGCGCGAGCTACGTCGGAACGCCCCGCGCGATCTGATGGATGGCCGGAGGATCGCGGAGAAGGCCGTCTCGTTCGAAGAGGCGGTGCAGAAGGTCCGCACCCGGCTCGGCAAGGCGACGTGGATCGAGGGCGGACACAAACACGTTTGGGTCGTCAAAGAGGGCGCGCAGTGTTACCGCCTGCTGCTCGACTCCGACGGCTCGGTCGAGACCGACACGGCAACGCTCACCGAGTGGAAGACGCTCTCCGCCCTCTCACAGCAGAACGCGTGCACGGGCGAGACGAAGAACGGGATGCCCGGCATCAACTCGCAGTGACGCGCGTCACTCCGACGAGGCCGCGCTCCGAGCGATCGGCAGCGCGTGGCTCTGTTTGACCGTCTCCAGCACGAAGCTCGAGCTCACGTCGGCGACGACGCCCGCCGCGAACACCTTGTTCATGAAGCGTGAGAAGTCGTCGAGATCGGCGACATAGACCTGGAGCAGGTAGTCGAGGTCACCCGTGAGGGCGTAGCACGCGACGACCTCGTTCCAGCGCAGGACGCGCTGACTGAAGCGCTCGATCGTGCGCGCATCGTGCTTCTCGAGCTGGATGCGGACGAACGCCTGAAGGCCGAGCTCGACGCGGCGCGGCTCGATTCGCGCGGTGTAGCCGGTGATCACGCCCTCGCTCTCGAGCCGCTGCAGCCGGCGGAGGCACGGCGCGGGAGAGAGGTTCACACGGGCAGCGAGCTCAGCATTCGTGATCCGGCCCTCGCGCTGGAGGACGTCCAGCATGCGTCGGTCGGTCTCGTCGAGGCGGCGCTTCGGCATGTTCGTTTCTCCAGCTATCGATACGCAGCAACAGCGTTGCTCATTCGAAGCTCATCAAGCAATCTGAGCAAGCGAATTGCGCGCGCGATGCGGTAGAACGTCGACGTGACCGCCGCGCGCCGCATCGAGCACAAACAGACCGACCGAGGCTTCGCCCCCGTCTACGCCACCGGAACCGTCGAGCAGCCCTGGAACAGCTACTCGCGCGAGGACCACGAGGTGTGGGCGGCGCTGTTCCGCCGTCAGCGAGCCCTGCTCCCCGGCCGCGCGTGTCGCGAGCTGCTCGAGAACCAGGAGCGCTTCGGCATGAACGCGTCGAAGATCCCGCGCTTCGACGAGCTCAATGTCACGCTCCAAGCGGCGACCGGATGGACGCTCGTCGGCGTCGAGGGACTGCTGCCCGACGACGTCTTCTTCGGCCACCTCGCCGAGCGGCGCTTCCCCGTGACGTGGTGGATCCGCAAGATGGACCAGCTCGATTACATCTCCGAGCCGGACCTCTTTCACGATCTGTTCGGGCACGTCCCGCTGCTGCTCAACCCCGTCTTCGCGGATTACATGCACGCGTACGGGCTCGGCGGCATGAAGGCGTGCCGTCTCGGCCCCGACGCGCTGATGCGCCTCGCGCGCCTGTACTGGTACACCGTCGAGTTCGGCCTCCTCCGGACGCCCGAGGGACTCCGGATCTACGGCGCAGGCATCGTCAGCTCGAAGGGAGAGTCGATCTACTGCCTCGATTCACCCGTTCCGAACCGGATCGCGTTCGATCTGCGACGCGTGATGAAGACGCGCTTCCGCATCGACACGTACCAGGAGACGTACTTCGTCATCGACGGCTTCGAGTCGCTGTTCGAGGCGACCCGCCAGGACTTCACGCCCATCTACGCGGATCTCGCCCAGAGCGAGGAGATCCCGGCGAGCACGGTCCTCCCGACGGACGTCACCCATCACGTCGGCGAAGTCGCTCGCGGCCGCAGCTGATCACGGCCCCGACGTTCGCGCTCGCCGAAACCGAGCTGCGCGCTCGAGAGCGCTGAAGTAGCGCGATTTCGATCCCGAACGCTTTGGGGCGGCCTGGACCGCCCTGGAGCCCGCGGCCGCGCCGTCCGACATCGACGCCACCGCTGGATCGACCGGCGCGTTCGGAAGGCTTCCGGCCGTGCATGGATCCTCTGTACGATTCGGGAATGGCAGGAGGGACGGGCAAGGCCGCACCGGATGATCTGCTCACGTGCGAGCGCTGCCACGGCTTCTATGCCGTCGTGGTTCCCGACGTCGGCGAGCCATCCGTTCGATGCAACGCCTGCGGGCACGTTCGCGAGGTGCCGATCGCGCCGGTCCAGAAGGAAGGCGACGACGGCAAGGCGGGCACGTGGACGGTCATCGGCCCCGACGGAAAGGCGATGACCTTCCCGTCGTGGGAGAAGCTCGTCGAGGCACGTCATCCCTCGGCTACGACTTCGGCCGCGACCGCGACCGCATCGGCGACCCAGCTCGCAGCAGCAAAGCCGGAGGAGAAGAAGCCGTCGGCAACGGCGTTGCTCGACATCACGCCCACGCCCGCGATGCCGAAGCTCGCCCTCGCCGAGCTCGACAGCGATCCGGACCTCCTCGCCGCGAGCGCTGCGCCGGGCCCGCAGGACCTCGCGAAGTCGCTCGCGAGCAGCCACCCTCCTCCCGCGAAGAGCAAGGGCCCGGAGTGGGCTCCGCTGAAGTCGAAGGCGCCGGGCGCGCCCGTTCTGGAGGACAAGCCGCCGGTGAGCGTCCGTGAGCTCGACTCGGCATCGGTCGTGGAGGACCAC
>JAEXCN010000241.1 GCA_023402175.1 Pseudomonadota bacterium | reverse complement strand
CTGGTCGACCATCTTGTTGATGACGTCCTTGATCTGGAGGATCTCGCCTTTGACGTCGACGGTGATCTTCTGGGTCAAGTCGCCATTGGCGATCGCGGTCGCGACCTTCGACACGTCGCGGAGCTGCACGGTGAGGTTCGAGGCGAGGACGTTGACGTTGTCCGTCAGGTCCTTCCAGGTGCCGTAGACGCCTTTGACGTCCGCCTGGCCACCGAGCTTTCCTTCGTTACCGACTTCCTTCGCGACGCGGGTGACCTCCGCGGCGAACGAGCGAAGCGTGTCGACCATCGTGTTGATCGTGTTCTTCAGCTCGTAGATCTCGCCGCGCGCGTCGACGGTGATCTTCTGCGAGAGGTCGCCGTTCGCGACCGCGGTCGTGACCTTCGCGATGTTTCGGACCTGCGCGGTGAGGTTCGCCGCGAGGCCGTTGACGTTGTCGGTGAGGTCCTTCCACGTACCGCTGACGCCGCGGACTTCCGCCTGACCACCGAGCTTTCCTTCGTTACCGACTTCCTTCGCGACACGGGTGACTTCCGCGGCGAAGGAGGAGAGCTGATCGACCATGACGTTGATCGTGTTCTTCAGCTCGAGGATCTCGCCCTTCGCGTCGACGGTGATCTTCTGCGAGAGGTCGCCCTTCGCGACGGCGGTCGTGACCTTCGCGATGTTTCGCACCTGCGCGGTGAGGTTCGCGGCGAGGCCGTTGACGTTGTCGGTGAGATCCTTCCACGTGCCGCTGACGCCTTTGACCTCGGCCTGACCGCCGAGCTTTCCTTCGTTACCGACTTCCTTCGCGACGCGCGTGACTTCTGCGGCAAACGAGTTGAGCTGATCGACCATGCTGTTGACGGTCGTACCGATGCGGAGGAACTCACCGCGGACCGGGCGGCCTTCGATCTCGAGAACCATCTTCTGCGAGAGGTCGCCTCGCGCGACGGCGGTGATGACGCGGGCGACCTCGTTGGTCGGCGACACGAGGTCGGCGATCAGTTGGTTGACGCTCGCCATGCTCGCCGCCCACGCGCCGCGCGTCGCGCCGACGGAGGCACGCTCGTGCATCTTTCCTTCCTGCCCGACGACCTTCGACACGCGCACGAGCTCGCTCGACATGTGCTCGTTCAGGCCGATGACGTCGTTGAGGAGCTCGCCGACGCGGCTGAGGATGCCGTGCTTCGAGTATTCGAAGCGGACGTGGAAATCGCCCTGCTTCACGGCCTTCAGGACCTCGAGCAGGTGCTCGATCTCGTAGCGACTGTCGGCCGAAAGGCGGTCCCACTCAGTCACGGGGACGGTGCCGCCGACCGCGTTCATCATCGTCGTCTGTACGGGCGCGAGCGGCGGCGCGCCGGCCGCTCGGCTGCGATGGCCGCTTCCGTTTCCATTGCCGTCAGTCTGGCCAGCGCGACGCGTTCCGTTCTTCTTCGTCTTCGATCCGCGTGAGCGACCCTGGTCGACTGTGTCGACCGTGTGTTTCGACGGCATGTAGATGATCCTCCGAACGCTCGCTTCGGTGCGGCGCAAGACGACGTGCGGCAGGGAAACGGGCGATAACTCTTCGTATCTTGCTCGCGGCGGATCCTCAACGTGACCAGACGCCACAGTTGGAGCTACCCCGCAACCAAGCTCGAGCACCATTTCGCCACACCCGAGCGCGGCCGAGTCGGCTCGGGCGGCCCGCGCTCACTTTTTCGGGCCGAGCGCGGTCGCGAGACGAATGCCGGAGGCGAGGGGAGCCGCGGCGGGAGGCGGGCTGGTTGGGCTCGGTGGCATCGGCTTCCTCACGGCCGCGCGCTTCGCCTGGATGAGCTCGCGGACGAAGTCGTCCCATGCCGTGCGGTCCGGACCGGCGAGCCCCCAGAACTGCACGCCGACACCGGCCATCCGCCCCTCGAGCGGATCGTCGCTCGTCGTGATGTGGACGGCCATGGCGTGCGCCTCGATCTCGCGCAGCGGAAGAGCAACGCGAAGACGCATGAGCGATCGCAACGGCGGCGGATCGTTCGTTCGGAGGAACAGCCCCTTGAAGCTCACGTCCGATGTCTCGAGTGCGATCATCCGCCGCCCACGAACGACCGTCACCTTGATGCGGGCGTCGACGCGGGCTTCGCGACGGAGGTTCTCGACCATGGACTTCTCGGCGCTCGTTCTGCGGCAGGGACGATCTCGGAGGCCCCCCCTTTTACCCTAGCGTGACGCACGGAGACGATAAGGTCTTTTTCCGGCAGCGCCATACCGACAGGGCTAGGGTACGGCGCCGCCGAGGACGGCCAAGTGTCCGGAATCTCGGACGTCAGGTCGATCGGGCCCTTGGCGTCACCCAGGTTGGTGACGCGTCGGTCGGGGAGGCTGGCGCTTGGTCCCGCCGAGCAGCCCGAGCACGAGCAGTGCGGCGAGGAATCCCGCGAGCCCGAAAGCGATCGCCTGGACGGGGCGGTGCGAATGCATCGCAGCCTCGCCCGTCCCCCAGGCGACCCAACCGATGCCACCGAAGAACGCCCCGAGCGCGAGGGCCTTCAGCATCGTATCGAGTCGATACACGAGCCAGCTCGGGAGCACGCCGACCAACCCGAGGACGATCGGGAACACGAGATCGAATCGCGTCCCGAGGGCGGGGAGTGGTGTGCCATGCGCCACGAGCTCGCGCGCGCCGAGCGTCGCGGCGTAGCCCGCGCCGAGACCCGTGAGCGCGAAGAGCATCGCGTAGCCGAACGCGCCGACCCCGAGCGAAGCACGCGACGGTCCGGTTGGCTTCGCCGCTTTTGCTCTCGTCGCCGCCTTCGCGTTCGGTTCGTCGTCGCTCGACACGCGGGCAGCCGCTGCACGCGCTGCTCTCGTGTCGGGCGTCGTCGTCGCGCGCTGCCTCTCTGCGCGCGCACCGTGCTCTGCAGCGGGCATCGCGGCCGCGGCGCTCTCTTCGGCCTTCTGGAGCGAGTCGAGGAACGTGGGACGGTCGGTCGCTGCCGGACGATCGAGGGTCCCGTGCTCCTCGGGGCCGAGCAGGCCCTCGTCCTTCGGTCGGAGCCCGTAGCCATGCGCGCGTGCACGCTGCAGCAGGCGCGTCTTCTCCTCGCTCGTCACGTCGCCGCTCTCGACGCGAGCGAGGACGTGGCGCACGCACCCGAGCTCGGCGAGGGCGATCGCGTAGTCGTCCGAGCCGGGCTCGTCGACGATCTGCGCTCCCCGCGCCGCGCTCTTGTACCAGACGTCGGCTTTCTCGGCGTCCGCGCGGTAGTGGATCCCGAGCTCGTAGAGATTCCCGAGGTAGACCTTCGCGGGCACGCTGCCTTTTTCGGCAGCTGCTCGGAGTCGGATCGCGCCCTCCTTGAAGTCCTGCGGGACGACGCCACCCGTCATGCAGAAGAGAGCAACCGCGTACTCCGCGTCGCCGCTCCCGAGATCGGCGGCGGCGCGATACGCCTCGAAGCATCGCTTCAAATCGCGGCCGCCCGGCGCCGTTCCGTTGCGGCATGCTCGTGCGAGCTTTAGGAGGCCGTCGACGTCGCCGCCCGCCTTCAGACCATCGACGTCGAGCGCGTCGCCGGAGAGCTCGTCTCCCGCGTCCGCCTCCGCGCCTTGCTGATCTGCGGGCTTCGCTTCAGGCATCGCTCGAAACTTCCACTCGCTTCAGGACCTCGACGAGGTGACCCGTCCGGGAGGTGTCTTCCAGCAGGCTCGGCCTCGAGGTGGCGCTTCTCGCGTAGAAGTCCGGCAGGTTCTGCGACCACATCGAATAGTAACGGTTGCCGGCGAAGACGATCGACACGCCCGAACCCGGCTCCGCCGTTGGCTCGTCGTCGAAGTCGACGTTGCTCCAGTCGACTGCGGAAGCACTCTCCGTTTCATCCTCCGCGTAGCTCAGGCGCACGGGCAAGTCCGGCGTTCGGCGGGGCGCCGGCGCCATCAGCGCGAGCATCGCATCGCAAATCTTCACCCGGACGATCGTCGCGACGAGCGCCACGTCGACTTGCGTCCGCGCGAAGTAGGGGAAGATCGCCTGACCGAGCACCGGCAGGAGCAGCTTCGACGTGCAGATCTCGCGCACGAAGCTCTCGGCCTGGGCCTGTGGGATCGCGAGCTCGCTCGTCCGAAGCCGCTCGGCGGCGCGCTTCGTCCACCACTTGAGGACGTGGACGAGGACCTTCTTCACCTTGTCGCTCGCCTTGATGCTCATCGGCATGACGACGTCGAGCACCTTGCGGACCTCGGCTTCGACCTCGTGCTCCGGCGCGACGACGAGATCGACGAACTCACCGAAGACGGCGCCGCTGCAGCGACGCGCCATCTCGGCGCCCATCGCGGCGACGAGCTGCTTCGCGTCCTCGATGCGGCGCGCTCTCGCCTCCGATTCGTCGCGCGACGGGGTGAGCGACTTGAGAACGCTGAGGAGCTCCGCTCGCACCGCGCGCACCTCCGCAGAGAGCTCTTTGCCCTTGATGTCCTCGCTCAGCTTCGCGCGGAGATGTGTCGAGAGCAGAGGGACGCCGCTCTTCGGCAGACCGGTGGACGCCTCTTGTCCCTCGACCGCGAGCCACTTCTCCTCGGCCGAAGCGATGTACGTCGCGACGGCACGAGAAGAGAGATAGCCCTGCTTCACCATCTCGTAGTCGTGGTCGCCCGGCTTCAGCGTCTGCATCTGATCGGCGTACGGGTTGCGGATCCAGAACAGGTTCGTGAACGGCCGGCCCTTTGCGCCCCAGTTGTGGAGCCAGGAGCCATGGCCACGCGCCCAGAAGTCGACGCACGCCTCCTCGACCCGTGAGTCCCAGCGGTCCTTCGCGTTGTCGCTGCGGAGGGCGCCGAGGCTCATGTCGAACTTCGTGAGCGCGAGGAAGAGGCTCGGCTGCTCGATCTCCTTCGCGTCCTTCGGCGTCGACGACCCGTGCCGCGTCGAGAGCCAGCTCTCGACCTGCGACTGGAGCTGGATCGCCTCGGGCTTCGTCGGGCCCGGGGAGCAGAGGAGGAGCGCCGTGATCTCACGGTCGACCGAGTACTGTTCGAACAGGAACGTGAGCTTGCCGCGCTTGTAGACCTCGATCGCGTTGTCGAGCCGGCCGGTGCCGAGCTCCGCGGGGCCGAAGCCGTTGATGCCCTTGAGCGCGCGGCCGCCTGGGAAGTCGAGGATGTCGGCCTTCTCGAGCAGCGATCCTGGCACGCTCTGGAGCGGCAAACGGATTTCCGCGATGAGCGCCGCGAGGACACCGGGATCGAGAGCGACGTCCCGCGTCCCACCTTCGGCGGATCCGCGTCGTCCGTCGACCGTCGTCGCGGGCACGATCTGCCGCGAGGTCCCGAGCGCGTTGAGGCACGAGGCGTCGATCACGCTCGGCGCGTCGCTCGATGCGCGAACGTGGAGGAGACCGACTTCGACGGCCTGGGCGTGCCCGAGCTGCTCGAGGCCGTTCACCAGCGTGCGCATCAGCTGATCGAGGTCCTTCGCGTAGCCCGGTCCGCCCCAGAGGAGCGAGTAGACGAGGATCCAGCCGGCGGCCGTATTGATCTCGCTGGCGAGCCCGGCACGGAGCCCAGGGTGCCGCCGCAGCTCGTTCAAGTACGGATGCCGATCCTGGTACTTCTTCGTGAGCTCGTGCCAGACGGTCTCCCACGCCCGCGCGTAGATCGGCGCGGCGGGCGCGCCCGCCTGGAGCCGCGCTTCGCGGAGCGTCCGCTCGACGCGGTCGACGTCGACGGGCGGCGAGGTGCATTCGACGAGGAAGCCGGTCGCCATCGACTGGAGCACGCCCTCGAGAGAGAGCAGCTCGCAGAGGAAGTCACCTTTGCTGAGCGGAGGCGAGGGCGAGGCCGAAAAGCGTGTCACGACGCCCGTCGACTCGACGCCTTTCGCGGGATTGATCTCCTTCAGGAAGTCGACCTCGCCGCTCCGGCTCAGCACCTTCAGCGTTCCGAGCTCGTGCGAGAGAAGCGCGCCGACGAGGAACGACTTGCCAGCCTGCGATGGGCCGAACAGCCCGAGGCTCTGCTTCCGTCCCCACGCGCGACGCAGCTTCCGCGTGCGAAGCGAGAGGTCGCGAAGGACGAGCGCCTCGTTTTCGGCTTCGGGCTGCCCGGCGATGATCGCTTGCGTCTCGGCGATCGCCTGCTCGAGGGTCGAAATCGGATCGCTCATCGAACGCCCTCAGTGCACATGCCACTTGCCGTTCCTGTCTTGCCACTCGACGCGGACGCCCTCGAACGTCTGGCCGGGTGAGAGCCATACGTCGAAGCGATGCCCTTGTTCCTCCGTGCGCGAGACCTTGTGCGCGCCCGCGGCGATGCGCCAGTGCTGCGCTTCGTCGCTGTAGTGCTTGCGGTGCACGCTCGTCTTCTGGCCGCCGCCGGGGCCGATCTTCACGAGCACCGTTCCGCCGCTCGAGCCGGTGCCGCCGCTCGCACCCGTTCCGCCGCTCGACCCACCGCTCGAGCCGAGCGGGAAGTCGTCGTCGTCATCGTCGTCGTTGCTCGCGAGGCCGCCGTCCTTGCCGCCGTCGCTTCCGGCGTCCGCGCTCGCAGCATCGACGCCCGCATCGCCGCCGTCCGCCGTGGCAGCCGCATCGGCGGCCGCGTCTGCGCCGTCGCTCGTCGAGACGACCGCGCCGTCCGCGCCCGCCTCCGGTCCTGTGCTCTCCGCGTCGCCCGCTGCTTGCGCATCCGACGACGCGTCCGCGCCGGGGATGGCCTTCGGCTCTTCGCACGCCTTCAGGAGGAAGAGCGCGAGGAGCACGAGGGCGATCGCGACGAGGCCGAAGAGCGGCCAGACCCACCACAGGCGCGTCTTGCCGCTATTCTTCTTCTCGTCCTTTTTTGCGCCGTCGTCCTTCGCGGTCTCGAGCGGATTGGATGCGGCTGCAACGACCGCTGCTGCCGTGACCCCGGCGGCGGCAGCCGCTACGGATGCGCGTTCGTCGCGCCAGCGGTTGGCCCAATCCTCGTAGCCGAAGACGTATTCGGCTTTGCCGCCCATCGAACGTGGGCTCGCTCCCCAGTTGATGACGAACAGCTTCTTCGTCGACGGCGAATAGAAGTAGCTCGCGCCGCCGTCCGCATCGAGCGAAGGAACGGTGAAGGCGTCCTTGTACTTGTCGAAGCCGCTGTTGGGGGTCGAGAAGACCTTCGCCACGCGCTGGAGCGCGTCCTGGAAGTCCCTGACCGCTGCGTTCACGTCGTCAGCGTGCTTCTCGCGCGCTTCCTTCAGCGGCACGAGGCCGGTGAGATCCCAGCGCACGGTGACGGGAAGGCTTTCGGATCCTTCCGTCTCCGGGACGAGCAAGCGTCCGTCGAAGAACTTCGCCTCGTTCAGATCGACCGCGAGCTTCCAGATCGACGTGCCGCCGACCAGGTTCGGGAGCCAAGTCGCCTCGGTCACGTCACGACCTCCGCTTTGACCTTCACCGCGTTGCTCGCGGCTACGCGGCAGAGGAACGACGCCGGACGGACGATGTTGAACGCGGTCGGGTCGGATCCGGCGGCGCGCTCGTGGATCTGCGAGTCGAAGACCTTCACGTGATCGACGCTTTCGAACCGGAGGCGCTCGAGCTCGTTCGTCATGAGCGCGGCGAGCAGCGGCGCCGCCCGTGCGACGATCTCGGGATCGAGGCGCGCCGCGTGCGCGACGACGTAGAGCTGCCGGCTCACCGCGAAGCCGACGCGCATCTTGCTCTCGCCATCCATCGGCGCGCGGAAGAAGAAGTTCAGCCCGCTCGCGAGGACGAAGGCGGCGTCGGACGCTGCGGCGAGCGAGCCGTCTTCCGAGTCGACGGCGAGCAGGCGCCCGAGCTCGCCGAAGAAGAGGCGGAGCGGGAACGTGCGGTCTTGCGGGCGAGCCGCGAGGATCGAATCGTCGAGGATGTCCCCGAGAACGATCCGCGTGAGGAGCCGCTTCGCGCCGGCCGTGGGCGGGACGTCGTTCAGCGTCTCCGGGTGGGTCGGCCGCGGACCACGCGCGAACGAGCGAACAATCTCTGCGAGGTCATGCGCGTCGAGCGACTTCTCGATCGCGCCCACGACGGCCTTCTTGATGCGGTCTTCGTCCATAGCCTTCTCGAACATCCTGAACCTGAGCTCTCTCAAATCCGCGCGTCGAACACGCCCGTGTCGAGCCAGTACTTGGCCCACGACGCCGTCTTCAGCGAGAGCACGAAATCGGTCGCCTCGAACTGATACTGGTTCTTCTGGCTCGTGACGCTCGCGATCTGGATGTAGCCCTCACGCGTTCGACCGAACTGGATCGCGACGCGATCTTCGAGGAGAGCCGCCTCCACGTCGGGATTGGCCGGACGCACCTCGAACAGGGGCGAGCCCTCCATCTCCTGCGAGTCGACGTTGCGGAAGCCGATACGCATCGCGTGCGTGTAGACGAAGGGCTTGCTCTGCGCGCCGTCGCGGAAGAGCTCGTTCGCGCGCGCGATGTGAGGCTCGGTGTCTTGGTACAGGCCGTAGATGGGCTTCTGGTCGGCCTCGGTGATCTGGTCGATGAGGAATCCCGGGAGCCTGTTTTTGCTCGCAAGGTGCAGCACCGCCGCGCCGGCCGTGACCGTCGACTTCGGATCGCGAATGTGCCCCTGGTCCTTCCACTTCGACGGATACCACTCGCCGACGCGGTAGCGCGCCATGGAGCGGACGCGGGGAGGGGAGACGGGCATCTCGTTCGTGAAGAGCTTCTTGATGCAGGGCAGCGCGGACGTCCGTCCGGCGAGGACGAGCAAGTCGACGTCGAACTGCGCAAGGATGTCGGCATAGCGGCGGAGCGGCTCGCGCAGCACGCGCTCGATCGCGCGCTCGACCTCCACGGGGTCGAACCGGAAGAACAGGTTCTCGAAGCCAGGGAAGCCCTCGACCTCCTGCTCGACGAAGCGGTTCGCCTCGCCGAGGATCGCGGACGAAATCGGCGGGAGCCCGAACGTCTCGAAGATCGTCGAGACCATGTAGTGGCGATCGGGCGTGTGATCGCGGAGCGGGAAGCCCTCTTCGGCGACGGCCCAGTAACAGCGCGCGAGCGGCACCCAGAGATAGGGGACCAGCCGCGCGCGCAGCGTCCGCCACGCCGAGCCGTGGCCCGCATCGCCCTCGCCGAACAGGTTCAGGAGGCGGCTCTTGCTCTGGACCGTCGGCAGCTGGTGGAGGATCTGCGGGAAGACGACGTCCTCCACGATCGCGCGGCAGACCTCGTCCCCCGCGATCGAGACGCCGTCCTGGAACAGCTTCTTGATCGAGAGCGACGTGCCCGTGCCCGGGAGCTTGTCCTCGTATTCGGCGATCATGACGTCGCTCGTGCCGCCGCCGATGTCGACCGAGGCGACGCGGAGCGTCCGGCGTCCTTCGGTGCCGGCCTCCTGGCCGTACACGGAGACGAGCTCCTCCATGCTTCCGGCGAACGTGCCTTGCACCTCCTGGAAGACGAAGACCATCTGCGCGGCAAGCGCCTCGTCGACGAAGAGGAACGGATCGAACCGCTGCTCCTGCGCGTTCCAGTTCGGCCTCAGCTCCGGACGGATGTTGAGGACATGGCACGTGAGGATGACCGCGTTGCGGACGAGCGCTTCGTAGATGTGCCGCTCCTCGGTGCGCATCGCGGACGGGTACGTCAGGACGAGGTTCCGGAGGATGCGCGGGTTGCCCTCCTTGCCCTGGTACATGCGGTACTCGGCGCTGTTGATCTGCGCGTACGCCTGGCAAAGGACCTCGACGAGCGCGAAGAGCATCATCGTGCGCGGCGCGTAGCGAGGATCGGCGGGCGTCTGCGGCCCGTCTTCGCGAAGAAACGTTCCGCCCGACTCCTCGGGGACGTACTTCAAGATCCGTCCGAAGATCGGGCGATGCTCGCCGGACTGTCCTCCTGTCGTGGTCCCCACGGATACCTGGGGCACGCCGAGCTGACCGATCTTCTGCGCGAAGTGCCAGCGCTCGTCGGTCTGCCGATCGTCCCAGAGGTAACGCTTCGGGCCGGAGAGCGTGCACTGATACCGATGCGGCGTCTCGAGCGCCCGGTCGAGCGCCTCGCGACCCATCCGCGCGACGCTCGGCCACTGGAACGACTCGCCGGTCGCGACCGGGAAGACGGCCTTGTCCCACGGGCTCGGAAGGAACGTGATCCGCGAGTCGAACGCTTCCTGACTCCTCGCGAGCGGGTTCGACAAGCTCCGGATCTCGAGCGGTACCCCGAACACGCCGGCGTCTCGCCCTTCGACGAGGAGCGCGGTCGATCGCGAGTTGCCGAGGTCGAGCACGAGCGAGACCGGAATCGGCTGGTGCATCTCGAGCCGCGAGAGGCGGATCTTCGGGAGCAGCGGCGAGAGCGTCTCGAGCAGCGCAGCGAGCTTGAAGAGCGCCTTTTCGACCCCGGCGCGCTCGAGCCGTCGAACGAGCTCGCGCACCTCCGGGTGCTCGAAGAAGTGACCGACCTCGTTCTTGTCGAGCGCACGGAACGGGCGGCCCTCGTCGTAGCCGGCATCGAGATGACGCCCTTGGGAGCCCTGCGCTTCGAACGTGTCGACCGCCAGCACTGCGCGGACCCCGCCACCTGCGGTCTGCGCGAGGAAGACCTGCACCGCGAACGGACACGACAGCTGGTACGGGACCGGCAGCCAGCGGCCGGCGAGCTCGCCGAGGTGATCGACCGCCGAGATCTCGACGTCGGGCTCCTCGCCACCTTGCGCACGCCGGATCGACAGCGTCGACGGGCCGGCCGGCGGCGCTGCGCTCGTCGATGAGGGCATCACGACGAAGCTCGAGACGACATCGGGAAGTCCGCGCGGGAGCCCGACCTCGTGGAGGATGATCCCCGTGTTGAAGAACAGCTCGAGGATTTCGATGCTGGCAGCTCGCGCGCCGGGGCTGATCCCGGGCTCATCGGCTACCGCACTGTCGCCGAGGTCGGGGCTGCTCCCGAGCGAGACCTTCTTCTTGACCATCACTCGCTGGCTCGAGTCCCCGCGACCTGCGCAGGGAAGTGGAAGAGGGGCCGAACACCCCCGCAAGACCTCGATGCTAGGCGAAAACGAATCTATGGCCCTATTCCAAAATCGCCAGGGCTCCTGACGCGGTCACGCGCAGATCGCGATTCGACCCGCGTTCGATCGCGCGCGGACGGTGGAGCGTTCGAGGAAGAGCGTCGTCCGCGCCTCGCCATGAGTGAAGCGGCGCGCGTGCGTTTCGCGTGTGGTCCGTCCGACGGGGCCGCCTCCGACCCTCGGGCCGTCTGACCTTCCGACGCTCTGATTCGGTAAACCACGGGGAAGCACGGCGTGTGCCGTCGCCTCGGCCCATGCCCAAGTGCGCGGGATCGCAAACGGTGAGCGGCCACCTTCCGGCCGTTCGCACGTCCGCGTGAAAACCTGCTCCGTGCGTTCCAACGATGCGTCGCTTCTTACGTCCAACCGCTGTCACACTCTCCGGAGCCTGCCCGACGTCCGGCCGTGCACATGTCCGAAAGCTCGTCTTCCGTCATCGGTCCCGATCTTCGCACGGCGCTCGTTGCCATGGTGCGCAAGCGCGTTCCGGAGAGCGAGGTCGAAGACATCGTGCAGTCTACGCTCGCGGACGCGTTCGAGTCGCCGCATGCACCGACGGATGCCGAGTCGCTCCGCCGCTGGATCTTCGGCGTCGCGAAGAACAAGGTGGTCGACTACCACCGTCGTGCCACCCGTGAGACGTTCGAGGTGCCCGACGTAGCGGGCAAGCCGGCGCCGCACGCCGAGGTCGACCTTCTACGATGGGCGGAGAAACATCTTCCTCCGGGTGACGAGAACAAGACGACGCTCGACTGGATGCTTCGCGAGGGCGAGGGCGAGAAGCTCGAATGGATCGCCGAGTCGGCGAAGGTGCCGGCGCCACGCGTTCGTCAGCGCGTCAGCCGTCTTCGCCGCCACCTGAAGGCGCACTGGCAGAAGGAGGTCGCGCTCCTCGCCGCTCTCGGTGTGCTCATCACGATCGTCGCGCTCGTCCTCCGCAAGAAGGATCCCGAGGCGATCGCGAACGAAGACATCCCGCGCGCAGCCGAGCTCCGAAAGCTCGGAATCGAGAAGTGCCTCGCGTACGAGTGGAAGGCCTGCGTCGAGAAGCTCGACGAAGCCAAGCGCCTCGATCCTGCGGGCGACACGCGGCCCGAGGTCCGGCAGGCACGTGAGAACGCGAACAAGGCGCTCACGCTGCCGCCCGTGCCCGCGCCGACCGCCAACGACATCACGCCGCCGCCGGCGCCGACGTCGAAGACAGCGCCGAACCCGAGCTTCGCTCCGTGGGCGGACCCCACCGCGCCGGACATGAAGCAGATGAAGATGCCGGCCCCGACTCCGACGCCGCCGCCTCCGGCGCCGAAGACGCGGCCGACCGCGATGAAGCCATCTGGCTCCGAGCCGTCCGACCTCGGCAGCGCGCTCGGCGGCCTGTCCGATGGCGCGAAGTCCGATCTCGCGCCCTCCGCGGCGACGGGCGTGCCGAGCAGCGGCGGGGACGCGAAGACCGCCGAGACGATGGCGGCGAAGCCGAAGGCGCCGCCGCCCAGGAAGGCCGCGTCGAAAGCGGATTTCGCACCGACGAAGAAGTAGCCCTCACGCGTGGACGACGCGGATTTCGCACCGACGAAGAAGGCGGCCCCACGCACGCACGGACGACGCGCGAGCGCGTGGATGCTAGGTATGTGGCGTGAGCAGTCTTGGCTTGGCGCGGGCCGCTGCGCTCGCCGCCGTGGGCATCGTGATCGCTCTCGGCGGCTGCACGTCCGATCCAGCGAAGGGACCGGCGACGTTCTGCTCCGCGGCGACGTCGACGAAATGCAAGGAGCCGTCGGACTGTGACTCGGCGATCGCGACGGGGTGCGGCACGCTCGACAAGGCGCTGTCGGCCTCGACGCTCGCAGCCGCGCAGGATTGCATCGAGTCCGGCGTCTGCGGCGCCGCGAACTGTCTCGCTCGCGCGCAGAAATCCGCGGTGCCGTCGAAGGCACATCGCGCGCTCGCCGAGAGCTACTGCACGTTCTGCGCGCCGGACCTCGAAGACTGTGAGGCGCAGTTCTACGCGAAGAAGGGCCGCCTTCCAGGAGTGCTCGTCCTTCCTTACGGCGAGGAGGTCGCGAAGGCCGTCGACGACGAGTGCACCGGCGACCGCGACGCATGCCGTGCGCACTTTGCGACGTGCGCGACGGAGACGATCGCACGCGTCGTCGGCGAGATGCTCGATGCCGAGGTCGCGGAATGCGTCGTGAGCGGCTTCCGCCACGACGAGGGCGGGTCGGTCCCCGGAGGCGGCCCGCAGGTCACGACGTGCACTCCGGCGAACTGCGCGGGCTGCTGTCGTGACGACAAGTGCGAGGAAGGAACGACGGAGAGCGCGTGTGGCGCCGGAGCGGGCGCCTGCGAGACCTGCAGCGGCGCGCAGAAGTGCTCGAGCGGCAAGTGCAAGGAGCCTTGTGGGCCGAACAACTGCAAGGGCTGCTGCGATGGCGACACGTGCGTCAGCGGCAACGCCACGGACAAGTGCGGAGGCGACGGCGCCGCATGCACATCGTGCACGACGCAAGCATCGTCGTTCGTGTGCTCGAACCACACGTGCATCGACGCCTCCTGCCAGGCGACATGCGTGAACGGCTGCTGCACCGCCGCAGGCTGCCAGCCGGGGACATCCGCGAAAGCGTGTGGCACCGGCGGAGAGGCCTGCATCGACTGCGGGTACGGCCGGACGTGCGGGTCAGCGAAGTCATGCGCGATCGATCCGAACGCGCTCTGGGACTTCTACGTCTCGTTCGCCTCCGTCCCTGACAAGGACAGCACCGGCGCGAGCTGGGACTTCCAGAACGGCGCACCGGATCCGTACCTCGTCGCGTATTCGAGCCTCGGCAGCTCATCGCATTACGGAGAGACGTCGGTCCAGAAGGACACCACCGTGCCGTTCTGGGCGGAGACGCCGCTCAAAGCGATCAAGGCCGCCGAGCTGATGAACCATCTCTCGTTCGACATCTGGGACTCGGACATCGACTTCGACGATCTCATCGGCGGCTGCACGCTTCCGATCACGCCGGCGGTGTTCGACGGCTCGCTCCAATCGCACGTGTGCCCAGCGGGTCCGGGCACCGTCTCGGTGGAGCTCTGGTACCGAATCCGTCAGCCCTGACATCGGCAACCAAGCTTGCCTCCCGCTCGCTTCCATGGTCCTTGTCCCGCCGCGCGCTAGCCTCGAGTCTCGCCGCTCACTGCGGGTGCGTGTTCGGTCTAGCCGCTCGAAGCCGTCGCCCGCCGCTCGCTCTCTTGCTCGCCTCGATGCTGTGCGAGATTTACAGGGAGACAGGGGGGACGGGGAGCCGAGAGGGAGCGGGGTGTCGTCTCCATTTCTCGACGTTGCCTCATGGGGCCCTCAGGAATTGCTGCGCAATTCCTTCGGAAATTTGAGTCTCGCTGGCGACCTGCGGGACGTGTTCCACACGGTGCCGACGTCATTGCCAAGCATCGTGCGGTTGAGAGTCGAACGGGAGTGCAAGATACCCGTATCGCGTCGGCGGGCGTCTTCGAACCAGAGCGCGTCGACGGCGCTTAGGCCACGGGCGTGCGTCGTGCGATCGAGGGGCACGGAATCGAGACGGGGCGCGGCGAACATCGAGACGGCAGCAGCTCCGTCCGATCCCGCAGTCGGCAATGAGGTGAGCACCGTGTGGAACCACCTGACGGCCGGATCGGAGACTCAAATTTCCGAAGGGAAATGCGCAGCATTTCCCGGAGGGCACGACGAGGGTCCAGGTGAAGAGGGAGACGAAGGCCCTCCCTCTGGGCTCCCTGTCGCCCTGTCGCCCTGTTCAAATCTTCTCGTGCAGTGAGCGAAGCACCAGCAATCGACAGGGAGAGTCGACGGCTGGCAAGCGACAGCGGTTCACTCCTCGTGCAGAGAGCGAAGCGCCGGAAGTCGACCAACATCGAAAAAGAATGAGCGGCGGGCCGAGGCGCCGCCGCTCTTCACTTCGTCGCTATCGAGACGCTTGCTCGATGCGCCGGATGAGGCGCGAGATCAGCTGCGCGGGCCGCCGC
>JAEXCN010000224.1 GCA_023402175.1 Pseudomonadota bacterium | reverse complement strand
AGACCATGCTCAGGTCTTTGGCGCCTTGGTGGTTCGCTCTTCCTCCGCGGAGGTCACGCCTCGAGGCGACCGCGATGGCTGAAGCGTGGATCAGCGAAGCGGTGAAGCGATGATCAGAGAAGTGCGCTGAGCTTCTCGTTCACCTTGTCCTCGATCGTGCCCTTCATCATCTTGAGCATGAACGGGAGATCGATCGCGACGCGCACGTTCTTGTCGCTGACGGCGACCTCACCCTTCGTACCCTTCGCCGCGCCGCTCGGCGCATCGAAGCGGATCGTGTTGCCGTCCCACTTCCAGGTGATGCCGAACCGCTGCTCCATCCCCTTGGCGAGCTCTTCGGCCTTCTTCTTCGCGTCGTCGAGGGAGAGTGCGTGATTGCGCGTGATGTCGATCGTGGCCATCGCCGCGGTATTACCATCTCGCGGGGACGGCCAACCACATTTTCGAAGCCGCCGCGCTATTCGATGCGCTTGACGATCCAGTACCCGCGCGGGGTCTCGAGCACGTCGGAGATCTCGCCGGGAGCGAGCGCGAAGACTGCGACTTCGGTCCGTGGATCGAGGACGCCGCGCGGCAATCGGCCGATGTCGTCGGCCGAACCGGGATCGCCGCTCGTGACGGCACGATGGAAGTCGGCGCGCGCTTCTCCACCGAGACGCTCGGCGATCGCCTGCGCGTCCGTCTTGCTCCGTGCGTTCGGCGCAGCTCCTTCGGCGCCGGCGAACGAGACGAGGACGACGCCGAGCTTCACGCTGCGCGGCGCGCTCGACGGCAGGACCGCCGCGTCGCCGAGCGACAACGTCGGAAGGAACAGGCCGGCGTCGAGATCGGGCTCGTCGGCTCCGGCGTCCACCGGTGCTGCCGTTGCCGACGGTGCCGCGCTCGCGGACGCCGCCGGCGCAGCGCCGGCGGTGTCCTTCTTCATCGGGCGAGCGCTCTGCGCCTCGAACGTCAACCAGCCGACCACGGCGATGATGGCCGCGCCGACGAGGATCGACGCCCAGCGCTGCGGACCGTCCCCACCGGTGCGATCGTGCGGATGGGGCATTCGTCAGGGAGAGCCGGGCGGAAGATCGGTGGCGTGCGCGCCTTCTTCCTCTTCGAGGAGAGGCGACGCGGGCGGACCCCACTCCTCGAACGGACGCATCGTCGGCGGAGGCGGATCGCCGTACAGCTCGAGCTGCGCGGCGAGCCAGTTCTCACGCTCGATGAGCGTCTTCCGCTCACCCTCGAGCTCGGGCGTCGTCTCCAGCGTCGAGAGCACCTTCTCGAGCTTCGGCTGGATCTCGGCGAGCTCCTTGCGGATGACGACCGGATCGATGCTGGCGCGATCCGCGAACTCCTCCGCGAGGATGAGGAGCTTGTTCTGCCCTGCCTCGGCGAAGCCGGGGCCGACCGCGACCTTCTTCGTCTCGTTGCCCTGCCGGTACGTGACCAGGCCGGAGCGGATGGCGGAGACGGTCGGGAGGTGGCCCGGCAGCACGCCGAACTCGCCTTGCACGCTGGGCGCGGTGACCTCGTCGACGCTCTCGGCGAGGGCGCGGCCCTTCGGTGTGACGATCTCGAGCTCGATCTTGTCGGCCATGGCTACTTCTTCTTCGTGAGCTCGGCGGCCTTGGCCTTCATCTCTTCGATGTTGCCGACGAGATAGAACGCCTGCTCGGGATACTCCGCGTCGTTGTCGAACTTACCGGCGAGGATCTCCTTGAAGCCCGCGATCGTCTCCTTGAGGGGGACGTATTTGCCCGCCGAGCCGGTGAACTGCGCGGCGACGAAGAACGGCTGCGAGAGGAAGCGCTGGATCTTGCGGGCGCGCGAGACGATCAGCTTGTCGTCCTCGGAGAGCTCGTCCATGCCGAGGATGGCGATGATGTCCTGCAGGTCCTTGTACTTCTGGAGCGTCGACTGGACCTTGCGCGCGACGTCGTAGTGGTCCTGGCCGATGACGCCCGGATCGAGCAGCGTCGAGGTCGAGTCGAGCGGGTCGACGGCGGGGTAGATGCCGAGCGCCGCGAGGTCACGGCTGAGAACCGTCGTTCCGTCGAGGTGCGCGAACGTCGTCGCCGGCGCGGGGTCCGTGAGGTCGTCGGCGGGGACGTACACGGCCTGGATCGAGGTGATCGAGCCCTTGTTCGTCGACGTGATGCGCTCCTGGAGCGCGCCCATCTCCGTCGAGAGCGTCGGCTGGTAACCGACGGCGCTCGGGATACGGCCGAGGAGCGCGGACACTTCGGAGCCCGCCTGCGTGAAGCGGAAGATGTTGTCGACGAAGAGGAGGACGTCCTGTCCTTCCTCGTCGCGGAAGTACTCGGCGACCGTCAGCGCGGAGAGCGCGACGCGGGCGCGGGCTCCCGGCGGCTCGTTCATCTGACCGAAGACGAGCGACGTCTTCGAGATGACGGGCTCGCCCGTCTCGAGCTGCGCCGACTTCATCTCGAGGAAGAGGTCGTTGCCCTCACGGGTGCGCTCGCCGACGCCGGCGAAGCACGACACACCGCCGTGCGCCTTCGCGACGTTGTTGATGAGCTCCTGGATGAGAACGGTCTTGCCGACGCCGGCGCCGCCGAAGAGGCCGATCTTGCCTCCCTTGCGGTAGGGCGCGAGCAGGTCGATGACCTTGATGCCGGTCTCGAAGACCTCGATCTTCGTCGACTGGTCCTGGAACGACGGCGGGGGCTTGTGGATCGGCGACGTGCGCTTCGCGTTCACGGGGCCCGCCTCGTCGACCGGCTCACCGACGACGTTGAGGATGCGGCCGAGGCACTCCGGGCCGACCGGCATCGCGATCGGGTTGCCCGTGTCGCGCACTTCCATGCCGCGGACCAGGCCGTCCGTCGTGTCCATCGCGATGGCGCGGACAGTGTTCTCGCCGAGGTGCTGGGCAACCTCGAGGGTGAGGTTGTCTTTCTGATTCGAGATGCCCGGGTTCGTGACCTTCAGAGCGTTGAGGATCTTCGGCAGCTTGCCATCCGGGAACTCCACGTCGACGACGGGACCGATGACCTGGACGACCCGGCCTTTTCCGGCGAGGCCTGACGCAACCGAGGGCGAGTTCATTTCGAGGGAGCTCCTTCTTGGGCTGCTTCTCTAGGACCGCGGCACCTCGAAGAAAAGAGCCGCCGACCTTGGAAAGCGCGCCGGCGTCTATCACGGCGTTCAGTTCTCTTCAACGACACATGGCTCCGGTCGCGATCGATCGGAGAGAGGCCCGGTTTCCGCCGCTCCCCGCGACGTGCCGCCGCCGGACGGCCTGTCGAGCTCGGGGCACGGGCTCGTCCGTCAGCTCATCGGGCGTGCGGGGAGGGAAACAGAGGAGGAAGGTAAGGAAGGTGAAGGCGTCGCCATGCCGATCGGGCGTCCGTTCGATGCGAGGCGCTGCGTGTGTCGTCACCGAACGCAGTGATCATTCTTTTCGTCCTCGCACGATCGACGTGGCCGGCATCCCTGTGCAGGTGACGTCGACGGACGGTTCAAAATTCTGCGATCAGGATCGCCGTCCGTGATGCGACGAAGCGCGCGGAGGAGCCCCTGTCGGCGGTGAGCTTCCCTGCGCAACTGGCGTGCCAAAGCGCGCTGAGACCTCGGAAAAAACGGGCCTTCGCTCCGCTTGACCAGGGGCGAGCGTGCGCCTATCGGTTTCGATTCGTCGACGCTGGGACATCACGTCCCGCACGTCGCACAGCCCTCCCGAACGAGCGAACGTTGAGTCGAAAAGGCACGCGCGCGTCGAGGTCCGAATGATCTCTCAAGAGACGATCGCGCTCGTTCGTGAACGAACGGACATCCTTGCGATCGTCCAGGAGGCCGTCCCGTCGTTGAAGCGCCGCGGGCGCTCCTTCGTGGGGCTCTGTCCGTTCCACAAGGAGAAGACGCCGAGCTTCCACGTGAACCCGGATCGGGGCTTCTTCCACTGCTTCGGATGCAAGGAAGCGGGCAGCGCGATCGACTTCCTGATCAAACATGAGGGATACACGTTTCCGGAGGCGGTACGTGCCCTCGCGGAGCGCGCCGGCATCGAGGTGCAGGAGTCGCGCTCGCACGACGGACCTCTCTCGGAGTCCGATCGTCAGAAGAAGGCGCGCGAGGAGCTCTACGCCGTCAACGCGCTCGCCGCGACGTACTTCGAGGATCAACTCCGTCGCCACGAGCACCGGTCGTACGCTCTCGAGGAGCTCGCGAAACGTGGCCTCGAAACCGGCAAGGACAAGAAGGTCGACGAAGCGCTGCAGGCGTTCCGCATCGGCTACGCGCCGCCGGGATGGGACGGGCTGACGACGTTCCTCCGGCAGCAAGGCGTCTCGCCGACGGCGGCCGAGACCGTCGGCCTCCTCGTCCCGCGCTCGAGCGGCTCGGGCTTCTACGATCGGTTCCGTCATCGGCTGATGTTCGCGGTCATGGACGCGCAAGGCCGCGTCGTCGCGTTCAGCGGGCGTGCGCTGCGCGATCTTCCGGAGGCGTCGTCGGCCTCCTCGAAGAGCGAAGGCTCGGGCCCGCCGCCCAAGTACATCAACTCGCCCGAGAGCCCGATTTACACGAAGGGCCAGATGCTCTTCGGCATCCACCAGGCGCGGCACGCGATCCGTCAAGAGGAGTGCGCGATCCTCGTCGAAGGAAACTTCGACGTCGTCTCGCTCCACGCGCGCGGTCTGCAGAACGTCGTCGCCCCGCTCGGCACCGCCTTCACCGCCGAGCAGGCGAAGCTGCTGAAGCGGTTCGCTCCGGGCGTCGTATTCCTCTTCGATGGCGATGCCGCTGGCAAGAAGGCCGTCCGGCTCTCGCGGGACGCCATCCGCAGTGCGGGGATGAACGCGCGCGTCGCCACGCTGCCCGACGGCATCGACCCGGACGAGCTCTCGCGCGCGCGAGGCATCCAGGCCGTCGAAGATCTCGTCGCGGGCGCGCGCGGGATGGCCGAAGCGCTCATCGAGATGGAGCTCGACGCCACGTTCGTGCAGGCCGACGTCTTCGAGCGCGTCGAGCGGATCGAACGCATTCGCAAGCTCATCGCCGACGAGGAAGACCCGATCATGCGTATGGAGCTGTACGCCTACGCCGATCACGCGGTCTCGGCGCGCCTCGATCTCCATGGCATGCGTGTCGGACGCGACGACGTGCATCAGAGCGGGCCTTTCGCAGCGCTCCAGAAGTCGCTTCGAAAGGACGAAGAAGCAGCACGTGCGCGCGGGGAGGTACCTCGGCCGGCAGCAGCCTCCCCGAAGCAAGCACGCATCGCGCCGAAGCCGCCCGGCTCCGCGGAGCGTCAGGCGATCGTCGGTTGTTTGATCGAGTGGCCGTCGCTCCTCGATGATCCCGAGGTGGCCGACGAGCTCTCGCTGCTCGAAGGCCCCGTCGTGATGGCCATCTCGAGCCTGCGTAGAGCATGGAAACCACAGGACAAAAAGCTCGATGTGGATGCCTTCCTCCGGGAAATCCCGCCCGGAGTGCGTGTGCTGGCGCACAGACACCTCGCAAAGGCGGAACAAGACAGCGAGGTAAACGCAAAAGTGTACTTGCTTGACAACGCAAACAAGCTAAAGAGGCTGCTCCTTTCGCAGGAGGCTGCCCAAATCACTCGCGAGACGTACCGGGCGCAGGGTGATTGGGAGACGGAACGGGAGCTCTTGCGAGAGGTGGCCGAGAGACTGCGAGCGAAGCACGGCCTCAAGGCCTGACAGGTAGAAGGAGGAGCGAGACGAGCCGAAGCGAGGGGGTCCCGTCGACAGCGCAACGCGCGCAAGGATCCGCGCAAGGCGCACGCAACAGGACGGGTCGATCGAGTGGGGAACCGTGAACCCGCAGCAGACGCGAGAAGACGCTCTCAGCGACGCGCGGGCGTAGAAGTGGAAAGAACGAACTCCGATGGCGAACAAGAACCGGAACGGCAACGGCAAGGACACCGACAAGATCGGCGAGAACGGCAAGGCCAAGGGCTTCATGACCTATGACGAGGTCAACGAGTCGCTGCCGGCCGACGTGTCCGTCGATCAGATGGACGATGTCATGAGTGTCCTCGGCGATGAGGACATCGAGATCGTCGATGCTGCTACCCAGGTAAAGATCGCGCCGAAGCGGATCGTCGAGGAGACGGCCGCGGAGCACAAGACGGTCGCCCGCCAGCCCGAGAAGGAAGACGAGGACTCGAGCTACTACTCGAAGTCCAACGATCCGGTTCGCATGTACCTCCGCAAGATGGGGAGCGTCTCGCTCCTCACGCGTGAGGGCGAGGTCGAGATCGCCAAGCGCATCGAGCAGGGCGAGCACATGATCCTCGGCGCCATCCTGGCGTCGCCGGTCGCCGTCCGCGAGATCATCGACCTCGGCGACAAGCTCCGGAAGCACAAGATCCGCGTCAAGGACATCATCCGCGACGCCGACGACGAGAACGCGGAGTTCGACGAAGAGGAGGCCGATCGCCGCATCCTCCGCCTCATCGACAAGGTGAAGCACCTCGACAAGGTCGCCCAGGACCTCGCCGCTCAGCTCGAGACCTGCGCAGCGTCGCGCAAGAAGGGGCTCGTAGAGGAAGTCGAGGCCAACCGCGTGAAGATGGTCGAGACGCTCGAGGAGATGCGTCTCAACAAGAAGACGATCGAGAAGATCGTCCTCAAGCTCCGCTCGCTCATCCAGAAGGTCGAGCGCGCCGAGAGCGGGTCGACCGAGCTCGAGAAGCGCACGGGCGTCGACTGGGATCAGCTCCGCAAGGACGCGCGCGCCTCGAAGGGCGACGCCACGGCGGAGAAGAAGTTCAAGCGCAAGTACGGCGTCACGGCCGAAGAGGTCATCGCGAACCACTCCGCGAGCCTCAAGAACCTTCGCAAGGTCGAGGAAGAGCTCCAGCTCGACATCAAGGCGCTCCGCGAGACGTACCAGTCGATCCGCGACGGCGAGCGTCTCGCCGAGCGCGCGAAGGCGGAGCTGGTCGAAGCGAACCTCCGTCTCGTCGTCTCGATCGCGAAGAAGTACACGAACCGCGGACTCCAGTTCCTCGACCTGATCCAGGAAGGGAACATCGGCCTCATGAAGGCCGTCGACAAGTTCGAGTACAAGCGCGGCTACAAGTTCTCGACGTACGCAACGTGGTGGATCCGTCAGGCGATCACGCGCGCCATTGCCGACCAGGCGCGCACGATCCGCATCCCGGTCCACATGATCGAGACGATCAACAAGCTGATCCGCACCTCGCGTTACCTCGTGCAGGAGTACGGCCGCGAGCCGACCCCCGAGGAGATCGCCGAGAAGATGGAGCTGCCGCTCGACAAGGTCCGCAAGGTCCTCAAGATCGCGAAGGAGCCCATCTCGCTCGAGACCCCGATCGGCGAGGAGGAAGATTCACATCTTGGCGACTTCATCGAGGACAAGAGCGTCGTGTCCCCGGCCGAAGCCGTCATCAACATGAACCTCGCGGAGCAGACCCGTAAGGTCCTCAAGACGCTGACGCCGCGCGAGGAGAAGGTCCTCCGCATGCGCTTCGGCATCGGCGAGAAGTCGGACCACACCCTCGAGGAGGTCGGTCAGGACTTCGAGGTCACGCGCGAGCGTATCCGCCAGATCGAGGCGAAGGCGCTTCGCAAGCTTCGTCACCCGTCCCGCTCGAAGCAGCTCAAGAGCTTCATCGAGAGCTGAAGCGACCCACGAGGTCGACGGTCACGGCGGAGAGCTCGTTCCTCCTCCGCCGTGCGTCGTTTTGTGATCCGGTGCATGCGATGCCGACGTCGGCGACGTCGCGTGGTTCACCGAAGCCCGTCTATTCGAGGGCGTGCTCGCCCTTGGCCTTCTCGAGCATCGCGGCCGCGGCGGCGACCTCGTCGGAGCCGGACGCGCTCGCGGCGTTGGCGGGAGGAGCGACCGGTGCCGAAGCCGTGCGCGCTGGCGCGACGGGCTTCGATGACGCCTCCCGCTTCGGCGCGACGATCGCGGGCGGCGGGCTCGCGCTCGGGCTCTCCGTCTTCTTCGTCGCGGACGCGCTCGCGCTCTCCGTCTTCTTCGTCGCGGACGCGACGGCCGCCGACGCGCTCGTCGCGGTCGTCGCGACGGCCGCCGGCGCGCTCGTCGCGGTCGTCGTCGCTGGCGCGGCGTCGTGCTCACGATGCCGCCACGGGGATGCGAGCACGTCGTCGAACGCGCGCGCATGCCGTATCGCAGAGAAGGCGATGGGTTCTTCGATCACCGAGACCTCTGCGGGCGGGGGCGCCGCCGGCATGAGCAGCTGCGAGAGCCCGTGGCGCTCGAGCGCCGCCATCGTCGAGAACGAGAAGACCGCCGCGCCGAAGAACCAGAGCACGAACCACGCGCGTCCGCGCGGGCGAGACTCGGAGCTCGGCCTGCCGTTGCGTCGCTCGCCGTCGCGCATCGCATCGAGGGCCATCGGTCGGAGCGAATCGGTCACGCCGATCGCGGGAGGAGCCCATCCTTCGCGCGCCATGCGTGCTCGACACAGCACGAGCTGCGCCAGCGCGAAGCCACGAGCGGACGGGCAGTTCGCGATGACCAGGCGTGGGGATGCTCCCCCGAACGAGGGTGAGCGTAAGCAGCAGGCGCAGGCGCCTGCGTGCTCGGCCCCTCGGCGCGCGGCGTCGAACGCGGATCAGGAGATCAGGATCAGAGAAGCGCGAGCGCGGCGACCGCCATCGTCGCGAAGGCGAGGGGCGCAGCAAACAGCACGAGGCCGAGCACCCCAGGCG
>JAEXCN010000471.1 GCA_023402175.1 Pseudomonadota bacterium | reverse complement strand
CCGCCGCGCTGCCTGAGGCCGCGCGCCTAGGCTCGGCTTCCGGGCCCGGTTCGCACGTCGCGAACGCAGGCGTGCTAAGGGGCGCACCATGTACTCATCGGGAGCAAGACAGTCGCCCCGTGTACTCATGGGGATGCTCCGGTGACGGGTCCGCGAGAGAAACACGAAGCCGCGCTTGCTGCGCGCAAGACGACGGCCGACGCCCTGGAGTCGAAGGCGCGCTTGATCGGCAACGGCCGCCTCGTTGCCGCGCTCGGAGCGATCGCTCTCGTGGGAGCGATCGCGTTCGCGAACATGCCGTCCGAGACGTGGCTCGGCGTCGTTGCGCTGATCGTCCTCTTCGGAGCGCTCGTCGTCGTTCACGCGCGCGTGCATGCGCAGAAGGACAAAGCCACGGCCGCGATGCGCTTCCACGAGCGCGCGCTCGCTCGCATGGCGGGCAAGTGGCGAACGTTTCCGTCGACCGGCGATCGCTGGGCCGTCGCAACGCATCCCTACGCAGGTGACCTCGATGTGTTCGGACGCGCGTCGCTCTTCCAGCGGCTCGATGCGACGTCGACGCGCTACGGCGAAGAGGTCCTCGCCCGCTGGCTGTCCGGCGAGGACGCGCCATCGGGGACGATCGCGTTCGCCGAGTCGGTCGAGAATCGGCAGGCGGCCGTTCGCGACCTTGCGCCGAGGCTCACGCTCCGCGAGGAGCTCGCAGCTCTCGGCTCGCTCCTCGATGACGAGCAGGTGAAGCCGGATCCGCGGCCCTTCGTGATGTGGGCCGGACAGTCCACTTCCAGTGCCGGAGGCGGCAAGCTTCCCGGCGCGCTCCGTCTCGTCGCGCTCGTCGTCCCGCTCGCCACGGTCGGAACGATGATCGCGGGCGGGATGGGGATGGTGCATCGCCTTGTCTTCCTCGTGCCGTTCGCCGTCAGCGTCCTCGTGCTCGGGGCGCTCCGCGCTCGCATCCAGCCGTCGCTCGAGGCCGCGTCGTCGAAGGAGAGCGCGCTCTCGCGCTACGGCGGCATGCTCCAGCTTCTCGAAGACGAGAAGCTCGAAGCGCCGCTGCTCGTCGGGCTCCAGGACCGCCTGAAAGAGAGCGGCGCGTCGGCGACGCGCGAGATGGCCGCGCTCTCGCGGATCGTCGGGTTCGTCGACGCCCGCCACAACGAGGTCTTCCGGTTCTTCATCGGCCCCGCGCTCATGTGGGATCTCTGGTGCGCGCTCGCGCTCGAGCGCTGGCGCGAGCGCGCCGGCCGCGCCGCGTATGGCTGGTTCCGGGCGCTCGCCGAGCTCGAGGCGCTCGCCTCGATCGCGGGCTTTGCGTTCGAGAACCCCGACTACGCCTTCCCGGAGATCGACACCGAGCGCGCCACCTTCGAAGCGAAGGCCCTCGGCCACCCGCTCATCGACGGCGACAAGCGCGTCTCGAACGACGTGACGATCGTCGGTCCGGGCCATGCCCTCGTCGTGACCGGCTCGAACATGTCGGGCAAGAGCACGCTCCTCCGTTCGATCGGCATCAACACCGTCCTCGCGAACGCAGGCGGGCCCGTCTGCGCCACGGCCCTCCGCGTCGGCCGGCTGAAGGTCGCGACGAGCATGCGCGTCTCGGACTCGCTCGAGGAGGGGACGAGCAGGTTCTATGCAGAGCTGAAAAAGCTGAAGCTCGTCCTCGACCTCTCGCGCACCGTGAACGAGGGGTCGGGGCACGGGACGCTGCTCTTCCTGCTCGACGAGATCCTGCACGGCACGAACACGCGTGAGCGCCTGATCGGCGCGCGTGCGATTTTGATGGAGCTACTCGCTCGCGGAGCGATGGGCGCCGTGTCGACGCACGATCTCGGGCTCGGCGATCTCGAGAAGGAGAAGCCCGATCACGTCCGCAACGTCCACTTCGAAGAGCAGGTCGAAGGCGACGTCATGAGCTTCGACTACTTGCTCCGGCAAGGCATCGTGCAGAGCTCGAACGCGCTTCGGCTCATGAAGATCGTCGGGCTCGACGTGGTGTCGTAGTGTGACGCTTCAGCCGCCGATGCCGCGCATCGACACATTCGCGGCGTCGGGCTCGGTGCAGCCCTTCCACACCTCGCCGTCGGGCTTCATCCGCCAGGCATCATGGACGGCCTCCGCGATCTCGGACGGAGTCCCCGTGCGTGCGAGGTGGCCGGCGGACAGACCGTCGTTCGTCGCGAGGCACGGCCGAAGCGTGCCGTCCGCGGCGACGCGGAGGCGGTCGCATCCCTTGCAGTAGGTGTCGCTCGTGCCGGTGATGAAACCGACCTTCTTCGTCGGATCGTGCCGCGCGAAGAGGTACTTCGCGGGACCTCGGTCGGCCTCGGCGACAGCCTCGCTCTGATGATGGACGAGATGAGCGAGCCGGGCGCGCATCTCGCTCGCCGGCACCATGCGGTCCGCGAGCTTCGCGCCCTCGCCGATGTGCATCACTTCGAGGAAGCGAGGAACGATCCCGCGCTCCCAGGACCAGCGAACGATCTGCTCGAGCTCCTCGTCGTTCTCGCCGCGCACGATGACGGCGTTCAGCTTGATCTCGTCGAAGCCAGCGCCGAGCGCTGCGTCCACGCCGCGGAGGACGACGTCGAGCTTCCCGCCGCGGGTCATGCGATGGAAGCGCTCGCGATCGAGCGTATCGAGCGAGACGTTGATGCGCATCAGGCCGGCATCGCGGAGTGCCCGTGCATGCCGCTCGAGGCGTGTGGCGTTCGTCGTGAGCGCCAGGTCGTCGAGCCGGAGAGACGCGAGAAACGCGACGACCTCGACGATCGCTGGATGCAGGAGCGGCTCTCCACCCGTGAGCCGAACCCGTCGAACGCCCGCGCGCACGAGCCCCGCCGCCATCGTCTTCCAGGCGTCGATCTCGAGGCGATCCTCGAGGTAACCGTCCTGCTTGTCCGGCCGGCAGTAGATACATGCCAGATCGCACCTGTCGGTCAGCGACAGTCGCACCGAGCGCGGCGGTGTCGCGGGCGCAGGGCGTGGCTGGAGGACGGGAAGGGCGACCATCGGAAGTTTCCTCAAAAGCTATCCCTCATCGTACGGACGGGGGCAAGCCGGGTTTCGGTCTAGGATGGCTCGCAATGAGCACGCCCGCCGGCCCTCGGGTCGTCACCGTTACCGTGAGCGATACGCGCACTGCGGCAGAGGACACCTCGGGCAAGGCGCTCATGGAAGAGCTGCGAAGCTTCGTCCTCGTGCGTCACGCCATCGTTCCGGACGACCCCGAGAAGATCACCAACCTCGTCCGCGAGGTCATCGACAACGGTGAAGCCGACGCGATCGTCTTCACCGGGGGGACCGGGATCGCGCCGCGCGACCTGACGTTCGAGGCGCTCTCGTCGCTGTTCGACAAGCAGCTCGACGGTTTCGGCGAGGCCTTCCGTCGGCTGTCGTGGGACGAGATCGGTCCTCGCGCGATCCTCTCGCGCGCGACCGCTGGAACGATCGGCACCTGCGTCGTGTTCCTCTTGCCCGGGAGCGAGAAGGGCGCCAGGCTCGGCGCCCGCGCGCTCATCGCGCCCGTCCTCGCGCACGCGGTCGATCTCGTCCACGGCCGGACGAAGCACCACGGAGCGCACGGCCCTTCGAAGGCAACGCCATGACCATAACCGTCCTCTACTTCGCCGCCGTCCGCGAGCTGATCGGGAAGGACGAAGAACGGATCGAGCTCCCGGCGGACGTGGCGACCATCGCCGAGCTCGCCGCGTTCCTCGCGCAGCGCCATCCGACTCTTGCCGGTCGCCTCGGGTCGGTCCGCTTCGCAAGAAACGAGACATTTGCCACCAACGACGAAGCGATCGCCGAAGGCGACGTCGTTGCCCTCATCCCGCCCGTCGCCGGCGGCTGATCCTCTCGCCAGAACGCATCTCGTACCCGCGATCCGTTGGAATGAGAAAGGGTCTCTAGTGCGAGTGCTCGTCGTCCGAGCGCTTGCCGTCCGACGAATGCACGTGGTGCGAGTGTCCGGCGTGGCCATGCTCGTCGCCCGGCCCGCAGCGCGCATCCTCCCATCCGACCCACGCTGCGCCGTCCGGTCCGATCTCGCGCTTCCAGATCGGTACCCGCGCCTTGATCCGATCGATGAGCTCGCGGCACGCGCGGAACGCCTCTGCACGATGCGGTGCGCTCGCCACGCAAACCACCGCAGCATCGCCGACGTCGAGCGATCCGATGCGGTGCATCGCGGCGACGCGGACGTCCGGGATCTCGGCCTCGATCTCTTCAGCGATGCGCTCCATCTCGCGGGTCGCCATCGATGCGTACGCGGAATATTCGAGACGTGTGACCTCGCGGCCGGCGCTCTCGTCGCGGACGACGCCGACGAACACGGCGAGCCCTCCTGCGCCTGGGCGGCGAACGCTCGCGAGCGCCTCGTCGACCGAGAGCGGCGTGTCGCGGATGACGGCCTTGAAGGTCGCCGCAGTCATCGCGCGTCGGCTCCGCTGCCCGCGCCTTCCTCCTCCGATTCCGGCCGCGTCCAGTGCCCGCTCCTGCCGCCGGCCTTCTCGACGAGGCAGACGTCGAACGACATGCTGCGGTCGACCGCCTTGAGCATGTCGTAGAGCGTCAGCGCGGCCGTGCTCGCTGCGACCATCGCCTCCATCTCGACGCCGGTCCGGTCGCGTGCCTCGGCCGTTGCATCGATGATCGCGATGCCGGCTTCGAGCCGGATCGAGACTTCGACGCGCGTGAGGTGGATCGCGTGGCAGAGCGGGATGAGCTGCGGCGTGAGCTTCGAGGCCTGGATGCCGGCGATGCGCGCGGCCGCGAGGACATCGCCCTTCGGCGTGTCGCCGGATGCGAGCTTCAGGAAGGTCTCGTTGCTCATCCGAACGCGAGCACGCGCCGTCGCCTTGCGCGCGGTGACGTCCTTCTCGCCGACGTTCACCATGTGCGCGTGACCGTCGCGGGTCAGGTGCGTGAGCGTGATGCCTTTGTCCGTCATCGTGAATGCTCCGTGGAACCAGCGGTTCAACCGCAGAGATCGCTCATGAGGAGGAAGTCGACTTCGGCCCCGGCGGGGATGCCGGTCGCTTCGGCGGGAACGAGGACGAGCGCGTCGGATTGGGCCATCGTCGTCA
>JAEXCN010000090.1 GCA_023402175.1 Pseudomonadota bacterium | reverse complement strand
CTCCGGCAACGCCCGCCGTCCCTGCGCCGCGTGCCCCCGCGGCGTCGAGCGGGCCGGAATCCGATGGACCGGGGCGGCGTCCCCCGCCACCGCTCCCGAGTCAGGTCAAAAAGAACGCTTAGTGCGTCGGCGTAAACGTCGGTCGACGCTGCGTGGACGACGGCGGCGGCAGCTCGTCGGCCTCTTCACAGAAAACGATCGCGCAGTGCTTGTTCTCGCTCTGCCGGATGCGCGTGCACAGCTCGACGAGATCGTCGTCGGCATCGATGATCGTGCCTTCGACCGGCTCCGCAGTTCGTGCGTCATATCGGCAGTTGTCGAGGGCGACCCAGCGGCCTCGATACTCGTCGCTTTGGCGAATTTGTGGCCAACTCATGCGACTGCCCATTCGTACTTCGACCTCGTCCTTACGCGTTCGTTCTTTGAAGGTGTCCATCACGGCCACCCGAGCCAGCATGCTCGATGCCGGTCTCCGAAACGTCCCAGTGACGAACCCGCCACAAGACCGTCCCGTCGGGGAGTCCCACATCGCTACAAGCGCTCCTCGGAGCGGTCAAGGGACGGACTGTCGTCCAGGAGCCACACCTGAACTGATAGCCAGCTCTGCGCTTCTGTAAGTGGTGGAAATATTTAGGTCCGCCGCTGCAGCGATCGACAAGCTCAGCGACAGAATGTCTCAGCACCGAGAGCCGCATCGCGGCTCGCATCACGCGAGCGTGGCGATCACGTTCCCGTTTTGCGGCGCCAAAGCTTCTATCGTCTGGTCCGTCCAGACGACGAGCTGCCCACCGATGAAGCGGTGCGCTTGCCATCGTCCGACGCGCCGCGACCAGAGGAGCCGACCGGTCGACGTGTCGATGCTCCGCAGCTCGCACGCGTCGAGATTGTCGCTCGGTGTCGCGACGAACACCGCCGAGTAGCCGTCGGTCGCGACCTGATGCGGCCATCGATCGTCCGGCTCGCTGCCCGCCTCACCGGCATCGAAGCGGAAGGCGAGCGTATTGGGATCGATGCCGACGATCCGTCGCACGGGTGTGCCGTGCGACTTCCGAAGGAGGAGAACGAGCGTCGGCCCGGCCGGGCAGAACGCGGCGATCGCATGGTTCGGAACCGGCGGTGGCATGACACGTCCGCGAGGGCCGACGTAGAGCCCGTCACCGCCCGATGTCGCCGCGAACACGCGCGAGCCCATCACGCACGGAGCGATGTCGTCGGTCTCGAGGTCCTCTAGTGGATCGAAGAAGTGCCGCTGGCCCGTCACGGCATCGAAGCCGAGCAGGCCGTCTTCGTCGCCTTCCGGCCCCATGTCGTCGGCGACCGTGACGACGCTCCGGCCCCAGACCGTCGCGAGACCGAGGTCGGTGCTCCAGTGATCGTGGCCTAGCGCGGCGATCGGCTGCGCGAACGCGGGATTGACGATGTCGACCTTCACGTACGGCGAGCCGTGGCGAACCACGCAGGCGCCGAGGTTCGGCACGGCCTGCACGGCGACGTCCTTGTCGCCGAACGATCGCTGCCAGAGCGGCTGCCCTGTGTCGCGGTCGAACGAGAAGAGACCGTGGTCGATCGTCGGAACGAGGATCGCGCCGCGGTACCCGGGCCCTTGCGGGAAGGGGTCGACGATCGTGAGGCCGTCATCGTCGTCGCCCGCCGGTTCATCGGAGAGCGATCCGACCCACTTCCGACCGCCGCTCACGAGATCGAGGCAGACGAGCTGCCGCTTGTTCGCGACGTAGACGTTGCGGCCGACGATGCTGAGCGAGCTTCGCGAGACGCGCTCGAGCCACGCCTGGCCCTGGAGCGTCTCCCAGAGCAGCCTCTTCGCCCGTACGTCCCACGCGCGAAGGCAGGGCGGCTGTCCGTGCGGTGCGTGGACGCCGACGGCCACGAGGCCCGCTTGCGGATCGACCGTCACCGCGACGTTCTCGATTCCGGTCGAGTACGGCCCGGTCGTCTCGGCGAACGAAGCCCATCCGTCCCAGTCATCGGCGGAGGCGGGCCCACTGCCATGGCCTGCGTACGGCGCCATCACTTTTGCCCGGCAGTATGGGCAAGCGAACGTCACGCCGGGCGCGGCGCCCGAGATGGGCGCACCACAGAACGGGCAGTGGAACGTCGTGCTCACCCGGCGATGCTACTAGAGCCTCGCCTTGCGTGCGGCGGACCACAGGCCGCGTCCGCCCGACATCGCACGCATCGCCCGTTGCGCGGCAGCGGGCGAGCCGAGAACCTTGCGACGCGCGGCAGCGCACTGATATGAGGCTTTCATGCGGCGGTGGGCTCGTTGCTCCATCGTCCTGGCGATCGGACTCCTCGGAGCGCCCGCTGCGAGCGCGGAAGAGAGTCCGCGTGGGCTTGCCGCGCTGGACTGGACGCGAGCGCCCGGGGCCGAGACGTGTCTGTCGGACGCCGAGATCGTCGCGGAGGTCGAGCACGCACTGAAGCGGCGCGTCTTCGCCCCACGCTTGGAAGCCGACCGCGTTCTTCGCGCTTCGATCGCGCCGACGCCTTCGGGGTGGCACGCGACGATCGACCTGTCGTCGAAGCGCGGCGTCGCGCTCGGCGCGCGCGAGCTCGAGCTCGAAGGGACCGACTGCCGCGAGGCCTCCAACGTGCTCGTCCTCGCCATCTCGCTCATGGCGGACCTGCCCGAGGTCCCGGGTGAGCGCGAGCCGCCTCCACCTCCGCCACCGATCGGGCCCGCAGCGCAGCCTCCGCGGCCGCGTCGAGCACCGGCCGCAGTCGCGCCGCCCGTCCGCTTTCGTGGCGCGCTCGCGCCAGCACTCGTCCTGGTCGACGAGCCGGCCATCGATCCGGGCGCTGCCGTGGCCCTGGAGATCGACCCCCCGAAGTTCATGCCGGTCGTCGTGGATCTGCTCTTCCAGTTCCAGACCCGCGGCGGGGCGGGAGATCAGCGGTATTGGCTCCTCGGCGGCACTCTCGCCCTCTCGATTTGCCCATTGAGCCTCACGCACGCGCGCTTCGGCCTTCTCGCGTGCGTCGGGCCGGAGGCCACGGCCTATGTCGCCTGGGCGCGCGGATTCGGGAACGACACGACGGCGTACTCTTCGACGTTCGGCGGTCTCGTCCAAGCGCGACCGTTCTATGCGCTGACGGACGAGCTCAGGGCGTTTCTCCTTCTCGGGGCCATCGCATCGCCGCAACGTGCTGGGATTGTCTTCGCAGACGAGAGCGGAACGATCCACCGCGTCGGCCGAACGTCGCACGTCCAAGGGGTCTTCGGTCTCGGCCTGACGCTCCGGCTCTGAAGGGCTCGCGCGGCACAATTTCAAAAATCGTCGGGCCCGTCTGTGAAAATCCCCCCGGTGCGCCCCTTTCGTCGTGGGATGAGCGAGGCGACCTGGGACGAGCAACGGGTGAACGACCTCGCTCGGCCGATGCCGACCACCACGACGCATCGCGAGGTCTTCAGGGAGTACCTGCCGTTCGTCTGGCGCACGCTGCGCATGCAGAACGTCGCCGCCCGAGATCTCGAGGACGTCGCGCAGGAGGTCTTCGTCGTCATCTTCCGCAAGCTCCCCGAATACGAGGAGCGCGGGCACCTTCGCGCATGGATCTACCGCATCTGCCTTCACGCCGCGTCGACCTACCGGCGTCGCGCGCAGGTGCGTCGCGAGGTCCTCGTCCACGAGATCCCCGAGCCACCGCCCTCCACTCTGCTCGGGCTGGACATCGAACGCTTCCACGCTTCCGAGCAGCTCATGACACTCCTATCGAAGCTCGACGAGGAAAAGCGCACCGCCTTTGCGCTCCATGTAATCGAGCAAATCCCCATCGCCGAAGTCGCGGAGCTCGTCGGCTGCCCGCCGGGCACCGTGTACTCGCGCCTCGCGGCCGCGAAGAAGCAGCTGGTCGCGATGCTCGCCGAGCACTCCGAGGAAGGCACATGAAGGATCCGACGCAAGACCCTGAGGCCCTTCTCGAGGACCTCGTGCGCGCCACCCGGATGGGACCTCCGCCGATGCAGGCGCAGCGGCTCGAGCAGAAGCTCTCGCCGTGGCTCGATTCCAAACCGACTCCGGCCGCAGCCTCACGCGGGCTCGCGAAGATCGCGATCGCAGTCGTCGGTGTCGTCGCCGTCGCCGTCCTCTGGCAGACGCACGAGGAGAGCATCGCGCCGGCGACCAAGCGCGTACCAAACACCTGGCTTGCGCCGCAGCGAGCCGGGTTCGTTCGTGACGAGGTGCCGTCGGCGATCGAGAAGGCTTCCGCCAGTGCGCCCGAGACGCGCGCAGCTCGGAGGCCGACGACGTCCGATCGTTCGATCGATCTTCCCGGACGGCCGGACCCGACGGCATCTGCAGACGACGTCGCCGCGACCGTGCAGCGCGAGCCCGAGGTCGACTTCCTCCGTCGCGCGCAGGCTGCGCTCGCGACGTCTCCCTCCGAGGCATTGAAGATGGCCGACGATCACTCCTCCCTCTATCCGCGAGGCATTCTCGTTCAGGAGCGCGAGGTCATCGCGATCGACGCGCTGACTCGGCTCGGCCGCCGCGCCGAGGCCGTCGCGCGGGCGAACGCGTTCCGCGCGGCCTTCCCGAAGTCCGCTCACCTGAGCCGCGTCGCGGCGTTGACGGAGGCTCCGTGAAACATCTTCGACGAATCGGCGTAGTCGCCGCGTCCAGCCTCGTGCTCGGGCTCCTCGGCGCCACGCCGGCGGGGTGCGCCTCGGACATGCGCATCGGCACGTTCACCGATTCCGATGCCGGTTCCCGAGACCTCGTGGCAAGCGACGGCTCCGTCTCGCCGACGACGGCGGATGCTCCGTCGACGTCGCGGCAGTGCGTATCGACCGAATGCCCTGCCGGCCGCGTGACGTGTCCGAACAATCCATTCCCGTGCTCCGTCGACTTGAGCTCCGACGACGAGAACTGCGGAGCGTGCGGCGTCCGCTGTCCGAACGACGACGAGTTCGCAAAGCGATTCCACGGGGTCATGCGCTGCGTCCGGAGCGCCTGCCGATTCGTCTGCGCAACGCCTTATCAGGATTGCAACGGCCTCACCGAAGATGGCTGCGAGACGGCACTCGACAAAGGCGATCCTGACAATTGCGGGGCCTGCGGGAACGTCTGTCCTGAGGGCATTTGCTCCAATGGAAACTGCGGCTGTCCCACGGGACAGACGCTGTGTCCGGACGGCAAGTGCCACAACCTCGACAAAGAGAACAACAACTGCGGCGCGTGCGGGAACGTCTGCCCGACGATGCCCTCACCCTACCCACCGAGCACGCGCATCACGCTCACGTGCGTTGCCGGGAAGTGCAACGTCCCCACGTGTCCCAATCCGGCGTTCGTCGATTGCAACCACGACGTCGCCTTTCTGCCGAACGGCGACCTCGTGCCCGGCAGTGACGGTTGCGAGACGTATGGGTTCGACAACAACAACTGCGGATCGTGCGGAAACAAGTGCGCGCCGGGCGAAGAGTGCGTCTTCGGTACGTGCCGGTGCCGTTGCGGTGCGGTCTGTGACAAGTCGATCAACGAGGATCCCGACAACTGCGGGACCTGCGGGCTCACTTGTCCGGGCGTGTCGAACTCGACGCTTCTCGCCGCGCTCGGAGTGGACTCCACTCACGGACGACGAACCTGCGATCAGGGACTCTGCGGTTACTCGTGCAGCCCGAACTGGGGCAACTGCGACGGTGACATCGAAAACGGATGCGAGACGAACTTCCTGAGCGATCCGCTCAACTGCGGAGGCTGCGGGATCCGTTGTGACGTGGCGTCGGGCCAACCATGCGTCGGCGGGCGCTGTCTGACGAAGGACTGCGAGGTCGTCCAATGAGACCGATCACCTGGCTCGGCGCCGTCAGCGCCCTGGGTCTCCTCGGTGCAGCCGCGGCGTGTGCTACGGCCGAGAACGGCGTCGCCGAGCCGCCCGAGACCGATGTGAAGGTCCCGGTCGACGTGCCGAGCGACGCGGGGGCGGCAGTGGACGCATCGGACGCATCGGTGGATGCGGGGCCCTGCAGTAGTGCGGGGCTCTGCATCGTGCCGGCGCCGATCGACGGGCTCGTCAACGTCACCTCGATCTCCGGTTCGGGGCCGACCGACGTATGGGCCGTCGGGAGCAATCGAACGGTCCTCCACTACGACGGGAGCGCGTGGGACAAGACGGTGATCGTCGACGAGAAAATAGCGTCCGTCACGATGCGCGCCGTTTGGGTCGGCGGGCCTGCCGACGTGTGGATCGCCGATGGGCTCTACATCCGTCACTCGACGGGATGGAAGGCGAACGCCACGGAATGGACCACGTGGATGGGCGCGACTGGCGACATGAATGGTCTGCCGATGGCCATCAGCGGCGTCGCCGGCCGGGTCTTCATCGGGCGTCAAGTCAGTGGTGCCTTCGCACCACCCCCACCGATCGTGACATGCACGGGCATGGACGCGGCCGGCCCCATCGAGCGAGAGGACGTGACGGATCTCGCGCTCGATCGCGACGACGACCCCTACAAGTGGGGCATCTCGAGCGGGGTATGGTCGATCTCGACGATACGCCCGGACGAGGCATGGGTCGCGAAGTTCGCGTCCCCCCGCGTCGCCCGCATCTACCGCGCGACTGCTGACGGCGGCGAGGACGCGGGCGCCTCGTGGGTCGTCGAGGAGCACGATACCCACTCGTCGAAGAACATCCTCGGCGTCTGGGGAGACGAACAAGCCGTGTGGCTCGTCGGCGACTCCGGCACGGTGCGTCGCATGACGCGCGAGCGGATTTCCACGCGTCTCTTCGAGGCCGTCCCCGCGCCGGCGACCGCCACGTTGCGCGGCATCTACGGGCTCAGCGCGAACGACGTGTGGGCCGTCGGCGACGACGCGACGGTCATCCATTGGAACGGGGAAGTCTGGAGTCGGCTCGCGACGCCCTTCGATACGGCAAGGGAGAAGCCGACGCTCATCTCCGTCTGGGGGAGCGGTCCCAACGACGTCTGGATTGGAGGAAATGGCGTCATGCTGCACTTCGAAGGAAAGACGCCGTGAGTCGGCGCTTCAACGTGCCCTTCGGGCGGTCGGCCGGCCTGCGGCCGGACCTCAGGTTCAACGTGCCCTTCGGGCGGTCGGCCGGCCTGCGGCCGGACCTCAGGTCAATCGTGCTGGTGTCCGCGTTTGCGTTCGTGCCCGCGTTCGCGTGTGCCGCCGGCGACGACAAGGTCGACGCACCGCCGGCCGAACAGTTCGCGCCGACGCCGGCACCGTCGGCCGATGCAGAAGCTGTGAGCGATGCCCCCGACGACGTCCCGATGGCGTCCCTGAAGGGCTGCAGCGACGACGGCTTCTGCTACGTCCCCGTGCCACGATCGATGCCGCTCATCGCGGTCTCGGCGTCGAGCGCCGACGACGCGTGGATGCTTCCGGAAAGCAGCAGCGCGCTACTTCACTGGGACGGCGCGTCGATCAAGCAGGTTTACGACTACGACCGTGCGGACCCGCCGAACATCACGTTCACCGGCATCTGGGCGCAGACACGCGACAAGGTTTGGGCCGTCGCGCGAGGCAGCGACGGACGGATCGTTCTCGTCCGTCATGCGAGCCCGCCCGGCGGAGGTACGCCGGAGTTCCGCGTGCTCGTGACGGAACAGCCTGCGACGACGTCGATCGCGGAGTGGGGAGCTCCCAACGGAGACGTCCTCTGGATCGCGACGGACACATCGGTGCTCCGCGTTCACGAGGACGCAAGCGGCGCCGTCGTCGAGGATCGATCGCCGGCGAGCAGCGAGGATGATCCACACGGATACATGTGGCGAGGGATCTGGGGCTTCGCCCCGGATGACGTCTACGTCGCCGGGAAGGTCTGCCCTTCCAACCCATGTGGAGCAGACAGCCAAGGCGCGATTGCTCACTACGACGGCACGTCGTGGTCGATCACGACGGTCGATTCGTCCATCGACGTCCTCTCGCTCCGCGGCACGCCTCCCGGCGGCATCCGGCAGGTCTGGTACGTCGCATCGAATCGACTCCCCGCCCCGTCGCAGGACATCATCAGCAGGACGGAGCTCGTGGCGCTCGACGAGGCGGGATCGCCAGGGGCACCCCTCTACTCGCTTCCCGAAAATCGTGTGCCCGCCTGTACCGCGCGGGTCGGTCAGGCGACTGGCCAGTCCGGAGGCTGGTTCTCGAGTGGTCTCCTTCTCTGCCGGTGGACAGGATCGACCCTCGAACCGGTGCGGACGGCCGTCGACGGCCGCACGATCGTCGAATCGCTGAACGGGATCTGGGCCGGCGGCAGCGACGACGTGTGGATCGTCGGCGGCGCGATCACGCGACCTGGGCTCGTCAAGACGGGATTCGCCGCGAGGCGCACGGCGACGACGGCAGAAGGAGGTGCGCCGTGATGCGCGCTCGTGGATTGTTCGTACCGTTCGGACTGCTCGTGTCCTCCGTGGCCGTCGCATGCTCGTCGGCCGAGGGGGATCCTCGGCTCACGCCCGAAGTCGAGCAAGATGCAGCGCCGCCTTCTCCTCGAGCGGATGCGCCGGACGCGGAGGTCGACCTAGCGGATGCTGGGCGGCCTGCCATCGAGCCGGCATCACGCCTCGAGGTCGCCTGCGCCCAGAAGCCGTGTTACGTCGCGGTCAGCGGCAGCGGGAGCAAGCACGTCTGCGGGCTCCTCGAGGACGGAACGGTGCGCTGCTGGGGACGCGACACGCTCGTTCCCGCGGGCGCATCGCCCGACGCCAGCGTGCTCGAGAGCGACGGCGCGCTCGGTCGTGGTCACGCCGTCACCAAACTCGAAGGCGCGACGCCTGCGCCGGTCGCGGGGCTCGGCGACGTCAAGCAGATCAGCGTCGGACGGAACCTCGGCACGTGTGCCCTCACGTCCGACGGCTCGGTGTACTGCTGGGGCCGCAACGAGTTCGGACAGCTCGGTCAGCCGTCCTCGCAGGCACAATTGCCGATCCCGACGCGCATCGAGGGCTTGCCGCCGATGTCGAAGATCGCTCTCGGGGGCACGACGGGCTGCGCGATCGCGACGGGCGACGGCGCGCTCCATTGCTGGGGCACGCACGTCACGCGCATCGATCGGACGCCTGGTCCTACGTTCTCGTTTCCGCCGCAGCGAATGACGGCGTTCACGGCGCCGATCCGGGAGATCGCCATCGGGACGACCTCTCCGCTCGTGACCGGATGGGGCGCGGTCCCGTTCCAGGACACCATCGTCGCGCTGCGCGACGACGGCGTGCTCGAAAGCCTTGGCGAGCTCCCCGCCGGCGAATCGTCCAACGACGAGCTTCATCTTCCGCTCCCCATCGAGCAGCCCGGCGTCATCCGTGTCGGTGCGTTCGCGTATCTCGCGGCCGACGGCATTCTCTCGCGATGGGTACCGGCCCGGCGCGCCCTCTACGTGCCCGGAGCCTCCACGACGGTCGACGTCGCCATCGCCATCGGGCGAAGTGAGGGCGTCGGCAGTGTCGAGCCGTTCAACTACGTCGAGCAGGCGGGCGTGTTGCTCGCGAATGGCCACCTCTATCGCTGGGGTCTGAACACGGCAGGCGCGCTGGGCTACTCCCCGGACGACCTCGATGTCGCGACCGAGCCGATGGACATGACGCACGTCGCGGGCGATCGCGTCGTCTCGTTCGCAACCACGAATGCATCGACGTGCGTCTCGCTTGTCGACGGCACGGTCAAATGCTGGGGCACGAACCAATACGGCGAGCTCGGTCGCGGAGCGGTCGATGACGAACGCCATCCCGAGGCAGAGGTGATTCGATGAAACGTCTAGGCTGTGCGCTCCTCGCCCTCGGCGCCGTCTTCGCTTGCGGCAAACGCGAGACCACTTATCAGGGCGACCCACCGGGCTTCAGCTCCGACGCGCCGGACAGCAGCGCACCGGTCACGCCCCCCACGACCTGCGAGGGCACGCGACGCTGCTCGCGCGACTTCCGGAAGGTCGTCGACGGATGCGACGACTCGATCGTGCTCGAGGAGTGTCCGGCCGACCAGGGCTGCGGCCAGGGGCAATGTGTCCCCGCCTGCGCGGCCGCTGCCGATTCGACGATGGGCTGCGAGTTCGTGGCCCTCCCGCCGCCGCGCGAGTTTCTGTTCGTCGGCTCCTGTTTCGCTGCCGTGCTCGCCAACACGTGGGGGATCCCGGCACGCATCGAAGCGTTCTACGGGAACGATGCCCTCGACGTAAAAGCGGCCACGCGGATCGTGCACACCGACGGCCAGACGACGACGTACGAGCCTTTCGACGGAGAGCTGAAGCCCGGCGAGCTGGCGGCCGTGTTCCTGAGCGAAGACCCGACGGGGGCATTCTCGGTCCGCTGCCCTGTCGGTACGAGCGCCGCGATTCGAAAGGACACGGCCGCGAACGGCAATCGACGCAGCTCGGTATTCCGCATCACGACGACGGCCCCCGTGAGCGCCTACAGCTTTTATCCCTTCGGAGGCGGCAATGACGGGAACGCGACGGCCACACTCCTCGTTCCGCGAGCCTCGTGGAAGACCGACTACCTCGTCACGAGCGCATGGCACGTTCGCCACTATGGCATCAACAGCATCTACTACCCGACGATGCACCTCGTCGCTGCCGAAGACGACACGGAGATTACGCTCCTCGGAAGCGTGAACATCCAGGGAGGCGGCGAGATCCCCGGCGCACCAAAAGGCACGCCGACGATCTATCGCCTCGGGCGTGGTGAGCAGATCCAGTTCTCCCAGCTCGAAGATCTGCTTGGGACGCGTGTTGGTGCCAACAAGCCGATCAACGTGTGGGTCGGCCACGAGGGCATGGCCATCCCGGAGGACGGTACGAATGCGGGAGATTCGTCGCAGACGGCGCTCTTCCCCGTTCGATCGTGGGGAACCGAATACGCCGTTGTCCCCCATCGGTCGCGACGCCCCAAGGATCTCCCCGAGGACTATCTCCATCGCATCACCGGCGCCGTCGACGACACCGTTCTCACATACGATCCGATAGCGCCGGTGGGGGCACCTACGACGATTTCGGCGGGCGAATCGGTGACGTTCTGGACACAAGAGCCGTTCGTCGTGAATAGCCAGGACCGAGAACACCCCTTCGCCGCCTATTCGTACATGACTGGCGCGCAATACGCCGTCCCCGGGGGCGACAACGGAGATCCGGAGTTCATGACGGTCATCCCCACCGAGCAATACCTCGGCAGGTACGTCTTCTGGATCGACCCGATTTACGCCAATGCGCACCTGGTCGTCGTACGCGTCCGCGACGACGGGAAGGACTTCAAGCCCGTCACGCTCGATTGCGCGGGTGAGCTCGATGATTGGAAACCCATCGGGACGTCCGGCAAATACGAATACACGCGCCCTTGGATCAAGAACAAGGGAACTCCACAGAAGTACGCCAACGGGACGTGTAACGGCGGACGGCGCGAGATGACGAGCGACGGCCCATTCGCAGTCACCGTCTGGTCGACCGGCAGCTTTTCGAGCTACGGCTATCCCGGCGGCGCGGGCCTTCGCGAGCTCAATGCCGTCGAGTCGATCAACATCAAGTAGTCGCGACTGCATGCGCGGTAGCTGACCGTTGCACCGCTAGGGCGCAAACCAGTTGCGCCGATCGTGGGAAGTATCGGCAGCGTGATCGGATCGCGCCGGTCAATGCAAGGGATGGCCGCCATACCAACGTGAGCCGCTTTGCGCTCTCGGAATCGAAGGAATCGCGTGCACAGATCGAAACGTAGTCTCGGTACCCTTTTTTCGGCCGTCGTCCTCCTCGCCTGCAGCAGCAGCGATCCGTCCAACGAAGTGGCGCCGGCGAACGTCTCTGCGCAGTCTGCGTGCGAGCACGAGTTCCGCGTACGTGTCGAGCGTTGCGACAGCGCTCTGGTTGCGTCTGGGACACTCGAGAGCGCACGTAAACGCTACATCGAGATCTGCGTGGGCGCGCTGGATCTCACCGGCTCGACGCGTACTGCAAACGAAGTCGAGGCATGCGCGAAGGCGGTCGAGGCCGAAGAATGCGGCGTCATCCCGGACCTTCTCGCGGCGTGTGCCCCCAAGCCGGGCACGCTGCCGGCCGGGTCGGCGTGCAACGTCGACGCGCAGTGCCAAGGCGGGCATTGCGATCGGCTCGATTTGCAGGCGAGGCGCAAAGGCTGCGGTGTCTGCTTGCAGCCGATCCGAGAAGGCGCGTCCTGCGACCCTGAACACACGGCATGCGCGCTCGGCACGTTGTGCATAGGCTCGGGCTCATCTCCGCCGACCTGCAGGCGCGCGCGCTACGCCGATGAGAACGGCCAGTGCGGAGCCGCAGACGTCTTCTGCCGGCCGGGCTTCATGTGCGCCTCGTTCAACGGTGGCGCGCCGAGCTGCATTCGGAAGCATACGGTCGGTGAGGAGTGCCCTGTAGATGCTGCCTGCGAGGAGGGCACGTTCTGCAACGAGACGACCCAGAGATGCGAGCCGCGCGGCGACATCGGCATGCGGTGCGATCCGAAAAGCCCTTGCCTCGAGGCCCTCGGGTGCCTGGCGAAGACGTGCACTCCACTGGTGTTCACCAAGCCCGGCGCGAGTTGCGGGGGAAACATCGCGTGCCGCGAAGGGGTCTGCGGTCAGGGGACGGGCGCGCAAACGTGCCCCGAGATCGTCGAGGACGGCGAAGCGTGCCTCGAAGGTGCGCACATGACGTGCCGCTCCCTGGCCACGTGCGTCGCGGGCGTGTGCGTGACGGCGACCACCCTCACGTGCCAGTGAGCCATCGCGGGTCGACTCGAAGGCGCCCTGGGTCGAGATCACCGACGACCTCCCGCGTTTCCCGGCCCCGCCGCCTTCGCTGTGATACGGCCGCCTCCGGAGAGGCCGGCGGGCGCTCGATGAATGCAGCGGTGACGAGCTCGTCCCAACGAGTGTGCGTCGAGCGTCTCGCCTGTTCTTCTGCGGGGTGAAGTGTGGTGGCGGCGGCTGCGGAAGAGCGGCGACGATGCTCGAGCGGGCGAAGGTGGCACGCGATGGTATGGTAGTTGGTATGGCAAGAGCCAAGGTCACCATCACCCTCGACGAAGATCAGCTTGAAGAGGTCCGCAAGCTCGTCGCCGCAGGAAAGTCCCCGAGCATTTCGGGATCGTGAAGCATGCGGTCGGGATCGCTCTCCACGATGCGGCAGGATGGAGGGAGATGCTCGAAGGAGCGTTGCAGCAAACCGGCGGGCCCCTAACGAAGGAGGAGCGGGCATGGGCGGATGCTCTCCTCTCTCCCCGACGTCGAAAGGGAACTGCCCGGCGCAAGAAGGCTGCATGAGCGGCATCACGTTGTCCTGACCGGCGATCCGGCTAGAGCCTCGCCTTGCGCGCGCCGGACATCCAGCGTCCGAGACGGAGCGCCATCTCGAGTGCCTGGCGGTAGTTGAGGCGCGGATCGCAGACCGACAGATAGTTCCTGTCGAGGTCCGACTCGCGGAGGCCTCCGCCGATGCACTCGGTGACGTCCTCTCCAGTGAGCTCGAAGTGAACGCCGCCGAGCGTGGTCCCGAGACCTGCATGGACGGCGAACGTCTTTTCGATCTCCGCGAGGATGTCGTCGAAGTTGCGCGTCTTGAGCCCGCTCGCCGTCGTGATGCCGTTGCCGTGCATCGGATCGCAGACCCAGAGCACGCGGCGCTCGGCGCGACGGACGGCCTCGACGAGCGGCGGGAGGGAACGCTCGACGTTCGCCGCGCCCATGCGCGTGATGGCGACGAGCTTCCCGGGCTCGTTCGTCGGGCTGAGCGCGACGAGGAGCTTCACGGCGTCGTGCGGATCGACCTTCGGTCCGAGCTTCACGCCCACGACGTTCTCGACGCCGCGGAAGAACTCGACGTGCGCGCCGTCGAGCGCGCGCGTGCGCTCGCCGATCCACGGCATGTGCGTCGTCAGGAGGTAGTGGCCCTCGCGCCGCGGGACTTTGCGGGTCTGGGCCGATTCGTAGTGGAGGTTCAGCCCCTCGTGGCTCGTGTAGAAGGTGACGCGCGTGAGCTCGTCGACGGTGCTCTCGCCGATCGCCTCCATGAAGCGAAGCGCCTCGGCGAGCTGCTCGGTCGTCTGCTTGTATTCCGCACGCACTTCGTCCGGGAGATCGGCGCGCGACATGAACCCGAGGTCCCAGTACTCGGGATGGTGCATGTCGGCGAAGCCGCCGATAGACAGCGAGCGGACGAAGTTGAGCGTCATCGCCGCGTGTCCGTACGCGTCGAGCATCGCGCGCGGATCGAACCGGCGAGCGTCCGGCGTGAACTCCGGACGATTGACGATGTCACCGAAGTAGCTCGGAAGGACGACGCCGTCCTTCGACTCCGTCGGGCTCGAGCGCGGCTTCGCGTACTGCCCCGCGAGGCGACCGACGCGCACGACCGGCTTCTTCGACGCGTGGATCAGCACCATCGACATCTGGAGCAGGATCTTCAGCTTGTTGGCGATGATCCCCGGCTGGCAGTCGGCGAGGGTCTCGGCGCAGTCGCCGCCCTGCAGGAGAAAGCGCTTGCCGGCTTGGGCCTCGGCGATCTGCTCCTTCAGTCGCTCCACCTCCCACGAGGTCACGAGCGGGGGCAGGCTCTTGAGCTTCGCGACGACCGACGCGAGCGCCGCCGGATCGTCGTAGCTGACGTCCTGCGCGTGGGGTTTCTCCTTCCAGGACTCGACGTGCCAGGACACGCGCGGACCATACCACGCGATGGTTCGGGTGCAGCGTGGCGGGAAGCCGGAGCGTCGCCGACCTCAGGCGAGCTGCCGCACAGAACTTGGCCTTTGCCCCACGACCATGCCTACGGTCGATCCATGCGCGTGTTCCCTGCGGTCGCTGCCGCGTTCGTCTCCTCGCTCTTCCTGCTCGGCTGCCCGCATCAGGCGCCGCCGGCACGCGCGCAGGAGGCTGCGACCGAGCTGAACGTGAACACGCGCTTCGGACGGATGGAGCTCGCGGCCGAGCGCGTCGCGCCCGAAGCGCGCGAGGCGTTCCTCACGAGGCGCAAAGCATGGGGCGGAAACATCCGCGTCGCGGACTACGAGCTCGCGGGCTTCCACATGAAGGGCGAAGCCGACGCGGAGATGCTCGTGAAGGTCGCGTGGTACCGCATCGACGAGGGCGATCTCCGCACGACGATGCTCAAACAGAAGTGGCACGACTTCAAAGGCGAGTGGCGCCTCGTCGACGAGCAGCGGGCAGAAGGCGACATCGGCCTCATCGGCGAGCCGCTGCCGAGCGAGCCCGCGCGCGCCCCCTCACAAAAGAAGGCGCAGTTCCCGACGATCCGCCTCGGTCAGCAGCAAGACGCACCCGCGCCCGAACCTTCGCCCGCACCGGCAGAAGGTGCCGCGAGCGCTGGCCCCGCTACGAACTGATCGCGAACGGACCGGACGTCATCGCGCGGCTCGCCGCATGTCGATGACGTCGAGGCGCGGCCCGAGGGGCCTCATGTACTCATGGGGACCAAAAGAGCGCCCCAGGTACTCATGGGCCCGAGAAGACGTCTCGGGCCTCCCGCGCCTCCGAACCGCGCGAAGGATCAGGCCTGCGCCTTCGGCGGCGACGACTTCTTGGCGGCAGCCTTCTTCGTAGCGGCCGGCTTCGTCGCGGCAGTGCGCTTGCGCTTCAGGCGCGCCTTCTTCTTGGTCTGCGCCTTCCGGCGCTTCATCTTCTGCGAATTCCTGCGGTCGAACTTGCCCATTGCCGGCGCATCCAACGCGACTTGACGTGCTTCGTCAAGGTCGGCGTGCGGCCCAGGTCGTCCGCGATTCGCGCGTGCTCAGCCGGCGCTCTCGGCGACCGCGTCTTCACGACCGCGGACTTCGAGCCGATAGCGGCTGTTGATCGTCTCGATGTAGAAGACCTCGCGACCGGCGAGGCGAAGCACACGCTTCACGGGAGTCGTCACGTACTCGTGCATTCCGTCCGGGAACTCGATCACGACGACGGAGCCTTTCCGCGGTGCTCTGACGAGGCGGCCGGCAACGGCGCGCGAACCCTTACCGAGCTTGCGGAGGACGACTTCCACAGACCCCAATCTAGCATTGCTATCGGCCGCGTCTACGGGCCCGGGCGTCCTCGCCCCCGGCCCGGAGCCGCCGAGGCGCCGTCGCTCGAGCCGGTGCCGGTGCCCCGGTCGCCGGCCGCCTTTCGCGTGTGGCGCGTGTGGAGCCGAGCCACCCGGCCGGTCCGGCGGACGGGACCACGCCGCGCCTGGCCGCCTGGCCGTCTGGCCGCGTTATCGTCCCAGAAACGATGGTGACCGCCAACTCAGGTTTGGCGCGCCTGTCGCCTGCGTCCGAGCTGGCGCGACCGGTGACGGCGCGCGTCAAGTCCGCGCGATTGCCCGCGATGTCGTCACCCAGAACATCCGGATCGTGGCCGTGTCTTGTCGTCCCGACGGGTGCCGAGTATGCGGCGCTCGATGTCGCTGCCCCATGGCACCCACGGTGAGCATCTCGCCTTTCGCGTCGTCTCGAGCTCGGCCGAGCGCCTCGGCTGCATCGAGGTCGTGTGCGGCTCGATGTTCAGCGGAAAGACCGAGGAGCTGCTCCGGCGGGTGAAACGCGCACGACTCGCGCGGCAACGTGTCGTCCTCTTCAAGCCGCGCATCGATAACCGCTACGACGACGTGAAGGTGGTCAGCCACGAAGGGATCAAGGCGGAAGCCACTCCGGTCGCTTCGTCCGCGGAGCTGCTCTCGTTCGTGAACCTCGAGAGCGGTCCTCAGGTGGTCGACGTGGTCGGCATCGACGAAGCGCAGTTCTTCGACGAGGGCATCGTCGACGCCGCGGAGAAGCTCGCGAACGCCGGCCTCCGCGTCATCTGTGCAGGCCTCGACCAGGACTACCGCGGCAAGCCGTTCGGTCCGATGCCCGCGCTGATGAGCGTCGCCGAATACGTCACGAAGCTCCAGGCGGTCTGCTCGCGATGCGGCGCCGCGGCATGTCGCTCGCAGCGGCTGATGGGTATGGAAGGGCAGCTCTTCGTCGGCGGTGCCGCCGATTACGAGCCGCGATGCAGACGCTGCTTCGTCGCGGGCGTGGTCGACGTCGTCGGCGGCCCGCCGCCGCGCGCGTGATCGGCGGTCCTCTTCTTCTCGCCGCGCGGCGAGCTCACGCCCGGGACGCGCTGCGCTGCGAAGTAGGCGCGGAGGACCTCGCGCGCGAGGACGTTCGCCTTGATCGTCCACTTCGGCTCGTTGACCACGAGCACGCCGAACGCGACCTTCCGCGGCTGCGGTGAATCGTGCCCGTCCTTCTGCGCCTCCGCAGAGAACACGACGGGCTTGCTCGGCGCGAAACCTGCGAACCACGTGTAGAAGCGCTGGGACGCCGGATCGGTGAGCGTCCCCGTCTTGCCCGCGACCGCAACGCCCGGAAGGAACGACCGCCCCTTCGCGTCGTGGAATGCGCGGTAGGACGTTCCGTCCGTCACCGTCATGTCCATCATCGTCGTGAGCGCGTGCGCGGTGGCCGTGCTCATCACGCGCTTCTGCCCGAGCGCCGTCGGCGCGCTCCACTGCACCTTGCCGTCTTCGAGGATGTCGGTGGCGAGAACGGGGCGCACGGGCTCGCCGCCTCGTGCGATCGCGGCGCCGAGCCACGCGGCATGGATCGGCGAGAGCGTCGTGTTCCAGAACCCGGCCGCGGTGCGTGCGAAACCGAGCGGCTCGTCGGGAAACTTCGCGGAGCTCGGCTGCACCGGCACATCGAACGGCAGCGCAGCGCCGAACCCGAGCGAGCGCGCGGTCTCGTCGAGCTGGGCGGGCTGGAGCTGCGCGAGCGCCAGGCGCGCGAACACGGTGTTGATGCTGCGTCCCATCGCGCCCGCGAGCGTCGTGCACCAGCGATCGCGCTTCGGATCGGGCACCAGATCTTGCGCGAGGATGCGCTGCTCGCCGCCGGAGTAGCACTCCTTCTGCTGGGGATCGGCATTCGCGTTCGCGACGAGCGATGCCGCGGTCACAATCTTGAACACGCTCGCGGCCGGCGCAGTCGCCTCGACCGCGAGGTCGCGCTTCGGGCCTTTCTCGACGTGGCTCGCGTACGCGATGACCCTTCCGGTCTCGACGTCCATCATCACGACCGCCGCTTCGGGCAGGTGATGTGCGGCCATGACGGAGTCGGCTGCGCGCTGCAGCGCCGGATCGATCGCGAGCCTCGCGATCTTCTTGTCGGGAAGCGGCGCGGTCGCGACGTTGTCCTTGATCTCGATCTTCGTGAGGTCGAGCCCGACGAGCGAAGGCGGAGGCGGCGCAACGGCCGCGGCGGCCGCCGCGGTCGCGGACAGCTTCGCGAGCGCCGGACCATCCAGCTCCGTCGGGGACGAGCGGCGAACGAGCGGGATGGCGACTGCGAGGAGGAGCGGCACCCCTGCCGCAACCGCGAGCCATCGCCTCTGCCGCATGGGGCACACGTGTGTCATGCTCGGCCGTTGGGGGGCAAACAAATAGCGGCCTGCGGAGTCTCACGAGCCCGGTCGAGAGCTGCTCGTCGGGAACGCGCCGCTCGCGTGCACCTGCGAGCTCTGGTACTTGGTCTGCCAACCATATCAAGGTGTTGCCTGATGAGAGCCCGCGTAGCAGCCGCCGCGATCCTCGCGTGTTCGACGATCGCGCTGACGAGCATTCCCGCACGCGCCGAAGGCCGGCGAGCGATCGCACCGGCAGGCGGCGGCCTCGACGCCGTCGAGGCGGTGATCGATCCGCAGGCGGGCGTGCTCGACATCCGGCGGTGCAAAGCGGCCGACTGCTCCGATGCGAGCGGGCGGAAGAAGTCGATCCCGATCCCGATCGATCGATCGCGCATCGACGGCGCGAACGTGACGGCCGAGGTGCTCGCGATCGGAGAAGGCCGCAGCGTGCTCCACGTCCGCGTGCCGGACGCACAGCGAAAGGACCTCGCGTTCGAGGCGATCGTCGCCGGCGGGCAGGACGAGCCGATCTTCGCAGGGCTCACCGGCTACACGCACGGCGAAGAGGGCGATCGCAGCGGGCAGGTGGTCCTCGTCTACGATCGCGACGATCGAACGAAGTTCGTGCTTCTCGCGGAGGCGCGCGAAGACACACGCATCTGCGGGCAGAGCACGACGCCCCTCGGCGCGCGCGGGCTCGATCCGAGGTCGATGCAGCTTCGGGGAGCAACCCTGCATCGGATCGAGAAGAAGGCGCGAGACGCTGCGACCCGTGTCGTCGCTCGCGCGCGGCCGGCGTCTGCTTCACCCGCCCTCGCGCGGATCCTCCTCGCGACGGGCGGCAGCGCTCCCGGCGCGCAGACGCTGACGGACGGAAAGCTGGACACGATCTGGAGCGAGAAGCGCCCGGGAGATGGCCATGGAGAGTTCGCGACGATGCGCGCTCCGTCCGAGGTCCCGCTCCATTCGGTCGTCGTCAACGTCGCGCCCACTTCGCCGAAGGGCGACGGCGCCGCGCCGCGCACGTTCTTCATCGCGACCGACACGCGGCTGTTCCACGTGACGATGCCGGAGGACGCCTGGCAGAAGCCCGGCGCGAGCTACGAGATCCCGCTTCCCGAGCCCGTGAGCACGACGTGTCTCGCCGTCGTGCTCGACGAAGCGTACACGCGCAACCTCGGCGCGCCGGAGGTCTCGCTTGCAGAGGTCTCGGCGATGACGAAGTTCGACGTCGACCGCGCCTCGATGGACGACGTCGCGAAGGAGCTGTCGGGCCCGCGCGCCGACGAGGCCGCGGCGGTCCTCCGGCGCAGCGGTGACGACGGGCTTGCGGCCGTCGCGAAGCGATGGCCGACGCTCGACGGCCGAGCCCGAGCGTTCGCCGTCGATGTCGCTGCCAGCGCGGGCACGTGCGAGGGCGTGGCGATGGATCTCCTCACGCGGGCGCTCGCCGACGCCGAGACCGAGGTGCGGAGGCGCGCGCTCGGGCGCATCGAACGTTGCGGGAAGGCCGCCGCCGACTCGCTCGCGGCCGCCGTCCGCGACGGCGACGAGCCGAGGAAAGCGGCATCGGCTCCGCTCCTCGCGACGATCGCTCCCGCAGCTGCGCTCGATCCGATCGGCGAGCAGCTCGGCAAAGGCAGCGCCGAGACGCGGCGGGCGCTCCGCGGGGCATTCGCCCGCGCCGCCCTCTCGTCGCCGCGCGAGAAGCTCCTCGCGCTGCTCGCGAAGAAGGATCTGACGAGCACGGCACGGCTCGATCTGCTCCGCGCGATGGGCGCGAAGCTCCCGGAGCTCCGTCCCGAGTCCAGCGCGGCGATCGCCGAGGTGCTCCGCTCGTCTCCCGACATGGCAACGCGTTACCTCGTCGCGCAGCCGCTCGCGCAGCTCGCGCGCTCTACCGACGCGACGAGCGGCGAGCTCACGCGCCTCGCGGAGATGGCGAGGAAAGACCCGGAATGGCCCGTCCGCATGCGGGCCGTCGAGCTGTCGGCCGGGATCGCGCCGCTCGCGCCGACGGTCGTGGCGGCAGTCGCCGATCCCGAGCCGCGCGTTCGCGAAGCGGCGCTGCGCACGATCGCTGCCGGCAAGATCCCGTCCGGAGTCGACGCCGCCGCGAGCGCGCTCGCGAACGACACGTGGACGTTCGTCCGTGTCGCCGCCGCGGACGCGCTCGGCGAGATCGCGACGGACAGCGGCGCGGTGCAGAGCGCTCTTGCGCGCGCGCTGCGAGACGGGAGCCCGAAGGTCCGCGCCGCCGCGGTGACGGCCCTCGGGAATCTCCGCGCTACGAAGCAGGCCGACGAGATCCGCGAACGGCTCGACGACGGGAAAGAGGACGTCGAGGTCCGCGCGCTCGCGGCACGAACGCTCGGCGCGATGTGCGTGAGGAGCGCCACGGATCGCCTGACGAAGCTCGCGCAGCTTTCGCGCTCACCGGTCGACGAAGCGGACGAACGGATCGGAATGGCGGCGATCGACGCGCTCGCCGCGCTTCATCCGGCCGATCTCGAGAAGCGCCTCAGGCCGCTCCGCGGGAAGGACGTGCGGATGCCGGTACGGCGCGCAGCGGAACGCGCGCTCGCCGAGCCCGGCGTCTGCCGCTGAGGTGCGCGCCCCGGTTGCACCAAATGAACAGGAGCATGGCCGCGGTCAGATCGCTGGCGACGAGCTCGCCAGCGATCGCGAGCTAGGTCGACGCAAACGATCACGGCCATGGGCGCGCATCGGCGCACGGCGTCGCCCCATTGCGTCCACGTGCGGCGCCATTAACTGGGGCATGTGTCGGTCCCCGATTGCGAAACACAGCTCGCCACGCTCGAGCGTCTCCTCGCGATCTCGACGGCGACGCTCGATCTCGCGCTCGTCCGCGCGTGCAACGAGATCGCAGGCTCGATCGGCGCCGACAAGGTCGACGCGTTCCTCTACGACGCCGAGCGCGACACGCTCTCGGCGATCGGGTCGAGCACGCAGGAGCTTTCCAGGCTCCAGCGCAATCACGGCCTCGATCAGCTCGCGCTCGCGAATGGCGGCCGCAGTGTCGAGGTGTTCCGGACGGGCGAGAGCTTCATCGACGGTCGCGTCGACGAGGACCGGGAGGAGCTCCGGGGCATCAGGGACGTGCTCAGGATCCGCTCGACGATCGGCGTACCGCTCGACGTCGGCGGGAAGCGAAGGGGCGTGTTGATGCTCGCGTCGCTCAAGCGAGATCGCTGGGTCGAGGGGCATCTCCGCTTCGCAGAAGCGATCGCGCGTTGGGTCGGGATGCTCGCGCATCGCGCAGAGCTCGTCGAAGAGATCGAGCGGAACGCCGCGGCGCAAGGGCGCCAGGTGGCGGCCGAGGAGCTCATCACGACCCTCGCGCACGACCTGCGGAACCTGATCAACCCGATCGACGTGCGACTGCAGCTCATGCAGCGTCGGGCCGAATCGGAGCACCGCGCGCGGGACGCGACCGACGCCGAGAAGGGGCGCAAATCACTCGACCGACTCTCGACGATGATCACCGAGATCCTCGATGTCGCTCGCATCGGACGCGGCTCGTTCGAGATCGAGCCGCGAGCCGCCGATCTCACCGCCATCGTTCGCGACGTCGCGGCGACGCTGGGGACACCTCAGCAGCGCGTCATCTGCACGACGGAGGACGCGATCGTCATCGTCGTCGACGTCGCACGCATCCGGCAGTGCCTCGAGAACATCGTCGCGAACGCGCTCAAGCACTCACCGCGGAACGCGGACGTGAACATCCTCGTCCACCGCAAAGTCGACGCGGACATCGAGCGCGCGATCATCGACGTGATCGACGAAGGCCCCGGCGTAGCGCCCGAGGTCGTTCGTCATCTGTTCGAGCGCTTCGTCTCCGGCGGACGCAAAGGCCTCGGGATCGGCCTTTTCCTCGCGCGGCAGATCGCGCTCGCCCACGGCGGAGACGTGACGCTCGAGTCGGGGACCGCCAAAGGCGCGCGCTTCAGGGTCACGCTGCCAATCGGCTGATGATCGATCCGACAGAGGTAGTCAGGCGCGCGGAATGACGACGTCCGCGTCCGTCTCGGCCGGCTGCTCGCTCTTCACGAAGAGCGGCCCGTCCTTGAGCGGGTCGTAGCTGTCGTCCTGGTACGAGGAGATCTCCGCGTCCATCTTGATCTCGATCGCTTCGGGCTTGGTCCAGCTCATCGTCTTACCTTGTGGTCATTGTGACTCGGATCGCACCGGTGTCCAGCGCTTTCCCGGAGCTTTCTCTGTGTCATCGAAGCACAGCACGAGCGCCGGAAGCGTGCGGGTCACCGTGTCATTGCGGTAGCGGCGCGCCGGCGCGGATCCACGACTCGACCTCGTCGAGCTGCTCGGGGGAGAGACCGCCGGCCGGCATCTGCGGATACCCCTGCCCCTTGATCCGAAGCACGAGCTCACTGTCGAGCCGGTTCGGGACGACGTACGGC
>JAEXCN010000060.1 GCA_023402175.1 Pseudomonadota bacterium | reverse complement strand
CCTCCCGCCTCGTGCCTTCAGCCTCCGGCCAAAGCGTGGCGAGGCGAGGCGAGGCGAGGCGAGGCGAGGCGAGGCGAGGCGAGGCGAGGCGAGGCGAGGCGAGGCGAGGCGAGACAAGAGAAGAAGGACGAGAGGAGCGACTCCCCAGGAGAGAGCGCGCCTCGCGTCTCTCGCACCCGGCCCGACACGGCTGTTCGAAGCGCTTCCCCGGAGCGCGTGGGCGTGCGACCCTTGAGGTTCGCCGAGGCCGCCGAGCTGGCGCTTACTTCGCTGCACGTGCTGCGAGCGCTTCACCCGCTTCTTATCTTCGCCTGCATGACACTTCTCTGAGGGAACGCCGTCCAGCCCACGGCGCGCCCAACTCGGACTCCAAGGAGAGAGGGAGGACGAGACGCTTGCCTTCGAAAGGGAGATCACGATGAGCAATGACCGTCATCCGACGGCCCCGATGCGGGAAGTCCCCGTCGATTGGGAGGCGCTGGAGGATGCTTTCGAGAACAATGCGCCGGAGGTCCACAGCTACCTCCACCTGACGACGGGCGAGGTCCTCCGTGTCGTCGATGGCGTCGCGGATCCGCAGATGCACGCGCGGATCAGTGTCGACCCAAACTACTTGCGGATCGACCCGGTCTCGTCCCGGGAGCAGTACCGCTGGATGGAGCGCTTCATCCCGATGGTCGACGACACCGAGCTGCGGGGAAAGCTCGGGCACGCGATCGACGGGAAGGGCGCCTTCCGCCGGTTCAAGGACGTGCTGATGACCTACGCCGCGGATCGCGAGCGCTGGTTTGCATTCCGGAGTGAGCGGCTTCGCACGTTCATGGAGGCGTGGTTGAACGCTCACGCGATCCAGGCCGTTCCGCGGCCAGGCTGGAGCGACAATCCTCCGGCATCGGTCGAAGAGCCCTCGCCCGACAGCCTCGGGCCCCTCAGCCAGACCAACGTCGGAGCCGTCGAGGAGGCGCCGAAGTCCCAGAGCGGCCGCCGGCAGCGCAACGCCGACTCGCTTCGTCAGCTCTTGAAAGAGCTGAGCGACGCGCTCGGCCCGCGTGAGCTCGACCTGCTCGTTTCGTTCGCGGAGTTCCTCAAGGCGCGCCGCGCGGCGAGAGGCTTCGCGCACCACCACGAGCACATGATCGCCGAACGCGAGAGCTCAGGCACCGCGTCGCAGCGGGGACGCCTCGTCGAGCCCCCGGCCGCCGCGAGCTCCGCGACGAGCCTCGACAAGGGCGGCACCACTTCCTGAAGGGCGGAGCCTCGGTGCGCCGCGTGTTCTCTCGAACCGTCCTGCGGGCGCTTGCGTCCGCGTCGATCCTGCTCGGCGTCTCGGCGGCGCGCGCGGACGTCACCGCCGATCGCGTCGCCGTCCGTTACGTGACCCCGGAGACCGGAGGAGCAGCGCGACCGCGCTTCTTCACCGAGCGCGAGCTCGCGTTCTTCGCGCGGATCGAGGCGCTCCTCGAGCAGACACCGCTCGAGCCGAACGATTACCCCGAGCGCTACGTGCGCTCGGCGATCGATCGGCTCGTCGCGCGCTCGATGCTCGCGAGCTTGATGATCCAGCGCGGGATCGAGCCTCCCGATCTGCCGCGGCTCGCCATCGAGGCGCGTGCGGAGCTCGAGGCGCGCCTCGGGGGAGCGCACGTGCTCTCCGATGCGATGACGAAGGAGGGCATCGAGGACGAAGAGCTGCTCTCCTTCCTGCGCGACGAGGTCCGAGCGGCGTATTACGTCGACAAGGCGATCGCTCCGATCCTCTCCGTCACGGAGGATTCGCTGCGCGAGGCGTTCCGCTCGACGCTGCATCCCTTCCGCGGCCACAAGTTCGACGACGTACGCGTGAAGCTCCGACGCTGGCTCGTCACGGAGCGCCTCCGCGCCGCGGAGCTCGAATTCCTCCAAGGGGCGCGCGCGCGGATCAAGATCACGCCCCTCCGCATCAATGCACCGAGCGGTCCGACGCCGGGCGCCGTCGGGAGACACCTCCGACACCCCCGGGGAAGTCTCCTCGGTCTTGATTTGCTCGCCGTCGTCGACGGCGGCGAGCCGACGCGGGCCTACCGATGAGCGCCGGAGGAGCCGACAGCAAGAAGGTCGTGATCGCCGCGCTCGCGGGGAACATGGCCATCGCCGCATGCAAGTTCGGCGCGGCGTTCCTCTCCGGATCGTCGGCGACGCTCGCCGAGGCGGTCCACTCGTTGGCCGATACGGGCAACCAGGGCCTGCTCCTCATCGGAATGCGTCTCGCTGCGCGTCCACCCGACGCGAAGTTCCCGTTCGGGCGCTCCGGCGAGAAGTACTTCTGGCCGTTCGTCGTGGCCTTGATGCTCTTCTCGGTCGGCGGCGCGTTCGCCGTCTACGACGGGATCGAGCACGTGCTCCACCCGCCCCACGAGCATGGCTCGCGCTGGTGGAGTTACGGCGTCCTCGGCGTGTCACTCGCTTTCGAGGCGATGAGCTTCCGCGTCGCTTGGGGCGAGTTCAAGGTGCTCGCGCGAGGCCGCCACTGGCTGACGGCCGTGCGCGAAGCACGTGATCCGACGATCCCGCTCGTCCTCGCCGAGGACACGACGGCGCTCATCGGGCTCGCGATCGCGTTCACCGCCGTCCTCGCGAGCGACCTCACCGGGCAGCCCTTCTGGGATCCGGCCGGCAGCATCTTGATCGGTCTTCTGCTCGCTGGTGTGGCCATCGCGCTCGCACGCCTGACCCACTCGCTCCTCATCGGCGCGTCGGCCGATCCGGAGGAAGAAGGGCAGGCCCTCGAGATCGCCGAGGGCGTCGAGGGCGTCGAGACGGTGACGCAGCTGCTCACGTTCCATGTCGGGCCCGACGTGGCGATCCTCTCGATGAAGATCGGCTTCCGGAAGGGGATGGTCGTCGAGGAGGTCGAGCAGACGATCAACGACATCGAGCGCCGGATCCGCGCGCAGATGTCGACGATGCGGAAAATCTTCATCGAGGTCGACGCCCACGGCGACGGCCGCGGTCTCGAGCGTGCGCGCGCTGCGTGGGCGAAGCGCAAGCTGGAAGTCGCGGCGTCGGACGCGGCGAAGTCCAGTGAGGCGGCGGAGTGATGAGAAGGGATCTCAGGGGAAGGTCGGAAGGTCGGAAGGGATCATTTTCACGAATCCCATCCGTTCTTCCGACCTTCCTGTGAATCCTCTCTCGTGGGCAGCGCGGCTGGGCCCGGGGCGATGGACCCTCGCGCTCGTCGTGCTCGCCGTCGGCGCGACGTTCCTTCCGGCGCGGGCGGCGTCCGAGAAGAAACATCCTTCGTCGGCTCCGCGTGCGCGCATCGGGCTCGTGTTCGACGTCGGCGGCCGCGGCGACAAGAGCTTCAACGATGCAGCCTACCTCGGCGTCTCGCGCGCAGAGCAGGAGCTCGGGATCGAGGCGAGCTATCTCGAGCCCTCGAGCACCGAAGATCGTGAGGCTGCCCTTCGCCTCTTCGCCGCGCGCGGGCTCGATCTGGTCATCGGGGTGGGCTTCATCTTCTCGAGCGACATCGATGAGGTCGCGCGGGCGTATCCGAACGTCCGGTTCGCGGGCGTCGACTACTTCGCCGGACCGAAGGGGATCCCGCCGAACGTCGCCGCGCTCGCGTTCCGAGAAGAAGAAGGATCGTTCCTCGTCGGCGCCGTCGCGGGGCTCATGTCGAAGAGCGGGCACGTCGGGTTCGTCGGCGGGATGACCGGGCCGCTGATCCGCAAGTTCGAGGTTGGCTTCATCGCAGGCGTCGAAGCTGCGTGCCCGAAGTGCGTCGTCCACTCTGCGTATGCCGGCACGACGCCGGACGCGTTCCGCGATCCGGCGAAGGGCAAGGCTCTCGCGAATGCGCAGATCGCGGCCGGGAGCGACGTCATCTATCACGCGTCCGGAGCGACCGGTCACGGCG
>JAEXCN010000556.1 GCA_023402175.1 Pseudomonadota bacterium | reverse complement strand
CGTTCATCCCGATGACGACGTTCGCGCAGCGCATCCAGGGCGGCCTCGGGAAGTTCCTCACCGGGACCATCTACGTCCAGGCGACGGGAGCCGACACGACGCAGCGGGCGCTCGTCGACGTGAAGGCGCTCCTTCGCGATCGCCATCACATCGCCGCGGGCGGCGAGGACGACTTCTCGATCCGTAACCTCTCCGAGGTCGCGAGCGCGCAGCAGCAGGGCACCGAGACGATGACGACGCTCCTCGCGAGCGTCGCGGCGGTGTCGCTCCTCGTCGGCGGCATCGGGATCATGAACATCATGCTCGTGAGCGTGACGGAGAGGACCCGCGAGATCGGGCTCCGCATGGCGATCGGCGCGAAGCCCCGGAGCATCCTCCTGCAGTTCCTCGTCGAGGCCCTCGTGTTGTCGCTCGCGGGCGGGCTGATCGGCGTCGCGATCGGCGTCGGCTCGGCGAGCTGGCTCGCGGGGAAGTTCCACTGGCCGATGCAGATCCAGGTCGACGTGATCGCGATCTCGGTCATCTTCAGCGCGCTCGTCGGCGTCGTCTTCGGCCTGTATCCGGCACGCAAGGCATCGCAGCTCGATCCGATCGATGCGTTGCGATACGAATGAGCGCTCGCAGTCGAGCGCGTCAGGGGCAGCGCTCGTAGTCGAGCGCGTCGAGGGACAGCGCTCGATACGCCGTGGTACAGAAGTCGCGATGAAGAAGACCGAGCCGTTCGACTCCGCTTATTACGAGCGCTACTACGGCAGCTCGCGCACGCGCGTGCATTCGGGGGAGGAAGTCGGAAAGCTCTGCACGGCCGTCGTGTCGTTCATCGAGTGGTGGCAGCACCCGCTCGAGACCGTGCTCGACGTGGGCGCCGGCGTCGGGCTCTGGCGCGACTGGTTCGCGAAGAAGCGCCCCGGCGTCGCGTATCGCTCGACGGAGTACAGCGCGCATGCGTGCCGCGAGTACGGCCACGAGCAGCGCGACATCACCAAGTGGCGAGCGAAGCAGAAGTTCGACCTCGTCGTGTGCCAGGGCGTGCTGCCGTACATCGACGATGCCGGCGCGGCGAAAGCGATCGAGAACCTCGCCGCGATGACGAGCGGCTTTCTCTATCTCGAGGCGATCACGAAGCGCGACATCCGCGACGTCTGCGACGAGACCCGCACGGACGTGAAGGTCTACGAGCGGACGGGCGCGTGGTACCGCTCGCGCCTCTCGAAGCACTACGTCGAGGTCGGCTGCGGGATCTGGTGCAAGAAGAACGCGGGCGTCCTCTTCTACGAGCTCGAGTCGAGCGCCTGACCGCGAGCTTCCATCGCGGGACAGCCGAGCAGGAAGTCTGCAACGGGCGCGAAGATCCTCGGCTGCGCGCCCTTGCAGAGGAACAGATCCGCGTGGCCGATCGGCATCTCGGCATCGCCGACGAACAAGATCTCTTTGTGCGTCGAGCCGATGACGTCGAACGTGTGGCGCGACGTGGCCGGGAGCACGATGCCGTCGTCGTTCGCGACGACGCAGAAGAACGGATGCTTCATCTCCGGCAGCCGAGCGGACACGTTGACGCCGCGGATGACGAGATCGCCGCGGCGGATCCATTCGGCGATCTCGCGGTTGATGATCGGATGAGGATCCTCGACCGTCTGCACCATGCGCGCGGCCTGCGAGAGGTCGGTCGAGCGCTCGTTCAGGTAGACCGAAAGGAGCGACGGCGCGATCTTCGTCACGACGGGGAGCGCAATGCGCGCGAGGCGGCGCGTGTTGCGCATCCGCATCAATCCCGCGACACGCGGTGAGCCGAACGCGAAGCGCACGATGGGATGTGCTTCGCGCCAGGTGACCAGGCCCGCCATCGACACGATCGCGTGCACCGGCGCGTCCTTGACCACCGCGACGTGCGCGAACGCCAGCGCCGTTCCGAGGCTGCAGCCGATGAGATCGAGCGTGCTCGCTCCCGTCGCCGTGTGCGAGAGCACGTGGCGGATCGCGGCGCCGAGATCCTCGACCGCGAGGTCGCCCATGTCGTAGCGGTGATGGCCTCGCGCGCGGATCGAGCGGCCCTGTCCGCGCAAGTCGACGGTCCACACCTCGAGCCCGCGCGCCGCGAGGCTCTCGACCATCGACGGCCCGTTCGGATGGAAGCTGAAGATGAACGAGTTCATCCCGTAGCCGGGCACGATGAGGACGGGGCGCCCTTTCGGCTCGCGGGGTGGACGGTGCCGGGTGACGGCGAGCCGCCAGCCGGCGCGGTTGTCGACGAGAAAGCGATCGACGTTCATGAAGGCTCGATGTGCACGCACCCATAGCACGCGTGCCCCGCCGACGACGAAGCGCGGGGGCCCGCGCGCCCGAACGAGCCATCGAGACGCCGAGCGATCGCGAGCTCGGCTGTGTCGATCACTCGAGCATGACGAGCTTGAGGTAGCGGCCCTCCGGGAACGCCGGCAGGGTAGGGTGATCGGGCGGAGGGCCGAACTGCTCGAGGAGCCGCAGATCGGCCCGGCCGAGCGCCGCGTCGTCGAGTGTCCCGGCGAAGTCCTCCGCCGTCACATGGCTCGAGCACGACGCCGCGACGAACGTTCCGCCTTCGGCCAGGACCGCGGCGCATGCTCGATGGAGGGAGCGATAGGCCGCGAGCCCCTTCGGCTTCGCCTTCTCGCTCGGAGCGAAGCTCGGTGGATCGCTGATGACGACGTCCCAGGTCTCGCCGCGCGCCTTCGCGGTTTCGAGCCAGGCGAAGCAGTCGGCGGTCACGAACGCGTGCGCGCGTGGATCGACGCTGGCGAGGCGGAAGCTTTCCTGCGCGGTCGCATGCGCGGCCATCGCGACGTCGACGCTCGTGACCGTGCCGCCCGCGAGTGCGGCGTGGAGCGAGAAGCCTCCCGCGTACGAGAAGAGGTTCAAGACGCGAACGGGGCGACCCGAGGAGGCGCGCACGCGTCGAGCGACGAGCTCGCCGATGCGCCGACGGTTCTCGCGCTGGTCGAGGAAGGCGCCGGTCTTCTGGCCTCGCGCGACGTCGACGACGAACGGGACGCCGTGCTCTTTCACCTCGACCTTCTCGCGCATCGGGCCGAAGCGCGGATGGACCTCCTTCGTCTCGCCGCGACGTCCCGCACGCTCGAGCAGGGTCGTGATCCCGATCGCGCGGAGCGGGGCCTCGATATCGCGGAGGAGCTCCGCGGAGACCGCCCGGGCCGCATCGCCGTCGATGCGGAGCACTGCGACGTCCGCGTAGCGATCCACCACGAACGCCGGTACACGGTCGCCTTCGCCGTTCAGGATGCGATACGCGTTCGTCGAGCCGTCGACGAAGAGGCGCTGCCGGACGGCGATCGCACGCTCGAGGCGCGTGCGGAACATCCCGGCATCGACGCGCACCCCCGGATCGAGCGACCAGACGCGGACGGCGATCGGCGACTGTGGGTCGAAAACGCCGCAGCCGACGACCTGGCCGGCCTCGTCGAGGATGTCTACGATCGTTCCTCCCGCCTCCGGTGACGTTTCCTTCGGAGACGTCGATTGTTGGACCACCGCGGACTCGTAGATCCACGGGTGTCCACGGCGGACTGACTCGAGCCCTCGACGGGAAACGACCACGCCGGCCATTCCCCCTGAGGGACGAGCCTCTCTCCCTCGTTCTCGTGCGCGCGCCGGCCCCTCGAACCTCGAAGATCCCCTGTCACCGATGTCACGCTCGACGCCCCGTCTGTCCGCAGGTCCTTTGGAGGTGCCCTTCGATTTTGGTCCGCGTCGTGTATTCACAGGTGCGCCTCTCGTCTCGAGCCCCATGACTACCTGGGGCGCCTTTCGCGGCTCAACATGGCGCAACGTGGGACCGAATTTACGAACGCTCGGTCGTGCGTGCGTTGACGGTGGCCGTGTCTGCACGTTCCAATACGTCAACTTCACTCGAAGAGCACGGGCGACGGCGACGACCGGGGCGCGTGCACGTTGCTTGCACGCGATCGCGCCGCCGTACTCGGGACATCGTCCTCAACCACCCCGCGCCGAGGTTACATGAGAAAGGGACGTTCAAGCAGGCGGAGCCGGGTCTCGCGGCCGCTCATCGGCGTGAAGGTTCCGCCCGTTTCGACGGATGCCCTGTCGACCGAGATCGGCAGGCCTTCGAACCCGCGTGTCATCGTCGGCGTCCCGCCTTCCGATCCGCCCCCCGCGAGCGCGCCCGAGTCGCTGCCACCGCCATCGGTCGAGGCGCGAGGCACCGTCGACGGGATCGTTCCGAGCCTTCCTCCGACGGAAGGGGTGGATCCCCTCGATGCGCTCGAGACACTCGAGACGCCGAGCGAGCTTCCCCCGGCCGCGGAGACCGGCGGGGCGACCGCCGCGGAAGAAGAGCGCGAGGAAGAGCGCGAGGCGCAGGACGAGAAGACGCAGTCATTCGCTTCGCTCGGCTCGACGATCGCGCCGGAGAGCACGCCACCCGAGCCCCGCGACGAAACCTCCTCCGCTCCGCTTCGCGCCGCGTCGACGATCGGCTTCGGCACCGCAACCGACGGAGAGCCCGCGACGGCGAAGGCGGAGGAATCGAACCCCGCGCGCGACGACGCGAAGGAGGACGAGCGCGCCGCGTCCGAGCACGTCGAGGCCGCTCCGGCGGTCGAGACCACGGACCCGGACGAGATCAGCGTCCCGCCGGTGGGCGACGTGGGCGTCGACGAGGAGTTCTTCTCCGAGGGCGACGTCTCGCGCCACCTGGCGGGCGATGGGATCGAGGGCGATTCGCTGACGATCCCCGATACGGCGAAGCGAAAATCGGAGCCGCACGTCGTCGAGCGCCGCGCCCGCTTCGTTCGCTACGTGAAGTGGGCCGTCGCCGGAGCCGCCGTCGTCTGTCTCGCTGCCGCTGCGCGCACGACGATGACCGCGAGCACGTCGGCGACCGCAGCTCGATCCGGCGCCGCGATCACGACGAATGCCGTCGAAGCTGCTCCCGCCGCGCCGAAGGCAGCGGTACAGGCCGCGGCGCCGATCGCGACGGCGGTCGAGACGCCGGCCGCGAAGGGGGCCGCGCCGGAGCCCGCACCGACCGAGCGCGCAAATGCAGCCGCTGCAAGCGCGGAGGCTCCCGCGCCCGAGACGAATGCCGAAGCCGTCACCGGCGATGCGAAGGAAGAGAAGACGTTGGCTCGCACGCTGCTCGAGAAGCGGAAGATCGCCGACGCGATCGAAGCCGGCGAGCGCTCGGTGAAGCTCGATCCGTCCGACGGCGAAGCGTGGCTCATCCTCGGCGCTGCCTATCAAGACAAGGGCAACATGGTCGAAGCGCGACGCGCATACGCGTCGTGCGTGAAGGAGGCCACGAGCGGCCCGCGCCACGAGTGCGCGAAGATGCTTCGCTGAAGATGCTTCGCTGAAGATGCCTCGCTGACGAGCAACGGTCGCTCGAACGACGGCAGCAGCTGGCTCATCTTCGTGCAGAAGCGCGTGAGCGCGTGTGCTCGCGCCCGTTCGCGCGAGCGTCGTGCGGGAAAACAGGAGCGCGACACGGAAACGCATGGCGCTCCGTTGACACGACCGGAAGTGGGGGGTAGAGCACGCCTCGAAAAGGCCCTGCTTTCAAGGGCTTTTCAGGAGCGCTCGCCCGTGTTCAAGAAGGTCTGCCTCTTCTCCGGCAACGCGAACCCCGAGCTGGCCGCGCAGATCGGCCAATACCTCGAGACTCCTCTCGGGAAGTGCAAGGTTCAGCGCTTCAGCGACGGCGAGACGTTCTGCGAGATCAACGAGAACGTCCGCGGCGTCGACGCCTTCATCATCCAGCCGACGTCGAGCCCGGTGAACGACCACGTGATGGAGCTGCTCATCATGGCCGACACGCTGCGGCGCGCGTCGGCTCAGACGATCACGGCGGTCATCCCGTACTACGGCTATGCGCGGCAGGATCGGAAGGTCGCGCCGCGAACGCCGATCACCTCGAAGCTCGTCGCGGACCTCATCCAGGCCGCCGGCGTCACCCGCGTCGTCTCCGTCGATCTCCACGCAGGGCAGATCCAGGGGTTCTTCAACATCCCCTTCGATCACCTCTACGCGCTGCCGATCATGATGGAGGACTACCTCAAGAAGAACTTCGACTCGTCGGCCGTGTTCGTCTCGCCGGACGCCGGCGGCGTCGAGCGTGCGCGTGCATACTCGAAGCGCCTCAACGCGAGCCTCGCGATCATCGACAAGCGTCGTGAGCGCGCGAACGTCTCCGAGGTCATGCACCTCATCGGCGACGTGAAGGGCAAGCAGTGCATCATCGTCGACGACATGATCGACACCGCCGGTACGCTGACCGGCGCAGCGCGGGCGCTCGTCGATCACGGCGCGACGCGCGTGGTTGCGTGCGCGACGCACGGCGTGCTCTCGGGCCCGGCGATCCAGCGCATCATCGACTCGCCGCTCGACGAGGTCGTCGTCAGCGACACGATCCCGCTGAGCGAGGCCGCCAAGACGTGCTCCAAGATCAAGCAGATCAGCATGGCGCGCCTTCTCGGCGAGGCCATCAAGCGGATCCACAGCTCGGACTCGGTGAGCTCGCTGTTCTCCTGATCGCCCGGCGCGCGTCGTCACGGGACGGCGCGCGCGGACCGTCATGCCTGGGCAGTAGCGGCCGCGAAGGCTGTACGAAGGCCGGGGTGAAGCGCGCGCTCGTCCCGCGGACGTGCTCAGGGCCAGGCGCAGGTGAAGCTGCCTTGTTCCATGTCGCAAGGCGCGCACTGTCCGGCCGTGTTGCATGCATTGCACACGGATTCGCTGCTCGTCACCTGGCACACGTACGCGCCGGAGGTGTCGCCGCACTTCGAGGCGACGATCCACGACGCGCCCTTCGTCCACGCGAGATAGCAGAGGCCGCTGTCGTTCGACTCGCTGTCGCCCTTCCACGCGACGAACGACGGAAGCGTTGCTGTCGTTCCGCTCCCGGTCGGCGCATCCGGGACGAACACGGTGACCGTCTCGTCCGTGCCGTTCCCGTCGATGTCGGACGCCTTCTCGCCGGTCTTGCCGTTCTGCGCCGCGGCGAGGTCGACATCGCCGACGAGGTTCTTCGGAATGATCGCGACCGAGCCGAAGTCGGCGGCGCTGAGCGCGGTCGGCGTGGTCGCGCTCGACTTCAAGCGCGCGATCGCCTGTCCGAGGTTGTCACCGAGGCGACGGTACGCTTCGGAGAGCTTCGTCGTGGTCGTGGTCGCCGGCTTCGCATCGTCGCTGCATGCTGTCGCGCAGACCGAAACCGGCAGGGAGAGAAGCAAGAGGGTAAGGGCGGTGGGCGTGCGAAAGGGGAGACGCGTCTTCATGGACGACCTTTCCAACGTAAAGGAAGCGCCTCTACTTACCCGGACCGTACGGCGATGCAAGATCCGCTACCGCCAGCCGCATCTCTCTGCTAAGCATCCGCCCCCCGAACCGTCCCTGAAGGAAACCTCGGGGAATCGGCAAGTCTTTCGTAGGAGCCCGCCATGTCCGCCGCCATGCACAGCGTTACCGCCAACCCCCGCACCGAGACCGGCAAGGGCGCCGCTCGCCGCCTCCGCAACTCGGGTCACATCCCTGCGGTCGCGTACGGCAAGGGCCTTCCGGCGACGACCCTCGCGGTCGTCCCGAAGGACGTCATCACCGTTCTCAAGAGCGAGCGCGGCCAGAACACCGTCCTTCAGATGAAGGTCAACGGTGGCAACGAGCTCCTCGTCATGATCAAGGACTACACCTATCACCCGGTCACGCGCTCGCTCGAGCACGTCGACTTCGTGGAGGTGACGCTCGATCAGCCCGTCGACGTCGACGTGCCGCTCATCACGACCGGCAAGGCCGCGGGCGTCACGCTCGGTGGTGTCCTCCGTCAGGTCTACCGCACGATCCCCGTGCGTTGCCTCCCGGACCGCATCCCGCTCAAGGTCGAGACGGACGTCACGGAGCTCAAGCTCGGTGATGCGATCGCGACCAAGGACCTGAAGCTCCCCGAGGGCGTCGAGGTTCGTCTCCCCGCCGAGCAGACGCTCGTCGCCGTCGTTGCGCCCGAGAAGGATCGCACCGAGGAAGCGGCGGCGGCTCCGGGCGCAGCTGCGGGCGCAGCACCGGCCGCGGCCGCGGCTGGTGGCAAGGCCCCGGCAGCCGGTGGCGACAAGAAGGAAGCCGCGAAGGACGCGAAGAAGAAGTGACGGCTCGAGGGGCCCGCAGGCCAACGGGCTCGACGGCGCTTCCGTCGAGCCTTTGGCTCGGTCCTCTCGCTTCCGCCGCTCACGCCTTCGACTCGTTTCGCCTTTCGATGGCGATCTGAGCCCTCGGCCCCTGTCCAACCGTGTACCTCGTCGTCGGCCTCGGCAACCCGGGCAAGAAGTACGAGAAGAACCGGCACAACGTCGGTTTCATGGTCGTCGAGCGGATCGCGCGTTCGCACGGCTTGCCGGACTTCAAAGAGAAGTTCAGCGCCGTGTGGACGAAGGGCGAGATCGCCGCGGGCGGCGCGCGTCATCCCATCGCACTGCTCGAGCCCCAGACGTACATGAACCTGTCGGGCGACAGCGTCCAGCCGGCGGCCGCATTCCTCAAGGTCGAGCCGTCCCACGTCATCGTCGTGCACGATGAGCTCGACCTTCCGTGGAAGGACGTCCGGCTGAAGGTCGGAGGCGGCCACGCTGGTCACAACGGCCTGCGCAGCATCATGCAGCGGCTCGGAACGCCCGAGTTCATTCGCGTGCGCGTGGGCGTCGGGCGGCCGCCGCCCGGCTTCCGTGGTGACGTCGCCGACTTCGTGCTTTCGGACTTCGATGCCCTCGAGCGAAGCGAGCTGCCCGACGTGCTCGACCGCGCCGCGATCGCGATCGAGAGTGTCGTCGCCGACGGTGTGGCGCCGGCGATGAACATGGTCAACACGCGGAAGTAGGCTCGCACCCCATGAGACTCATGGGGTGCGACCCGAAGCGTCTGGACTGCATCCGTCGACGCTGCTAAGAACCGCGCCCCCGACTCGCCGCCCTCATATTTCGTGGGGGAGCGAACCGGGACCGGGGCTCGCCCCGGTGCATCCTTGCTCGCGAGAGATCTCTTGCGGGCTCCCCCCCTCTCCCCGAGGCGGGGTGATCCACAGGGAGTCACGTAATGGCTGAAGCACAGATCCTGAAGACGAAAGAATACGAGACGATCTACATCCTGCGCTCCGACGTCGACGCCGACACGGCCGACAAGGTGCAGAGCCGCGTGGCCGAGGTCGTCGGCCGCGACAACGGCAAGCTCGTCAAGGTCGAGTCGTGGGGCCGCCGCAAGCTGGCTTACCCGGTCGGCAAGCAGAAGAAGGGCGTCTACATCTACGTCAAGTACGTCGGGCGTGGCGGCCTCGTGCAGGAGCTCGAGCGCAACCTGAAGCTCCAGGACACGGTCCTGAAGTTCCAGACCGTCATGACGAACGACGAGATCGACGTCGAGTCGGTCACCGTCGATCCCGAGGAGGTCAAGTTCCAGCGCCTCGAGCTCCCGGCCGAGGAAGAGGAGAAGGAGTCGCGCGAGAAGGCTCTCGGCCTCGTCGACTTCGGCGAAGGCCCGCGCAGCATGCGTGGCGAGCGCGGCGAGGACGAGTTCGGCGAGGCGGGCGCCGAGGCTGCCGAGGCCCCTGCCGCCGCTGACGAAGCCGAAGGCGCCAAGGAAGGCGGCGAGGAGGAGGCCTGATCGGCCTCTGTTCTGCCCGCCGCTCAACAGACTTCTTCTAGGAGATTCGACTCATGGCAATGATGGATGACGACAAGGATTTCGGCCGCACGCCGGACCTCAACGCCGACGCTCCGGGCCGCCGCCGTGGTGGCAAGAAGCGCGTTTGCAAGTTCTGCGCGGACAAGGCCGCGGTCATTGATTACAAGGACCCGCAGGCGCTGAAGTACTTCGTCTCGGAGCGCGGCAAGGTCGTGCCGAGGCGCATCAGCGGTAACTGCGCCCTCCACCAGCGCAAGGTCACGCTCGCGGTCAAGCGCGCGCGCAACATTGCGCTCCTGCCCTTCACCGTCACGAGCTGAAGGAGGCTGTCATGGCAACCACGCTTCAAGTGATCCTCCAGAGCGACGTCCCGAACCTCGGTGCGTCCGGTGAGCTCGTGAAGGTCCGTCCGGGCTTCGCGCGCAACTTCCTTCTCCCGCGCAAGCTGGCCGTCCCCGCGACGACCGCGCAGGTGAACCGCCTGAACCACGAGAAGGCGGTCGCTGTCGCTCGCGCCGAGAAGAACAAGAAGGAAGCGCAGGCCCTCGCCGAGAAGATCCGCGCGCTCAAGGTCACGCTCGCGCGTGCGGTGGGCGAGGACGACAAGCTCTTCGGCGCGGTCACCACCAAGGAGATCGAGTCCGAAGTGAAGAAGACGGGTCTCACCGTCGACCGGAAGAAGATGCAGCTTGCCGAGCCGCTCAAGACGCTCGGCACGTTCGAGATCCCGGTCAAGCTCATGGCGGACGTCACGGCGACCCTCAAGGTCGAAGTCGTCAAGAAGTGAGCTGAGAGCCCCAGGCTCGAAAGAGCAGGGCTAGAGCAAGGCGGCGCGCGGCTTCGGCTGGCGCGCCGTCTGTCTTTTGTCGCCGCGAAGACGATGGTGCGGCCGTAACCGGGCTCGGCCGTTTCGGCGCGTCAACCGCGAGCGCGGGCCGTATCATCCGAGGCGCATGGTCGAGACGCTGTTCATCATCGTCCTCGTCGGCGGCATGGTCGCGATGGGCTTCGCGATCGTCGTCCAGTCGGTGATGGGCGGGCGCGAGCTCGACGAGCTGCTCTCGACCGGCCTACGCCTCGCGGGGAAGCTCGTCTCCGTCGATGCGGGAGTGCCGGTGGGACGCTCGAACCATACGCGCTACTACAAGGTCGGGATCGAGCTCGAGGTCGAACGCAAGGACGGGCCCGAGCGGATACGCACGCAGATCGTCGTGCCGGAGACGCTTCGCCAGCTCGTGCAGGGCGGCGCGCCGTGCGTTGCCGTCGTCGATCGGCGCGATCCGAAGAAGCTCTGCCTCGTGTCGATCGAGAACGCGTTCGGTGTCTCTACGCCAGTGACGCTCGGCACGATGTACTCGCGCTGGTGAACACCAGCCCGCGTGCGCGGCGCTCGACCAGCGCGGCGATCGCTGCGCTCTTCAGCGAGCGTCGGCTTTCTGCTCTGCGTCGCGCAGCACGCTGTCGAGCGTCCGGTCACGAGAGAGAGGCTTCAGGCGCTCGGCGGCTTCGTGGATGCCGGCGGCGTCGCTCGCGAGCATCGAGGAGGTGGCGCGGCGGACCCAGCAGCGCGTCTCGGCGTCGATGGGTGGCGCCGCAGATGCCGCGAGCGCGGGGCCGTTCGGGAACGCCGGAGGCAGGGCAGGGGGAAAGCCCGTCGTGCTCTTGAAGACGTAGTCGGTGTCGTAGGTTCGGACGAACAGGAGATCGCCCTTCAGGCGCATCAGCTCGGGGCCGCTCTTCACGGGGATCTTCTGCTCGGCCTTGCCCGTCGCGAGATCGAGGACGAAGACGAAGTCGGGCTCGGCGGTGAATCCGTAGCCGGTCACGATCGAACCCCCGCTGACGAGCGCCTCGCGCGCGTTGCCCGTCAGCGGATCGGAGACCCACAGGAGCTCGCCCGTCTTGGCGTCGTAGGCAGCGAGATAGCCGTTCTTGCCGCCCGAGTCCCTCGCGTAGCCGTTGTACGCAAGCTCGACGACGAGGGTAGTGCCGACGAGCTGAGCGAACATCACCTCGAACGGGCGCGCCGCGCGCGTGAGGGCGCTCGTGAGGTCGAAGGCGGCCGAGCCGCGTCCCTCGCTGGTGATCAGCATCGTGTCGCCGTAGACGCCCACGGCGTGATCGGCGTGGACGAAGGCCGTCTCGAGCCGCTGTTTGCCGAGAGCCGGCGCCACGTGAGGCGGAAGCTCCTTGCTCAGGCCGTGATGAACGACCGGCCGGAGTTCGTTCTTGGCCGCCCATTCGGCCGTGTCCGTGATCGCGTTCTTCTTCTCCGACTCCTTTTCGAGGTGCACCTTCCTCGAGGGCACGCCGTCGACCGCACGAACCTGCGTGCGGACGAGCGGAATCGGCTGGAGCGCAACGCGTGGGGCGGGCGCTGCGCTCGCGGACGCGCGGCTCTCCTCGAGCTTGGCGGCCGCTCCTCTGCGGAAGGCCTCGGCCGCGTGATCGTTCGGGTTCTTCTTCAGAGCCGCGTCGAGGAGCTCGATGGCTTCCTGCGCGCGATCGCCGAGTAACGCATCGATCCCACGCTCTCGTTCCGTCGCGGGGTCGAGCTTCGGGTCGACGCATGCGGTCCGCGTCGAGGCGCCTTTCCCAATCGGCAGGTCGACGGAGGCAGGTGCAGACGGCGGGCTCGGAGATCCACAGCCGACCATGAACAACGGAAGGAACCCGAAAGCGAGCGCACGCGCGTTACGACGAGGCATCGCGCGTACTATAAGCTCATCGGGCCACGCGGCTACGCGGCTACGCGCCACGAGGCGGCGCTCGCTCGCCGGGCGACCTTGACGGACCGGACGGACGACGGTTATCGATGCGCTGACGTTTTGCGCGCAACGAAGCGCCTCGACCGGACGAACATCGGTCGGGGCGTCGCCCATTTCGGAGGTTCGGTCTGTGGAGAAGAAGTGGGAAAAGCGTGCGAAAGAGCCGGAGAACCCGCCGACGATCGAAGGGCGGGTGCCGCCGCACGATCTCGACGCCGAAGCGGCCGTCCTCTCGGCCGCGATGCTCGACCCGTCGGCGCTCGACAAGGTCGTCGAGCTGAAGCCGGAGTACTTCTATTCCGAGGCGCATCGCCGGATCTACGAAGCCTGCCTCGAGCTCCGCTCGCACGGAACGCCCGTCGACGTCGTCCAGGTCGCGAGCTTCCTCAAAGACCGTCAGCGCCTCGCGCAGGTCGGCGGCATGCCGTACCTCGGTCAGATCCTCGACGCGGCGCCTGTCGTCTCGAACATCGCGTCGTACGGGCGGATCATCCATGAGAAGTACCGCATCCGGCAGCTGATCCTCGCGTGCCAGCGCGTCTCGGCGCAGGGCTACGGCGACTACGGCGAGCCGCAGGCGTTCATCGATAACGCCGAGCAGACCATCTACAACATCGCCCGAACGTCTTCGAAGCAGAGCGTCGAGAAGCTGATCGACGTCATGAAGAAGGCGTTCGCGAAGCTGAACGACGCCGTCGCCCGCGGCGATCGAATCACCGGCGTGTCGACGGGCTTCGATCGCTTCGATCGCCAGACCGCGGGCCTTCACGAGGGCGACCTCACGATCGTCGCGGCGCGCCCCGGCATGGGCAAGACGAGCTTCGTCCTCAACCTCGCGTCGAACATCGCCAAGCCGAAGCACAACGAGCTCGCGAACGATCCGAGCCAGCGCTGGGACGAGCCCGGCGTCGGCTGCGCGATCTTCTCGCTCGAAATGCCGCGCGAGCAGCTCGCGAACCGTCTCGTGTGCTCCGAAGCGCGGGTCGACGTCAGCAAGATGCGTACGGGCTTCCTTGGCCCGCAGGACTGGAACAAGCTGACGATGGCGGCGAGCGCGCTCGGCGGGCTGCCGATCTGGATCGACGACTCGCCCGGCCTCTCGCTCCTCGAGCTGCGGTCGAAGGTGCGCCGCATCCAGGCGGAGTACGATCAACGCGACGACAACGGGAAGAAGATCCGCAAGCTCGGATGCGTGATCATCGACTACCTCCAGCTGATGAAGGGGCGCGACGGCGTCACCTCACGCGAGCAGGAGATCAGCGAGATCTCCCGAGGCCTGAAGGCGCTCGCGAAGGAGCTCGAGCTGCCCGTGATCGCGCTCTCTCAGCTGAATCGCGCCGTCGAGCAGCGCAGCGACAAGTCGAAGCGCCCGATGATCAGCGACCTCCGTGAATCGGGCGCGATCGAGCAGGACGCAGACAACATCATCTTCATCTACCGCGACGACTACTACAACCCGGACACGCCCGAGCAGGGCGTCGCGGAGCTCATCGTCGCGAAGCAGCGCAACGGCCCGACGGGCACCGTGAAGGTCCGCTTCGACAAGCAGTGGACGCGGTTCGACAACCTCGCCGACGGCGAGTTCGAGGACGACCCGGGCGGCGGCTGAGCGAGCGATTCCCCCAGCGCCGAAGGAGCAAGCCGCGCGGCGAACGCGACGAGGCGATCGAGCGCAACCGTACCGAGCACGACCGCCCCGGCGGGGCGCCAGACGTGGTAGAAGCGGGGCTTCGATGAATGCCTCGTCGGACGCGCTCTCAGCGCTCGTCGATACACGTCGCGTGCTCGTGACCGTGGGGGCCGGCGGCGTCGGCAAGACGACCACCGCCGCTGCGCTCGGCGTCGCTGCGGCACGACGCGGCAAGCGGGTCCTCTGCCTCACGATCGATCCGGCGAAGCGACTGGCCGAGAGCCTCGGCATCGGTGAGATGCGCTCGGAAGCGGTGACGGTCGACAACGGGCGCTTCGAGGCGGCCGGCGTCCCGATGAAGGGAAGCCTCACCGCCATGATGCTCGACACGAAGCGCACCTTCGACGAGCTCGTGATCAAGTACTCCTCGACGCAGGCGAAGGCCGACAAGCTCCTGTCCAACAAGCTGTATCAGTACGTGTCGACGTCGCTCGCCGGGACGCAGGAGTACATGGCGATGGAGAAGCTGGTCGCCGTGAAGGACGACCCGCGCTACGACCTCGTCATCCTCGACACGCCGCCGACGGCGAATGCCCTCGACTTCCTCGATGCGCCGGAGCGGCTCATCGAGGCGCTCGATTCGGCGACGATGAAGTGGTTCGTCGAGGCGTTCCAGAGCAGCGGCAAGTTCTCGCTGAACATCATCGCGAAGAGCGCCGCGGCGGTGCTCCGGGGCATCGGCAAGATCACGGGCGGCGGCTTCCTCGAGGCGATGTCCGAGTTCATCTCGGAGCTGAACGATCTGTTCGGCGGCTTCAAGGAGCGCGCGGCCCGCGTCGAGCAGACGCTCCGCGGTGACGACATCGCGTTCGTCCTCGTCACGAGCCCCACACCTCCTGCGATCAAGGAGGCGCTCTACTTCGCCGAGCGCCTCGAGCAGGCGAACATGCCGCGCGGCGCGCTCGTCGTGAACCGCTTTCATGTCACGCCGCCGTTCGCCGATCGCGGCGTGACGGAGGCCGACGCGCAGCAAGCGCTCGCTGCACGTGGCGTGACGCTCGAGGAAGACGCCGCGCCGAGGCTCGTCCAGGCACACGGCGATGCAGCACGGCTCGCATCGCTCGATGCTGCCAACATCCGCGCGCTCGAGACGAGCACCGTGGGAATGCCGACCATCCGCGTCGCCGAGCTCGAGACCGACGTTCACGACATCGCGCTACTGGCGAGGCTCTCCGACGTGCTCATGTCCGGAGGCGTGTGACCGAGCGGGGGGCGGGCGGCGCGCTCACCTCGATGCGAGGTGATGCGTGAATCCCGTCGCGCGCCTGTTCGGGAGCCTTGCGAACGCGCTGCTCGATCTCGGGCTCCCGACGATCCGCGAGTGGCTGCGCGACCGCATCGGCCCCGCTGCAGACGTCGCCCACGTCACGACGGACGGATCCCTCGTCCACCTCGACGGCGTGAAGGTCCCGATCGGACCGAGCGGGCTCCTCTTGCTCGACCGCGCAACGGCCGCGATCACCGCGCTCGGCCGCGCCGGGCTGCCGGAGGTGCGGCTGCATGCGTTCAGCGGGGTGCTCGGCTTCGGTGACGCGGCTCATTCGTTCCGTGCGGAGGTCTCGTTCACTTCTTCGCCGGAGCCGGAAGAGTCCGCATGGATCGCGGGCGACCTCGCGATCGCCAACGTGACTTGGTCGATGCGCGAGGGCAGCCCGAAGCCGAAGCCGATGGGCGGTCACGCGCGGCTGTTCGTCTCGTCGAGCGAGTGGCGAATCGAAGGCGGGCGGCTCGATGGTGAGGTCTTCCGCGGTCGATTCGCAGGCAGCGGCCGGTTCGAAGCGGCGGACGCGAATGACGTCGCCGAGCGCGATCGACCGCTGGTTCCACGCGCGCTCTCGACGGCGGCGCTCGCTCTCGAACGTGCGCGCGTCGGTCCGTTCCTCGATGCAGCGTCGGCGCTCGCGGGGAAGGGGATCACGATCCCGGATTTCGTCCCGCTCGATGCAGAGCTCGACGGCGAGCTCTCGTGGAGCGCGAGCGAAGGCGGACGCGCCGAGCTGCGTGTCGCCGCCGAGGCGATCCGCGCGACCCTGCGCGGCGAAGTCGGGCCGACGGGACACGCGCTTGCCGGACGCATCGACGCGCACGTCCGCCCCGCCGTCCTACTCCGCGGAAGCCGCGTCCCGAAGGCGGCGATCCCGCGTGAGGAGGACGTGCTCGCGCTCGCGCTCGACATCGGCGGCGAGCTCCGCCGACCGGAAGTGAAGGGGAGCGTTCACGGGAGCGAGCTCGGCTTCCGTCTCGGTCGGCCGCGCTTCGTTCCAGCCGTCGTCCTGCGCGATCCGCGATGCGAGCTGTTCGTGAAGCACGAACGCATCGTTGTCCGTGCCACCGCGCTCGCGCGGACGTCGAAGGTGATCCTCGACCTCGACGCGAACTTCCGCGATCTCTTTTCGGCGCGTGGAACGCTCCGCGCGCACGCCGTGGACGCTGCGTTCCTACGCGATGTCGTTCACACGCTCGGCGTGAAGGTGGCCGTGCCGGACGACGCGGCTGCAGCGGTCGACTTCATGCTCGCGCCCGCCAACGGTGCCCACGCGCCCGAGGCATCCGAGCCGGGCCGGATCAGCGGGGCGCTCACGCTCACGACGACGTCGTCGAAGATCGCGCTCGATCTGTCGGCCGACGGCGCAATGCGCATCGCTGGCGGCGTCGCGGCGCGTGACGTCCTCGCGACCGGTTCACTGACCGGCGCCGTCGTCCCCGTCGATGGTGACGTGATCGTCGCGCTCGACGTCGTTCGCGGCCCGACCGGAATGCGGCTACGCGGGACGGCAGGCGCTCCGCGGCTCGTGCTCGAGGTTCGAGGTCGGCCCGACGTCGCGCCGTACGTCCTCGAAGGAGTGACGGCGAACGTCGCGTTCGACGGCGCGTCGCTCGCGTACGACGAGCTCAGGTTCCGCGCGCACGGCGGACGTTTCGTGGCACGAGGAACGATCCCTTCCGTGCGATCGCCGTTGGGCGTGCTCCTCGACCTCGATCTCGAAGAGGGCGGGCCGGAGCTAGCCGTCGCTCTCCTCCAGCTCGTCGTGACGCCTCACGCCGAAGGGACCCGCCCGTGGATCCCCATCGTTGCCGACGACGGACCGCGACAGAGCGAGGAGATCGCGATCCCGCGCGGCCTCGTCGGGCGCGGTCGTCTTCGGCTCCGCGGTGATCTCTCGCTCCACGCCGACGTCAGGCTCGAGACGACGAGCCGAACCTCGCTCGATCTCCGGATCACGCTCGCTGCGAACGACGGGCTCGACGGTTCGACGTGCTCCGGCACGCTGTCCGTCGAGGACGCGGTCGTCACGGGAATGCTGGATCGGCTTGCCGTCGAGGGCTGGGACGCGAGTCAGTTTGTCGAGGTCGACGTCCTCCTTCGCTCGTCGCCGGATGACGGGACGCGCGCGCTCGTAGCGTTCCGCTCGGAGCGTCTGACGGTGCCGATCCCGACAGCGCTGCTCGTCGTCTCGGACGCGGTCGGAATGCTTCGGGTGGACCGGAACGGCGCGGCCTGGAGCGACGTCTGCGCGCAGCTCTGCGGTGGCACGATCACGTCGTCCGGTCTGACGGGCGGCGGAGAGCTGAACGCCCGCGTGTCGTTCTCGCAGGTCGCCGTGCATGACCTCCCTGCGATCGCGGGGGTCGAGCCTCGCAGCTACGTGCGCGGCCGGCTCTCCGGATCCGTGATCGGCCGCATGCGAGACGAGAGCCTGCACGCCGCGGGCGATGTCGTGCTCGAGGAGGCCACGTTCCCGGCTCTCGATCTCGCGCGCCCCGCGCTCGCGCGCTACGGCCTTCGCCCTCCGAACGAGGACGCCTCTGCTCCGGTCACCGCGACGATCGTCGGCACCGACCGGGGCATCTTCCTGCGCGATGTGCAGATCGCCCTCCGCGGCGCAAGCCTGCGCGGCGAGCTCGGTCTCTCGCGCGAGCGGATGCTCGATGGCCACGCGGAGGTCGTGCTTGAGGAGGGGTACCTCCGGACGAGCAAGGTCCTCACGCTGCCGCGCGTGCTCACGGACCGCCTCGTCCTCCCGGTCCGCATCGAGGGGCCGCTCGAGCTCCCGCGCCTGCATGGCGCCATCGCAGAGTCGCTCGGACGCTTCCTGAAGGACAACCGCGTGAGCGCGTTCGTCACGTCGGCCGTGGAGGAGGCGCAGCACCTCCTCGGTCGCCATCCGATCCCCGAACCGGAGCCTTCAGACGAGCGACCGCCGCCGCACGAGAAGGAGCTCGACGCGATCCTCCGGCGAGCGCTGGGCGCCTACGCCGCCGATTGGGAGGCGCTCGCTCAGCGCGAGAAGGATCGCGCAGCTCGCTATCGCATCGGGTGACGCGGCGTCATTCGCAGCGTCACTCGTCGCTGTCGTCCGATTCCTTCTTCTTCCCGCGCCGCCTCTCCCGGTAGACGATGCGAACGGGAACGCCTTCGAAGCCGAAGTGCTTGCGGAGCTGGTTCGAGACGAACCGCTGATACGAGAAGTGCACCGACTCCGGCGAGCTCGAGATGACGACGTAGAGCGGCGGCGAAGTCTCGGCCTGCGTGATGTAGTAGAGGCGCGGCGCACGCCCGCCGCTGGTCGGCGGCGGCCGCGTCTGGAGCACCGTTTCGAAGAAGCGATTCAGCTCGCCCGTGGGCACGCGCGTGTGGAACGCAGTGCTCACCTTCTCGATCGTCGAGAAGAGGTTCGGAAGGCCGCGTCCGGTCTTCGCGCTCACGTGAACGATCGGAACGAACGGCGCGAACGAGATCTTGTCGCGCACCGCCTCTTCCGCCTTCGCCAGCTCGCTCTTGGACAGGAGGTCGACCTTGTTGAGCGCGATGATCATGCCGCGTGCGCGGTCGTTCGCGAGCCCGAGGATCTTCGCGTCCTGCTCAGCGACGCCTTCCTTCGCGTCGACGAGCAGCACGACGACGCTCGAGCGCTCCATCGCGCCGATCGTGGCGCCGACGCTCGCCGTCTCGATGGCGTCGGAGGCCTTCGTCACCTTGCCCTTGCGACGGACTCCCGCGGTGTCGACGAAGATGTACTTCTTGCCGTCGCGCTCGACGAGCGCATCGATCGCGTCGCGCGTCGTACCGGGGCGATTGTCGACGAGCATGCGGTCCTCGCCGAGGATCCGGTTCATGAGGCTCGACTTGCCCGCGTTGGGCTTGCCCGCGATCGTGATGCGCGGGACGAGCCCCTCGGCGTCCGCTTCTGGAGCGCGCTTCGCCGGCATCGCGGCGACGATCGCCGCCTCGAGCTCGCCGATGCCGCGGCCGTGCAGCGCGCTGATCGGATAGACCTTCTCGACACCGAGGCGGTAGACCTCGAACGCGTCGGCGTCGACCTTCGGCGAGTCCGCCTTGTTGGCGGCGAAGATGACGGGCTTGTCCGCCTTGCGAAGGAGCTTTACGGCGACGCGATCCGCGCCCGTGAGAGGCACTGTGGCGTCGCTGATGAAGACGACGACGTCGGCCTCCTTGATCGCCGCCTCGACATGCCGCGCGATGCCCGACTTCATCGGGTCGTCGCTGTCGGGATCGAAGCCGCCCGTGTCGATGAGCACGTAGTCACGACCGAAGGCGGACGCGTCGACGTAGTTTCGATCGCGCGTCACGCCCGGTTCGTCGTGGACGATCGCGAGGCGGCGCCGCGCGAGACGGTTGAAGAGCGTCGACTTGCCGACGTTCGGTCGCCCGACGACCGCAACGAGCGGCAGGCCGTGCGATCCGGCGGGTAGGACGCGTGATGCGCGTACCGGGTAATGCTTCGTCATTCGGTCCGATCCTTCGCGGGCACTTCTTCCGCTCTAGCCTTCCCCGGAGGCACGTTCTTCGTCTTGGTCTTCGGCTTCTTCTTCGGCTTGGCGCCTTCGTCCCCGTATCCGAGGTCGACCAGGCGGGCCGCATCGTCGAACCAGCCCGGCGTCGCCTTCACGCGGACGTCGAGGTGGACCTTCTGCCCGAGGAGGCGCTCGGCGCGCTCACGCGCAGCGGTGCCGACCGCGGCGAGCATCTTGCCGCCCTGACCGATGATGATCCCCTTGTGCGAGTCCTTCGCCACGTGGATGGAGATCGTGATGCGCGTGAGCTTCTTGCCCTCTTCGAAGGCGTCGACGGTGACGGCGACGCCGTGGGGCACCTCCTGGCGCGTGCGCATGAGGACCTGCTCGCGCACGAGCTCGGCGATGAAGAAGCGCACGGGGCGATCGGAGAGCTCGTCCTCGGGATAGAGGTGCTCGCCCTCCGGGAGCACTTTCTCGATCTCGGCGAGCAGCCGCTGGACGCCGTCGCGCTTCTTCGCGCTCACGGGGACGACGGCGCCGAAGTCGCGCATCGCGCCGTAAGCGGAGAGGTAATCGAAGAGCTTCGGCTTTTCCGCGATGCGGTCGACCTTGTTGACGACGAGAAGGACGGGCTTTCCTTCCGGAATCGTCCGGATCGCCTCGGCGTCGTCGGGGCGGACCTCGGGCTTGGCGTCCGGTCCGACGTCGACGACGAACACGACGACGTCGGCATCGGCCGCCGTGCCGGTGGCGAGGTCGTTCATGCGCTGGCCGAGCCGGTTCTTCGGCTTGTGGACCCCAGGCGTGTCGAGGAAGACGAATTGCGTCTGTTCGGTCGTGAGGATGCCGGCGATTCGGTCCCGCGTCGTCTGCGGGTGGTGGCTCGTGATGGCGAGGCGCGTCCCGAGCATCGCGTTCAGGAGGGTGCTCTTGCCGACGTTCGGGCGGCCGATGAGCGCGATCGTCCCGGAGCGCGGCCGCGCCCGCTTCGGCCGAGGTTTCGAGGGCTTTGCGAGCTCGCGCTTCGACCCGGGCGCACGCTTCCCGGCGGCTCGGGTTTCGGCCGGCCGAGCATCGTCGTCGGGGGAACGCGGGTTGGAAGTGGCTCTGGAGGCCATTGGGCCGGCACGTTTACCACGCTTCGTGCCCACCGAAGAATGCGGTATGAGTGGGCCCCGTCCGAGCTCTGCCACGTTCGTCGAAACGACGCGCCTCTCTTACTTTTCCCCGGATCTTGCGATGGCCGAATCTGAAGCTCCCCCGAAGGATGATGCCGAGGACACGTCGACGCCGGAGGCGCCCGACGCCGCCGCTGCTGGAGACGAGGCCCCGGCCGAGAGCGCCGAGACGGCCCCTGCCAGCGAGCGATCGCGCGGCCCGGGATGGCTCCCGCTCGCGATCGCGATTGCGCTGCCCGTCCTCTTCTTCTTCGTCCTGCCGCCGCTCACGAAGAGCGGCCTCTGGGATCCTTACGAGCTGAACGTCGCCGACCTGGCGCGGCGCATCGCGCTGAACCTCCACGGGGCGACGAGCCTCGCGCTCGAAGGCGCCGACAACTCGCTCCCGCACCTGAACGACCTCGGGCGGCCGCAGCTGCCGTTCACGTCGATCGCGCTCGGCTTCAAACTGTTCGGCCTCCACGAGTGGGCCGGGCGAGCGCCGCTCGCCGTCTGGGGCATCATCGGCGTCCTCGCGACGTTCGCGTTCGTCTCGCGCCTCGTCGACAAGCGAGCCGGCGTGTTCTCCGCGGTCGCGCTGACGACGATGCCGCTCTACTTCGTCCAGGCGCGCACGATGCTCGGCGACATCGTCATGATGGCGTCGCTTGCGATGTCGTTCGGGGGCCTCGCCGTCGCGGTCTTCGGTCGGAAAGAGGAGGACGCGAGAGATCATGCCGTCCGCTGGGCGTGGCTGGCGATTGCGCTCGTCGGGCTCGTGGCCGGCTACTACACGCGCGGCTCGCTGATCGGCGTCGGCGTCCCCGCGGTCGCGGTCGGAGCGGCGTATCTCATTGCGCTCGCGAACGGCCAGCGCTTCGACGGCATCGCGCATATCGCGGGCGTCATCGGCGCGCTCGTCGGCTCCGCGTTCGCGGTCCGCGGCATCCTCGCCATGAGCGCCGATCAACTCAGCGACATGACGGTGCCGATCGGCGGCGCGCTGATGAAGGGGCCGTCGAAGTACCCGACGTTCGACTTCATGATCGGGCACCTCGCGCCGGCGCTCGCGCCGTGGAGCGCGTTCATCCCGTTCGCGTTCGGCCGCATGTTCACAGCTCCCGTCGGAGCTCGCCCGGAGGCGTTCACGCGGGAGAGCCAGGCTCGCCTCGTGCTCCTCGTCGGGGCAGCCGTCGCGTACGTCGCGCACGGATGGATGGCGCCGCGCGCGGATCTCGTCGCGTTTTCGGCGCCCGCGGTGATGGCGGCGGCCTGCGGCATCGCGCTTCGTGACTACGAGCGCGGCGCGCATCCGTCGCTCGCCGTCGGCGTGGGCACCACGGTCCTCCTCGGGCTGATGCACCACGAGCTGCACAACCTCCCGGAGAAGGCGTTCCATGCCTTCTCGATCGCGTCCGGCGCGACGTTCCCCGAGAGCTTCAAGACGCACTCGATCGCGCTCTGGACGGTGGTGCTCGTCGGCTTCGCGGGCATCGCGTTCCTCACGTGGGTCGAGCGCGACCCGGATCGCGAGCCTTTCGAGCCGAAGGGCTACCTCAAGGTGCTCATCGCGCTGCGCGATGCGTGGGACGGCATGCTGGCGCTTGCTTACTTCGCGATGGTCGCCGGCGCGTCGCTCGCCGGGCTCGCGGTGTGGATCGGCACGCGCCAGCACGCGAAGTGGCTGCCGCAGCTCAGCTCGCAGATGCGCGACGCCGTCCTCAATGCGTGGTGGGTCACGGCGTTCGCTCCGCTCTTGGCGATCTTCGCCGTGTACTTCTGGTGTGACGTCTGGGTGTGGGCGTTCGATCGTGCGCCGCGCATCCGCGAAAGCGTTGCGAAGGCGGCGACCCGCGGCTTCGAGCCGTTCGAGGAGCTCGCCCAGCGCCTCAAGGAAGGTCGTCTCCTCGAGACCGTCCCGAAGCTCGTGAGCGGCAAGCTCGTCGTCACCGCCGACAAGCTCGATGACGGCATCGGTCCCGTGGCGCTCTTCATCCTCGCGCCGCTCATGTACCTGCAGGTGCCGGCGATCGTCTTCATCGCGCTCTGGCACAAGCTCGGATTCCGTCCGCTCGTCGCCGGCGCGCTCGCGATCCCGTCGGGCGTCGCGCTCTTCCTCCTCATCGGCTTCGTCGGCGATCTGTTCCGAGGCAGCCGCGCCGCCTTCCTCGCGCTCTTCGGCGCGACCGTCTCCGCGATCCTCTGCATGTCGTATTACCCCGCGCTCGCGAACCAGCTCTCACCGAAGGAGATCTTCGAGAGCTACCAGCGTGTGCACAAGGGCGCCGAGCCCCTCGCGCTCTTCGGCGTCGGCGGACGCACGGCGGCCTACTACGCGGGCGGTCAGCCGCTGAACCTGAAGGACACGCAGAGCGCGCTCGAGTGGCTGATGGCTGCCGAGCCCGGGACGAGGCGCTTCGTCGCGGTGCGCTCCGAGGAGCTCTCGCGTCTGAACCGCGCGTATCGCGAGCGGACGGGCAACGGTCAGAACCTGCCCGTGCTCGACGCGCGATCGAGCCAGATCGTGCTCGTCGCATCGTCGCTCGCGGACGGCGAGAAGAACCAGAACCCGTTGTCTCGGATCGTGCTCACGTCCGAGCCGAAGCCGCAGCGAAAGGTCGAAGCCGTCTTCGAGGACAAGCTGCAGGTGCTCGGCTTCGACATCACCGACGCAACGGGCAAGCTCGTCGAGCACGTCGCGCCCGGGAAGAAGTATCACATGAGGACGTACTTCAAGGTCCTCGCGCCGATGCAGTCCGACTGGGACATGTTCATCCACATCGATGGCTACCATCGGCGGCACAACGGCGATCACAAGGTCTGCGAGAGCAAGTACCCGATGTCGCTCTGGCTCAAGGACGACATCGTCATGGACGACCACGAGTTCTCTCTCGAGCCGAACTTCACGCCCGGTTCATACAACCTCTGGTTCGGTCTGTTCGTCGGCGAGACGCGGCTCAAGCTGAAGTCCGGTCCGAGCGACAGCGACAACCGCGTGAACGGCGGAGCGCTCCGCGTGCAGTGATCGTGCGCGTGCGCGCGTCCGCGCGTGCGCGAATTCGACGCAGATCCACCGGGATCTCGCGGCCCGGCGTGGTGTGGGCGGCGACGTCTGAAACGGTTCATTTCGGCTAGCGCCCACCCTCCTCCCGGGCTATGCGCCTCCTCAGTTCGGGGGTGAGTAGCACCATGAGCAGCAAGGACGACCGAGCGGCAGAAGCGATGGATGACTCCGTCGCCGATCGTCGCAACTTCGATCGCTTCGACGTCGAATGGGCCGTCGACTGCGTCGCGTCGGATACGTTCCTCTTCGCGTCGATCACGAACATCAGCGCCATGGGCATCTTCGTGCGTACGACCGAGCCGCTCATGCCGGGGACGCGTGTCGTGCTCACGTTCGCGCCGCCGGGGGCCGAAGGCTTCAAGCTCGAGGGAACCGTCGCCTGGGTCAACAACGTGCGCCCGGACGGTGACAACCCGAATCCGGGGATGGGGATCCGCTTCATCAACCTGAAGCCCGAGGAGCGCGAGCGCCTCGTCGACGTCATCCGAACGATCGCGTACCTGCGCGATCCGAACTGACAGCGCCTTCCTCGGCCGCCCTCCTCGGGCCGATCGATCGCTTCTCGACTACCGGCTGTGCCGCTCGCGCGCGGGACGCCGCGGTGGCTCTTCGACGAGCTCACGCAGCCGCTCGATTGCGCGATCCCAGCCTGCCGAGACACCTTCGAGGAACGTGCGTGCTTCCTCGAGCCTGCGCGCATCGAGGGCGTAGAGGACCTCGCGCCCTCGCTTCTCGTGCGTGACGAGGCCGGCGCCCTCGAGCACTTGCAGGTGCTTCACGATCGCCTGTCGCGTCACCTTCGCCCCGTCCGAGAGCGCGGTCGCAGACATCGCGCCGCCAGTCCCCAGCTTTCTCACGACGGAGAGCCGCGTCCCGTCGCCAAGCGCGAAGAACACGTCGGCGACGGCGCGCTCACTCGCCGTCGACATACTTCCGGACGTTCTCCGCCTGCGCCGACCAACCACCCTCGTTCATGCGGAACGCACGCTCGCGTCGATGCGCGGGCACGCGCTCGAAGCCCGACTCCACGATCGTGAGGAGGGTCCCTTCGGGGACGGGCTCGAGCCGGAACTCGACGAGCGTGGTCGGCTCGTTCTCCGGGTCGGCCTCGGCGTCGATGCCGTACGGGATCCAGCGGAAGCTGAAGTACCGCTCGGGTTCGATTCGTTCCACGGTGCAGAAGACGGCGTTCTTCTCAGGGAACTTCACCTTCGAAGGCCGGAGGCCTTGGCGCCTCTGGTGCTCGATGATCGCGGCTTCATCGGGGATCCCGTCGAAGCTGCCGGTGATCGTCTTGCCTTCGACGAAGGGCCCGACGAGCGTCATGCCGAACCAGCGGCCGAACTCCTTGGCATCGGTGATCGCGTGCCATACGCGGGACACGGGCGCGCGCAGCGTCACCTGCTTTTCGATCTTGTCGTACGAAGCCATGTGCAACCTCCTGGTTGCAGCTATAACGGCCGCGGCCAGTACGTGCAACCGATTGTTTGCAGATGGCGCTCCCCTCACTTCACCACGAAGTGAATGTGCCCGTTGCCGGGCCGCGCGCCACCGACCGTGTGGACCACGTTGGAGATGTCGGCGATCGCTGCCGCGAACCCGCTGCCGCCACCGCCGCCGCGGCAGTTGCCGCTCGCTGCGCCGCCCCAGTACCCACCACCGCCGCCATAGCCATCACAACCACAGTCGTTGCCCACGGTGGTTCCACCAAACCCGAATCCTCCTGCCACGCTCGGGTTGTCGAAGCTCCGACATACCCCGGTTCCGCTGCCGGTCTGCGTCCCGCCAAGTCCGCCAATCTCCGATCCTGACCGGTTGCCGGCCTGGCCCTCCGGGCCACCGCCTTGCCCACCAAAGACTGGCATGGACGCCCACGTGCCGCCGCCGCCGCCGCCGCCGGCGACGAGGATCCGATGTGCCAGCCCGTTGCCTCCACGCCGGATATCCGTCGCTCCCCCGCCGCCGCGACCGTCGGTATCACCTGCGCCGCCGCCGTTGAAGCCGCCCGATGCATCCGATGGCTGACCTCCGACGAAGAGCGACAGCTGCTCGTTCGGCGTCACAGCCAGCGTTGCGGTGAGCATGCCACCGTAGTTGATGCTCGTCGGCGAGCTCGTGCCGCCCTGCGCTCCTTCCAGCGTGACCTCGATCGACGTCGCCCACGCTGGCACGGTGTAGACTTGCTCTGCACCCGTGAGCTCGAAGTCCAAGATCCGCTTCTCGCAGGCAACGGCGACGTCCGTGATGTTGGCGCCCGCGATCGTGCCCGATCCGTTGGTGATGGTGCAGCGCAGGCTTGCGGGCACCGTCGCGAGCGTGACGGCATAGCTCTCTCCACTGCGCACGGCCTCCGTGAAGGCGAAGCTCGTCGCCTCCATGGCCGGGCGCACGCTCTCCGGCTCGCCGCCACCGTACGTGTTCGTGAGCACCAGCCCGTCGTCCATGAGTCCGGTGATCGTGCCGGAGATCGAGAACTTGTCGTCCACGCAGACGACGTCGGCGTTGGTGACGTTCGCATCGCCGATGACGCCGACGCCATTCGAGACGGTGCACGTCTGCCACCGGTTCGTCGGGTTTGCCTTCACGACGACCGAGTAGCTCGATCCACGCGCGAGCGGCGTCGGAAAGACATAGGTCCCGTCGGTGACGTCGACGTCCTCGCGATCGTCGATGCGAAGCTTGAGCCCGCTTCCGCCGAGGCCCGTCACACGGCCTCCCACGCTGAACGTCTCGACGCTGCAGTGGACGGCAATGCTGGTGACGTCAGAGGTCACCGTTCCCGATCCACCGGAGACCGTGCACGTCTGCGTGGGATTCGTCGGCTGCGCGGAGATCCTGACGTCGTACGATCCGTCCTTCGGCACCTTCGTCGTGAACAGGAAGGGGCCATTGGCATTCAGCCTCAGCGTCTCGGCCCCGTTCTGCAGGACGAGCGCGCCGGCCCCCGTCGTCGGCGCGAGGCCCGTGACCGTTCCGCCAATCGTAAAGGTGGCGCCGGCGGTCCCGTCCGAATCGGTGCTTGGACCGCTACTCACATCTCCGCACGCACCGAGAGCTGCGGCCAGAACACAAATCAACCTCGCTCCCGAACCGGGCAGCATCGCCTCACGCAGGTCACTCGAACACACCACCGCGATCCACTCTCCGCTGTTTCGTCGACTGTTTTCCGCCGAGGGGAAGGATGTCCCGGGTCTCGGCATCGCCGCGGGCGCTTCAGCCCGACTTCGCCGAGTGCGTGCCGTGACATGCCATTTGGCGGCGACCGGGAACGAATCGGCCAAGCATGTTCATGAGTGCACCCGGGAAACGAAGGGCCGCGGCGGCACGGCGACCGTGAAGCTCGCAACCGGTGTGCCGAATCGAGTCGCCGCGACTTCGCTGGTCCGACCGTGCTGGTGCGCGCACGTTGCGCAGCACGAAACCTGCGCAGCGCGCGCAACCTGCGCACCGAACGCCCTCTCGCCTTAGCCGGTCCGCGCGAGCGGTCGCCCCCGCCGTGTGGCGTCTTCGTCAGTGCATCCTCCATCGCGTCGACTGGCAGCCGGGCGCGGCGGCGAGAAGTGCGTAGGTGGGGACCGACTCGCCACCCGTCCGCGGGAGCTACAGCGCCTCCGCGGCGGACACCTGTCTTGCCGTTTCGACCGCGGTCGCGTGATTTGCGCTCCGCGTTCTTCATTCTTTTTGGCGGTCAGCATATCCGACAGCGCGCGACGATTTGCCACGCTCTCATAGCGTTATGCCCGCGGTACGACGGCATTCATGAGAGTTGCCAAGGTGGCGCTGGTTCTTGTTTTGTTTTCTAGTGTCGTAATCGTTGCGTGCGATTCCGAGGAGTCGAGTGCCAATTCCAAGGGGCCGGTGGTCGACGCGGGGCCCGATGTTCCGTCATCGGACGCCGGCGGTGATGCGGTGCGGACGCTTTCGTTCGAGGCGAGGGTAGGGAGCGAGAAGTTCTCGTGCTCTCGGCCGGCGACGACCATGGGGACCACATCGGTCACCGTGGAGCCTCTGGATTTTCGGGTCTACGTGCACGACGTGCGCGTGGTTCGGGAGGATGGCAGCGAAGCTCCGTTCACGCTCGTGCAGGACGGAAAGTGGCAGTACCAGGGGGTTGCGCTGCTCGACTTCGAAGACAAGTCGGGGACCTGTTCCAACGGAACGACGGAGACCAATACGGTTTTGCGCGGGATGGTTCCCGACGGTGTGTACACCGGAGTGAAGTTTAGAATTGGCGTGCCGTTTTCACTGAATCACGCCGATGTGGCGACGGCGCCTTCCCCCCTCAATCTCAGCGGCCTGTTCTGGAGCTGGAACGGCGGCTACAAGTTCGCGCGCATCGACGGTCGCGTGGCACCGCTGGATGCGGGCGGCGGCATGGGGACCATGGACGATGCCGGCGATGGCGGCATGACGATGCCCTCCGACACGTTCTTCCTGCATCTCGGCAGTACCGAGTGCACGGACGACGGCGACGGCGGCGTCGCGTCGTGTGGAAGGCCGAACGTAGGCGAGGTCGCGCTGACGGATTTCGACCCGTTCCAGCGAGTGATCGTGGCCGACTACAAGGCGCTCGTCGCGGACACGGACCTCGAAACCAACGCGGGCGGAGCGCCGGGATGCATGTCCGAAGCGGACGATCCCGAGTGCGCCTCGATTCTCCCTCACCTCGGCGTCAACGCCTCTACCGGACAGCCCGATGCAAGCGGTCAAGCGCTCTTTCGCGTGGAGTGACGGCTCGTGGTGCGCCGCGGTGCTGGTCGCGGCGGGCTGTGGCGCCAGCGGTGATCCAGCGTCGTCGAGCGCGGACGCGGGCGTGCGCGGCGACGACGGGCCCATGGTGATCGTCGAAGGCGACTACGCGTGGCATTTGCCGGCGGGGTTTCCCAAGCCGAACGTTCCTCCCGACAATCCCATGTCGGCCGCGAAGGTGGAGCTTGGCCGGCGCCTGTTCTACGACCGACGCCTCTCGGGCAACGAGACCTATTCGTGTGCTTCGTGCCACGATCCGAAGAAGGCATTCACGGACGGACACGGGCAGGCGATCGGATCGACCGGGCAGGTCCACCCTCGCGGCGCAATGAGCCTCGGCAACGTCGCGTACGCGAGTGTGCTCACGTGGGCCAATGATCTGGTCGGCACTCTCGAGAAGCAGACGCTACTGCCGCTGTTCGGCGAAACACCGGTCGAGCTCGGCGCCGCAGGGCAGGAGGACGCCGTTCTCGCGCGACTTCGAGACGTGCCCCTCTACCAGGATCTTTTTGCGCGAGCGTTTCCCGACGACGCTTCGATCTCGCTGGACCACGCGACGAAGGCCATCGCGACGTTCGAGCGAACGTTGATTACTGGCAATTCTCCATATGATCGCTTCACCTACGGCGGAGACCGAAGCGCTCTTTCCGAGTCGGCGCAACGAGGGAGAGATCTGTTCTTCTCCGAAAAGACGGAGTGCTTTCACTGTCACGGTGGCTTCAATTTCTCCGATTCCGTCACGCACGAGGGGACGGTCATCGCGGAGAGCGCGTTCCACAACACCGCCCTCTACAACCTCGACGGACTCGGGGCGTATCCGCGCGAGAGCCGCGGGCTCATCGACGTGTCCGGGCGGCCCGCCGACATGGGCCGCTTCAAGGCACCCTCGTTGCGCAACATCGCGGTCACGGGCCCGTACATGCACGACGGCAGCATCGCGACACTCGAAGAGGTCATCGAGCACTACGCACGCGGGGGCCGCAAGGTCGAGAGTGGGCCCCATGCGGGGGACGGCGCAAAAAGCCCGCTCAAGAGCGAATTTCTCCATGGGTTCCTCGTGTCCGATGCGGAGAAGGCCGATCTCGTCCACTTCCTCGAGAGCCTGACGGACGAGACGTTCCTGTCGGATCCTCGCTTTACCGACCCCTGGGGTGCGCCATGAAGACGGCTCGGACGGTGCTCCTCACGGCAGCGGCGACTGGAATCTCGTGGACCGGATGCTCGGTGTCGAATACCCCGGGCGTGACGGTCTCGATCGTGGTCGACGCACCGTCGTCGCCCGAGCTCGAGGGGGGCTCACGCCGTTTCGTGACCGATCTCGGGTTTCGCGTGGAGCTCACACGCGGATACCTGACCACGGAATCGGTCGAGATCTTCGGCTGTCCGGCCGGGACGGCGAGGTCCGTCTGGCATTCGCTGTTGGCTCGCGATGCGTTTGCGCATGTCACCGGAGCACCAACGCGATGGGGAGTCCCGGTGGTCGAATCCCTTTTGGCGCCGAGCGGTGCAGACGCGACCAGTGGTGACATTCATCCTGCGGAAGGTGCATATTGCCGCGTGAAGCAGGCGATTGGCGCCGCGGACGCTGACGCGAGCGGGCTGCCGGCGGACGCGGCGATGGTCGGCAAGAGCCTGTTCTTGACGGGGACCTACGCGCGAGCGGACGAGGGGCCTCGGCCTTTCACGATCTCTTCCACAGCATCGTTCGACGTGGAGACCGTGTTCACGAAGGTGGAACTCGCCGTCGACGGCCGGTCGCGTCTTCGACTCGTCCTCACCAGGGCCGGGGATCGATGGTTCGACGGTGTCGATTTCCAGTCCGAAGACGAGAGCGGCATGGCTCGAACGGTTCTCGAGAACGTTCGCCGGTCGCTCGGCGCGCGCGTGGAGTGAATCATGCGCTCGGTAATGGTATTTCCGCTCGTCGCCGGCCTCTTCCTCATGAGCCGCGCTCGAGATGCCCTGGCGTGCGCCACATGTGGATGTGGTGACCCGACGTTGACCGCGATGGGGACGGAGAAGCCGTTCGAGAATCGATTGCGCGCGTCCCTCGACGTACGGCACAGAACCGATCACATCGGCGAAAAAGGGGTCGATCGGATCGACCTCGCCGAAACCCGACTCGACGGCCAACTCGCGTGGGCTCCGACCGGCGACCTCTTCTTCCTGGCGACGGTCCCCGTGCTGCATCGAACTGTCGACTACGTGAGCGGTGCGACGTCTCGCACCGTCGGCCTCGGCGACATCGAGCTTCGAGCGAAGGGCTTCGTGTTCGCCGATCGCCCTTACGCTCCGCGACATCTGTTTGCGGTGCTCGCGGGGCTCAAGCTTCCGACGGCGCCGCCCGAGCGTGCGGACGACGGTAGCGAGCTCCCCATCGAGGTGCAGCCTGGAACCCGGTCGTGGGATCCCATGCTGGGGGTCAGCTATGCGTTCTTCCCGCGCCCGTGGTCGTTCTACGCGAGCGCTCAAGGCTCGACGCCTGTTCGCGGGACGGCGTCGTTTCGAGCCAGCCCGTCGCTGCGGATGACGGCGTCCGTGCAGCGGCAGCTGGTTCCGGAATTGGCACTCCGGTTGGGCGTGGACGCGAGGCTCGACGGTCGAGCGTACGAGGATCGTCGGCCGGAGAGGGATTCGAGCGGCTTCATCGCGTTCGCGTCGTCCGAGATCCTTTTCGGCCCCATGACGGACGTGCTCTTCGTGCTTTCGGCCAAGGTCCCCGTCGCGCAAGCCCTGGCAGGCTTTCATCGTGAAGGACCGATCTTCGGGGCCGGCGTGGCGTACGATTTTTGAAGGCTCGTGAAACGGCAGGGCCCGAGCTCACTTGGAGACGGGATACTTGGAGAGCTTTCGCTGGAGGCTTCGACGGTGAAGTCCGAGCAGCTTCGCGGCCTGTGTGATGTTGCCGCTGCAATCGGTGAGGACGCGATTGATGTGCTCCCACTCCGTTCGCGCCAGGGAAGGGACTTCGCGGCCGATGTTGAGGGTCGCTGTCGGCGTTCGGTGGGCGCGATCGAACGCAGCGAGGATGTCGTCGACGTCGGCGGGCTTCGTCAGGTAATGCGTTGCCCCGAGACGTACCGCCTCCAGCGCGGTGGCGATGCTGCCGTACCCCGTGAGCACGACCACGTTCGTCGTCGGATCGATGATCTTGAGCTCGCGCACGACGTCGAGCCCGGACATCCCCGGCATGCGGAGGTCGACGACCGCGAGCTCCGGACTGTCGAGGCGCGCCAGGTCGAGGGCTGCCTCGCCGTCGTCTGCTGCGCGCGCCTCGAAGCCGCGGCTCTCGAAGGCACGGACGAGGCGCGCGCGGAACGTGGTGTCGTCGTCCACGACGAGGACCGTGCGCGCTGCGTCAGCCATGCTGCGCCTCCGTCAGGCGAGGGAGCTCCACGACCACGCGAGTGCCGACGCCTTCGCGCGAATCGAACGCGAGCTGCCCTCGCCAACGTTCGGCGAAGGTGCGTGCGAGGAACAATCCGAGACCCATTCCTTCGCCCGGCGGTTTGGTGGTGAAGAAGGGCTCGCCGATGCGCTCGAGCGCGCCCGCAGGAACGCCGACGCCGGAGTCCTCGACGACGAGTCGAACCACCTCGGCGGTTTCACTCGACGAAAGCACCACGGTGCCGCCAGTCGCCCGTGTCGCCTGGAGTCCGTTCTGGACGAGGCTCAGAAGCACTTGAACGAGACCCTCTGAAGGGCACGCAAACGCATGGGGCTCGGCGTTCGCGAGCACCACGCGTGCCGTCGCTTCGACGCTGAGGCGAGCGACGCATCGGCGGAACACCGCCTCGGCCGTGGTTGGCTCCGGAAGCTCGCCTACGGTGTTGCCGGCCTGTGCACTCATGCGCTGGACGATGGCGCGGCAGCGGTCGACCTCGGTTCGGATCAACAGAGCATCGCTCACGGCTTCGTCGGGCTCGTGGCGAACGAGTCGCTCGAGCTCCTTGGCCGCGACCGCGATCGTGGCGAGTGGTGTTCCGAGCTCGTGGGCTGCGCCAGCGGCGAGTGTCGTGAGGGATGCGAGCTTCTCCGTGCGCGCCGCAAGGGCTCGTGCTTTCGCGAGATCGGCCTCGCGTGCTCGAAGGGCACCCGCGACGCGAGCGACGAAGTACCCGATGAGCGAGGCCGCCACCGTGAAGGCGATCCACATTCCTTGCAGGTGGATCGAGAACGCGGAGCCACCGTGGTGGGCATGCGCCATCCCGGCGATGGGGACGTGCCAGAAGAAGAGCGCCGCATAGGAGAGCGCCGAGAGCGCAACGATGCCCGCGGCCCAGCGCATTCCGAGCACGAGCGCGGCGAGCGTGACGTGAACGAGGTAGAGCACGCTGAAGGGGTTCGACGGTCCGCCGGAACAATGAAGGAGACCGGTGAGCAGCAGCGTGTCGGCGCCGAGCACGAGGCCCATCGTGCGTGCCGAAACATCCTCGACGCGTCTGAGCCAGAAGGCGAGCCCGAGGTTCGACGCGACGGTCGTGGCGACGAGGAGCGAGAGCGGAACGATAGGCAGGTCGTCGAGACCGAGACCGACGATGGCGACAGCGATCGTCGTCGCCTGGCCGAGAACGGCCCACCAGCGTAGTCGGACGATCCAGGCGAGCGTGATGGTCGTTGGGGACGCCTCGGCGGCTCGCTTCGGGCGCGCACCAGATGCCGACACGCTAACGCCTTCGGTCATGCGCCCGGTGCGTTGTGTTCCCTCGTGCAGATCCACGGTGAGCTTCAAACTGGCGCGATACTAGCCGACGTGCCTGCGCTCGGCCTGGGGGCGCGACGACTTGCCACGCCCCCTCCGATACGGACGGCAACGTCGCGCCTGAGCTTCAGCGGGGTGGCCCTTCGCGGACCGTCGTAGAGGTCAGCCCGGGCTTCGGCGGTTCGAGCCGAGCGTGGATGCGGATCCGACGGGCGTGATTGAAATCTTCCACCGAATCGATTTCGGGAGATCAAACGGCCCGGCTCGGTGCACTTACCGCGAGGACATCATTCTAGTGCCTTGGCTCGATGCTTGGTCCTCGAGCCAAGACGTCTTCCATTGCGATGAAGAGACACTTCTGGGCGCTGGGCACGCTCCTGGTGGCGGCTGCGGCATGTGCAGCCGAGCCTCGGCCGGTCGTTTCCGAATCCGATTCCGGGACTCCGGGGCCGCTCACATGGTCCCCGGACAGCGGCTTGGACGGAGCGGTCGAGGCGAGCTCCACGCCCACCTGCATCGGCACCGAGTGCCCGGACGGGTTTGCCACCTGCCTGTCTGGAGCGGCTGGCTCCGCGTCACACAAATGCGGAGTCAACCTCCTGCGCGACAATGCCAATTGTGGAGCGTGCGGCAATGCCTGCCTGACGTACGACCCCTTCCACATGATCTCGCAGTGTGTGGATGGTGCATGCGAGCTTCAATGTTTCTCGACGCTCGTGTTCGGCACTCCGAGGCACTGGAGCAACTGCAATGGCAAGATCGACGATGGCTGCGAGGTCGACGTCTACAGCGACCCGAACAACTGTGGCACCTGCGGAAACGTCTGCGCGGGGGACACGCCGTGTGTCGCCGGCAAATGTGGATGCCCCACCGGCAAGATCGCCTGCGGCGGTAGGTGTGTCGATCCGCTGACCGACGACAACAACTGTGGCAAGTGCGGAATACGCTGCAACGATATTCCCGTTCCCAATCCTTGCAGCCCGCTCCCGCCTCAAACTCGGTACGGATGCGGGAACGGTGAGTGCGGACAGCTCCGATGCAGGCGAGGCACGGCCGACTGCGACGGAGATCTTCCTACCAAGGTGTGCGAATCGAACGGCTGTGAAGTCGAAGATCTTGCGACGGATCCAAACAATTGTGGCGGCTGCGCGATCAAGTGTGCCCCTCACGAGGTGTGCATTCCTGAAGAGAACTCCTCGTACTGCGGGATCCCTTGCGAGAAGTACGGC